>JAPOOS010000177.1 GCA_026713305.1 Paracoccaceae bacterium
CGGAGTTGGCGCGGCTCGGAAGCTGATATTCTCATATGCCGGCAATCCGGGAGTGGGCCTTCTCAGAAGAATTCGCGACGCCGTCGAAAACGACTGGCCGCACAAACTGGAAATTGAGGAACATTCCCACTCGGCGATGGCGAACGCCTACGAGGCCGGAGCTGCCAATCTGCCGTTTGCGGTCCTGAGAGGCTATCAGGGGCCAGGTCTGGCTGATGTCAATGACAACATCCGGACCGTTACCTGCCCGTTTACGGGAGAGGAACTGGCTGCCGTTCCCTCACTGCGTCCCGACGTTGCCGTGATCCACGCGCAGCGGGCTGACCGCTTGGGGAATGTGCTGCTCGAGGGGATCGTGGGCGTTTCCAGACACGTGGCGCTGGCTGCATGCAGGACCATCGTGACGGTGGAGGAAGTGGTGGACGATCTTGATTGCCACACCAATTCCCGTGTGCTGCCGGCCTTCACGGTCGACGCAATTTCAGTGGTTCCCGGCGGTGCGCACCCGTCCTATGCACATGGGTACTACGAGCGCGACAACGCCTTCTATATTGCCTGGGATGCCATATCCAGCGATCGGAAACGCTTTCTCGAATGGATTGACGAGCATGTTCATGGCGCAGGTCCCGAGGATTTTCGCGCCCGCGTCAAGAACTGCAGGCTGTAGGTTGCGATGGACTATACACCGGACGAAATGATGATTGTGGCAGCAGCGAGAGCCCTCAGTAGCAGCGACGTTTGCTTTGTCGGGATAGGAGCTCCTTCGGCTGCATGCAATTTGGCGCGTTTGCTGTCTGCGCCCGGCATTACGCTGATCTACGAGTCCGGCACGATCGGCGCAGCGCCTTCGGTGTTGCCGCTGTCGATCGGAGACGGAGAATTGTGCACATCCGCCCTGACAACCGTCTCGGGACCGGAGATGTTCCGCTACTGGCTTCAAGGCGGCTGGATCACGGTCGGATTTCTCGGCGCCGCCCAACTTGATCGATTTGGAAACATCAACACGACGGTCATCGGCGACTATCGCAAGCCAAGGGTGCGCCTCCCCGGCGGCGGCGGAGCGCCCGAGATAGCGGCGCTCAGCAAGAAAACCTACATTGTCATGAAGCAGGCGCGCCGGAGTTTCGTGAAGTGCATCGACTTCTTCACGTCGTTTGGGTTTGGCGACGGAAGCGACCACCGGCGGCGACTCGGCATCGACACGGCCGGGCCCCAGTTGCTGGTCACAGACTTTGCAATCTGGAAGCCTGCGAAAGACACGAACGAATTGCAGGTCGTGTCGCTTCATCCCGGCGTGTCGCGCGAGGAACTGTGCGAAACGGTGGGCTGGGAGGTCAATTTCGCAGATCCGCTCCAGGAGACGACGTTGCCCAGCAGTCGGGAACTGGAGGTTCTCCGCGATCTTAGAAAGCGCAGCCGCGAGGCGCATCGAAAGGCCTGAGCAAAGTCCAGGTGCGATGCAGCCGTTCCAGGTGGGAAGCGGATCATCCGCGGCCATCAACATCCTGCCGCTGAGCGTCATTGTGTTTTCGGTGATTGGCGTCATTTTGCTGGGGATTCGCCACGCTTGCGCTGGCGGCCGCGAAACGACGTCTCAATTGGGATGTCCTCTCCAAGTCGCTGTTCGGCAGCGCGACCATTTCAGTCATGGTTCTGATGATCGTGTCTGCGGCCGTCGCCTTCACGCAGCTGATGGCTTGCACCGGGGCGACCGAAGGCACGACAATGAACGACATATGCAAAGCCGCCACGCTCTACGTCATCTGCGATCTGGTCGCGATCATTGTTGTTCTTGCCTTTCCGGAGAGCGTCGCCCATCCCGTCGCCGTGAGTTTTCCGGAACGGGCCCGTGGCGTCAATGGCAGCGCGTTCAAGGGGCAGGTCTTGCTGTCAAATTCGTGGAAGCTCGAACCTGCGGAAGAGAAAACCTTGGCCACGAACTGCTGTGCCGGTAGCGGGCCCTGATTTCGGAAAGCGCCGAATCCAGGTTCGGGAGACCGCCGGTTCTCTGCAGTTTGCGGGTGCTGTCGGAATTCAAGCAAGCTTTGAGGCAGGCTGTCAGGGAAGGCGGTCCCCGGCCGACGGACCAGCCGTGGTCAACTGCTTCCTTCTTCCGGCCGATTCGCCGCCGTCTCGCGGGATATGCGATCTTGGACAGCAGTCAGGCGATCGAGAATCTTCACCAATTGCCTTCTGGCGTGGCCATCGATTGCCGGAGGCGTGGCCATCTTGAATTCGGACTTGGTTCCGAGTGCCTCGAGGCGCTTGGTCTGCAACAGCGGTGGCGGCAGCTTGAAGTGACTGCCCTCGGATTCGTCTCCGGCATCGCGGTCGAGACCTGCGACGTAGTCCACACCCTTGTCGGCCAGCAATTCCTTTACTCCCTTGCTGGTCATGCCGACCTCTCGCAGGAGCTTTCTCAGTCCTCTCAGCAGTTCGATGTCGGATTCGCTGTACAAGCGCCTATTGCCGCGCCTGCGGGGCGCAAGCTCCTCGAACTGGCTTTCCCAGTAGCGGATCAGGTGAGGCTTCAGGTCAAGAAGTTCGGCAACCTTGCCGATGGACAGAAGCGCTTCCTGCCTGTGTTCCTTTGCCATGGTGGCCGATCTACTCTGCCGCAACTGGAAGCATGCCGGCTGGCAATGAACTGTCAACGTGCAAAGGCAAGCGGTTCATCGATACGCGGAGCCATGACCGGTCCTGTGACCACAGCCGCCTGCCGCGGGTTGTGCAACCGTGACCTTCATGCCGGCGGCCTCGTGGATAGCGGGGTCCGACGAACAATGGCCAGATGCGATTTGCCGACGTTGCAGTCAGCCGGTTCAACTCGGACTTGCGCCATGGTTGAGCCTTCCAATCACCACCGCATCACGCATGTTCCCCAGGCGAACCCTCCACCGATTGCCTGCGAAACCACTATGTCGCCGTCCTGAAACAGATTCTTCGAATTGGCCATGGAAAGGGCCAGCGGTATCGACGCCGCCGATGTGTTGCCCTGTGTGGCAACCGTTGAAACCAGCTTTTCGTTCTCGAGACCAAGGCGCGACATCAGGGCATTGAGAATGCGAACGTTGGCCTGGTGCGGAACAACCCAGTCGACATCCGAAGTCGTCAATCCTGCCTGATCCAGTGCGGCATTGGTGGACACCGCCAACTTTGAAACCGCATGGCGAAACACTTCCTTCCCCTTCATTGTCAAATGCCCGACCGTGCCTGTCTTGGAAACACCGCCATTGACATAGAGCAGTTCCCGGTAACGGCCGTCCGACTTGACATCCGAAGCCAGAATTCCACGTCGTGGCTGCGACTTCCCGCGCGGCTGCGCAGCCAGCACCACAGCGCCCGCTCCGTCGCCAAACAGAATGCAGGTCGATCGATCCTTCCAGTCCAGAATGCGTGAAAATGTCTCGGCGCCCACAACCAAGGCCCTGGTTGCCGCGCCGGTTTGGAGGAAGCTTGAGGCGGACGCGAGCGCGAACACGAACCCGGAGCAAACGGCCTGTATGTCGAAGGCGAATCCCTGGCGAATTCCCAGCGCGTTCTGGACAAGCGTCGCGGTGGCCGGAAACGTGTAGTCGGGCGTTGAGGTCGCGAGCACGATCAGGTCGATGTCTTCGGGACCTGCGCCAGCGTTCTTCATCGCCTCGGCACATGCGGCAATTGCCAGATCGGAGGTTGTTTCGTTCTCCGCGGCAAAGCATCTCGTGCGGATGCCGGTGCGAGACTGGATCCATTCGTCGCTGGTGTCCAGGAAACTTTCAAAGTGTGTGTTGTCAATCACGTTGCTGGGCAGGAAGTGCCCAGTTCCTTCAATGACGGCATCAAGTTCCGTCATGCGGTGTTGGCTCCCGGTTCGATGGATGCCGTGCCGGTGCGCTGTCCCTTGCTCGACAACTCGGTCACGACACCCGAAGTGACATGCGACTTTGCGAGTTTGCCGGCGAACTCAATTGCGGCTTCAACGGCAATTGGGTCGGCGCTTCCATGGGATTTCACGACGGTGCCGTTCAGGCCAAGAAACACGCCGCCATTGGCTCGGCGCGGATCAATGCGCTTGAAAAGCCGTCGAATTGACGTGATTGCAAACACGCCGCCCAAGCGTGACAGCATGGTATGGCGGAAAGCATCCTTCAGGAACGCCCGGATCAGCGAGGCGGCTCCCTCCACGCTCTTGATGACAATGTTTCCGGTGAAGCCATCGGTGACAATGACATCGACGCGGTTCGAGGGTATGTCGCTGCCTTCAACGAAGCCAACGTAACTGTATTCGCCGTCGAACTGACGTTGGTCCATCAGCTTGTCGGCAGCCTGGATCTCGCTCCTGCCCTTGAAGGATTCCGTGCCGACGTTGAGCAGGCCGACGCGCGGGTATGCGACACCCAGCCCTGTCTTGGCATAGGCGGCGCCGAGCAGCCCGTACTTGAACAGGTCCTCCTCGTCCGCCTTGATGTCGGCGCCCACGTCCAGAAGGATGTTGAAGCCATGCTCGTTGTAAGACGGCCATAGGCAGGCGATTGCAGGCCGATGGATTCCAGGAGCCTTCTTCAGCAGGAGCAGCGAAATTGCCATCAGCGCTCCGGTGTTGCCGCAGGAGACCACGGCGCTGGCATCGCCGCGCTTGACCGAATCCACGGCCGCCCACATCGACGAACCCTTCCCGTGGCGCACCGCCTGGCTGGGCCTCTCCGACATGCTGACGACAGCTTCGCTGTGCCTCACCGTGCACCTGTCGCCAAGCCGCCGATGGCGGCGCAGGCATTCATTGAGAACTTCGCTGTCGCCGTGGATAAGGAAGTGGATTCCCGGACTTGAAGCCGCCGCTCTGGACACGCCTTCGACAACCGCCTCCGGGCCACGGTCGCCTCCCATGGCATCAACGGATATGATCGTGTCCATGCGGGCACCAAGATCCAGAGCTTCGGTTGCAGACTAGATTTCGTCCTCGTCCCAATCCTCCTCGTAGTGCCTGACTTCACGGCCGCGATACATCCCGCAGCTCGGGCATACGTGGTGAGGCCGGCGCAATTCGCCACATTCGGGACAGTCCGAGTAGCCCGAGGAAGGGAGAGCGTGATGCGACCTTCGCATGTTTCTTCGTGAGGTGGAAACTTTGTTCTTCTGTACGGCCATGGAATTCCTCAATCGTCAATTGGCGCCAAAGTCGGAAACTGTCACAGTGCCATGCCCCTGCAATGCGAACGTTCGCATGCCGCAGCTGAACTGAATGCGAGTTAGTATTGTAACAAGTTATTGCAAGGCAAAACAACGAAATTGCACGCGAATGCAGTATTCATCGGATTCAACCTTTTCGAAGCCTCGCGAATGGCGCGAATTGGCACCCAAGTGTCCGTTCGGAATTGCACAATCGTTCTCGTTCGGCTGTTCACGCTCCGTCATTGACCGGCGCCAACCGGATTCAGCGCACTTCAACAGTTGTCGACGCCGGGAAACTCTGTGGAGACTGCAATTGCAGAATCGCCTTTCCATGCGTGAGCGGGGTACGGAACGCGTGGCCACGGCCGGACTGAGGCGTCAGGGAAGTCAGATGCTTCGGATTGGCGGCCGGCAACTATCTTCTTGACTGGCGATAGAGCTCCGACAGGTTGGCAAGCGGGCTTTCGCGCGAAAGTGCGTCCTCGGGCGATTGGTCGCCGGGATCAGCCCGTGAAGCGTCTAGGCGAGCGCCCGCCACTTGAGGATAGAGCGGCTTTTCGAGCATGATGGTTTCCAAGGCAATTCCGTAGAGATCGAATTCCGCGGAAAGCAAGTCCAGGTTTTCGTCGTCCGGAATCCTCATGTCCGGCAGGGGGTTGTAGCGGACCTTGCTCGCGACAAACGTTCGCTGAACAGGCACATCAATTCGCGTCTTCAGGTTTTCCAAAGTCAGGACGCATTCCTGTGTTATCGTTGCTCCGAACTGCGCGCGAATTTGCCAGTCGCCACCGGGGAGCGGCTGGAACGTGCCCGAAAGCCGCAGCTTTCTGACCGCCAGCACAGCTGCGTCTGTGGCAAGCTGTGCACGCATTTGATTGCCGGGAACAAGGAGGAAAGGCGTCGTTTGGTCAGTCGGCAAGTCGGCCACGACGACCAAAGCCGGCATTTTGCTGAAACGCATGAGATGAACGGGCCGGTAAGACATCACTGATTCAAAAATTCAGCCAATGACTGAAGGTAGCGGCGCTTGCCGCCACTATATTCGAGGCGGAGGCGCTGTGCAACACCTGAATCGAATCCTCGGCGGTTCAAACAGCGCTGCCCTTCCTCAGTTTGGGCACAGGACGTGCCTTGGGTCAGGCTGCGCACTGGAGGGATGTGGCTGTGGAGAATTGATCCGGAATGGGAGAGGCCATGAACAGGCGCAGGTTCCAGCCGCGGCAAGTGTCCATGCTGGAAGCGCGACAACGCCAATCGGGGTTCTGGTCTTGGATGGATCTTGAATGCTCATTGGAAACGGACGAGAAACAATCATGCAGAAAATCGGCGGCACCGCCAGCGCCGAAAACCATGCCCGTGCCGAGTGTGGCAAAAGGGGGGAACAGACTGCAGGCGCTGTAGTGCGGCGCATTCGAAGGCAACGGGCTGAAAGAAGCTTGGCCAGTCCAGTTGGGTGCCCTGCGAAGCGATTCGCATATTCCCGCCTCCTCCAATTGGAGGCAGTGTGGTTGTCCATGCCAACTTCGTCAAGCAATTGAACGGCCAATCCTTCCGCAGGACGCGCCTGGCCAGC
>JAPOOS010000179.1 GCA_026713305.1 Paracoccaceae bacterium
CAAGCCCTCTGCGAATGCGACTGAGTTCTGCCGACATGAGACGCTGTTCTTCTGCCGACGTATCGAAGCCGGCAAATGATGGGATGGGCTGATCCGTATCAACGTCACTGCCGGGCCTGGTGAACGGCGGGGTCATGATCACCAAGTCGGACGAGCCATGGGGCAGCCGGATATCCGGCACTTCCGTGGCTTCTCCGCCGCCTTGTGCCTGGCACCTGCCGGTTGAAAAAAGAGACATGCTTGTCTCGTCTTCGATCAGATCGAGCGATCCTATGGAAAGTCCCCTGTGCCCTTCGCCTAGTCCAGCGGCGCCGTATGGCATCGTGTATACTCTGGTGGCGTTGTAGGTCACTGAAGGGTGAGCGCTTGACAACTGCGCAGCGCAAAGGTGCGTGGCGGCGGGCATGATGTCAGCCGCCACCATCGCATTCTCGATCATTTTCCGATGTATCTTGCGATCATCGCCGCCGGCATGGCGGTAGCGCGCAAGCACCGCGTGATAGGCAGCCGAAAGCAGTGTGCCGGTGCCACATGAAAGATCGGCGATCCGCAATTTCGGGTAACTGTCCAGGTCGGACCAGTCTCGGTCGAGCATGCCGATACCCAGCTCCGCCAGCAGGGCGGCGCTGGTTGACAGGGTGTAGTACGTGGCCAGAAACTTGCGGTCGGCGATCATCTGCTGGAACAGCCTGCCGGTGAGATCGTGGCGGGTGTTGATTCCCTTCAGCGCCAGTTTTTCAGAAGCGCCGATCAGCGAATTCAGCACGCGTTCGTCCGCTCCGGCAGGCATCTGGGCAAGAAGGTCCGAGGCGACCTTGAAAATCGGCCAGTAATTGATCTCCTGGAGAATCCGCTTCCATGTGTCCAGCAATCCCCTTGTCACTGACTGTGCAGGGTCATTCTGGATCTGCCAGATGGAGGGAATGTAATGTGACCCGGCAATCGTCGAGTGGAACATCAATGCATTGGCGATGATGGTTGCCGCCATGCGGTTTGTCTGCTTTCCGGGAACCTGGCACAGAATTCTGCCAAGATTGTACTGGATGTCGACAAATCCCTGCGCATACGCTTCGCCTATCGCAGCGGCGGCGCTTCGAACTGCGTCCTCCAGTACATCCAATCCCTGCTTGACCAGGCGCTGCGAGATCATGGCGTGTTCCGCACATTGTGCGAGGGCATCGATGTCACCACTGAGCCAGCCCGACGATGGCCATCGTTCGTGCTGTTTGGCGCTGCCGGTGAATACACAGTATTCAAACTTGGCGCGAGCGATCAACTCGGCGAGATTTCCCTGGTCCTTTCCGAGGGCGATGGGGATGCGGACGGCAATGGCCTGCTCCACTGGGTCGTTGGAGCCGACGGGCACCCTTTCCAGGCGCCCGATTGCGTCATTCTCAACGGTGTTCGCCGGTTCATACTCTGTCTCGACGACAAGGGGCTGGCAGCCGGGCGCCAGGAACAAGATGTCCGGCCGCAGTCCAGCATGGCCTTGGAACACGTTGGTTTGTTCGGCGTGCAGACTGTCCCGCCAGAGCGGGTGTTTGTTGCGGAGCGATTCGGCGAGCGCGAAATTGAACGCGGTTTCGCTGGTATGGGCCATCTCAATCCATCGATTGCTTGAAGCGCCTCCCTATATTCTGCGCGGGTTGCTGCCGCCACCAATGAATTGCGTTGATGCGAACTGCGCCGTGCCCGAAATCTCAAGCTCTCTTGGCGACTGGCCGCCATTCGGCTCCGCCGCGAATCGTACGGCACCGTCTCGCCATTCTCCAAGGGGAATTCCACTCTCGAGCGCTGCTCCGCCGACGCTCGAACGCTTGCCAATGCCCGCCAATGCGGTTTTCAGTGGTGCATGAGGGGCAGCTCAGTAGCTGCCCGCATCGCTCGCCCAACCTGTCATGAACACCAGTTCAAAGGTTGCCGTCAGGCTGCCGTCTTCCTCGCCTGCGATCATGGCGAAGCATTTCCTCAAGCCGCGCCCTCAGTTCCTCGGCGGCCTGCTCGTGCATCCAGGTGCAAGGGTTTCCTTGAACTCGTGCTCGCCGCCGGTGCAGCTGCAAGGCCGGATAATCGACCAGTCGGCTGTCAGACCGCCTTCGCTCAGCCACGGCAGGCGCTCAGCGCATGTTGTGGACGCACGGCAAGATCGATCGGGCCCGGTTTCCGCGGGACTTCCAGCGTCCGGTCATCTGATGCTGGTCGTGACATAGTTCACGCTGAGGTCGCGTTCGGACAGGAGCCAGCGCCGCTTCAGCGGATTGAAGACAAACCCCTTGCTGTCCACATGCCGCATGCCTGCTGCAGTCAGGTGTTTCGCCAGTTCCGAAGGCTTGATGAACTTCTGCCAGTCATGCGTTCCTCGCGGCAACCAGCGCAGCACATGTTCGGCGCCGACGATTGCCAGCGCAAAGCTCCTCGCGGTTCGATTGAGGGTTGAGCAGATCATTACGCCCTGCGGCCGCAACAAGGATGCGCAGACAGCGATGAACTCCGGCGGGCTGGTAACGTGCTCGACCACTTCCATGCACAGCAGGGAATCGAATCGCTCTCCCGTTGCGGCCAGTTCTTCGGCGGTTGTGGCTCGGTAGTCGATTTGCAGGCCATGTTGCCGGGCATGCGTTCGAGCAACCTCGATGTTGACCCGCGAAGGATCGATTCCGGTGCAGTTCGCGCCCAGTCTGGCCAAGGGAACGGTCAACAGGCCTCCGCCACAGCCTACGTCAAGAACGTCGAGCCCGTCGAACGGGCGGGAATCTTGGAGGTTTCTGGAAAATTCGACCGACATCTGGACATTGATGTAGTCAAGCCGCACAGGGTTGAGCATGTGCAGGGGCCGGAACTTTCCGTGTGGGTCCCACCAGTCTCTGGCCATCGCCTCGAACCGGGCGATTTCCGCAGGATCGACTGAATCGGAACTCGGCATTGAATTCCCTTTCGGTTTGCGTTTCACTATTGCCTAAATGGCGAAGCGAAAGTTCAGGGCATCACCGCAGCCAAGCACAAGACCAGGGTGAAATGGATTCACTATATCCGGTAATCAGTCCCTATGACCAACAGTATGTGTCGGTTGGCGACCGCCACGAGCTCTATGTTGAGCAATGCGGCAACCCGGAAGGCGTTCCCGTGCTTGTGCTGCATGGAGGCCCGGGGGGCAAATGCACTCCAGCCATGCGCCGCTTCTTCGACCCAATGGCATTCAGGATCATCCTGTTCGATCAGCGGGGATGCGGAAGGTCCAAGCCCGTCGGCAGCCTGGAAGCGAACACCACACAGCATCTGCTGGCCGACATCGAGCATCTGCGCCGCGTGCTGGGCGTGGAACGCTGGATTTTGTTCGGCGGATCCTGGGGATCGACGCTGGCATTGCTGTATGCCCAGGCATATCCAATAAGGGCGCTGCATCTTGTGCTCCGGGGCGTCTTTCTGATGACGCGGGAGGAGCTGGAGTGGCTGTACGGCGGCGGCGCTGCCGCCTTCTGGCCGGATGCATGGGACCAGTTCGTGCAGCTGATCCCGGAAGAGGAACGTTCCGACGTTGTCGCAGCCTATCACCGGCGCCTGTTCAGCGGCGATCTCACCGAGGAGATTCGCTTCGGCAAGGCATGGTTCCTGTGGGAGACGCGGCTGTTCTGGCTGAGGACCGATTGTTCGGAATCCGAATATCCCGGCTGGTTTGCCCGCAACGTTTCGCGAATGGAGTGCCATTACTTCCACAATCAAGGGTTCATCGACGAAGAGCGCCAAATCCTGAAGCGCGTTCAACTCCTCAACAATGTCGGGGGCACAATCGTTCAGGGCCGCTTCGACATGATATGCCCTCCGCGCGCCGCGGCAGCCCTGGCCAGGGAATGGTCAAATGCCTCGCTTCAGATAGTGGATGATGCCGGGCACTCCGAAACCGATCCGGCGATCTGCCATGCCTTGGTGGAAGCGACCAATCAACTGCGTTCTGCAAGCTGACACTTCCCGAATGCACGCCAGTTCACATTCAGGGAAGATTCGCGCGGGCCGGCCTGTGGATTGGCACGCCGCCGTGGACGGCGGAAAGCGCGAGACGTTCGACGGAAACGATCAGCCGGCACGACTGTTCGAAGGCAACCCGGATTCTCCGTTGCTCGTCGTCTGCGATCACGCGTCGGCCTACATTCCTCCACGCTTCAAGAATCTTGGCGTCGACCCCCGGACTTTGGCGAGCCATGCAGCCTATGACATCGGCGCCCTGGGAGTGGCCCGCGAGTTCAGCGGAATGCTGGATTCACCCTTGGTCGTTTCGGGGGTTTCGCGGCTCGTCATAGACTGCAACCGCTCTCCCGACGACGAGCAGTCGATGCCCAGCCAATCCGAAATCTTCCACATTCCCGGCAATCGCAACATTGCGCCTGCGGACCGGCGCGACAGAATCGAAAACATCTACCAGCCATTCCACGATCTGGTCGAGGCCATCGCCAACGAGATGAAGAATCTCTCGGTGATGGTGTCCATTCATACCTTCACGCCAGTGTTTTTCGGAAAGCGGCGCCAGGTGGACATTGGCCTGCTGTACGATCAGGACCGCCGCCTGGCCGAAAAGGTGCACGACATTGCCAGTCAAGAAAGGGGAGTTCGGGTGGCGCTGAACCAGCCCTACACCGCGCAAGGCCGCTTTGGCCACACGATGCAGCGACATGCCGATCCACGGGGCCTTCCGCACCTCGCGTTCGAGATACGGAACGACTGGGTGCGCGAGCCGACGGAACAGGTCAGATGGGGCCGGTTCTTTGCCGGATTGATGCTGAAGGCGGTCGATGAACTGGCCCCGATCGTGGACAGCGCATGAACTGAACCCCCTGCCGGCGAACGGCGCATGCCGACAGCGGCCGATGCCCGCAACCGGTCGTGCCAAACCGGGACGCAGCGACGCCTACAACCGCGCCGCCAGTCGAGTTCCCTCGTCGACGGCCCGCTTGGCGTCCAGTCCCCGCGTGTCGCGGGCGCCGCCAATGACATGCACCTCGCGGGATTGGCGCGCCAATGCGTCGGACAGCCGTCGTTCCGGTTCCTGACCGGTGCACATGACGATGGAATCCGCTTCGACAAGGCGAATCTCGCCGCCATTCTGCCGGATGTGGATTCCCCGATCGTCGATGAATTCGTAGGAAACGCCGCCCAGCATGCGCACGCCCTTCATTTTCAGGGTCGACCGCAGTATCCAGCCGGTCGTCTTGCCGAGCTTGCGGCCAGGTGGTCCCGGCGTTCGCTGCATCAGCGCAAGCCGTCGCCGCGGCATGGCGGGAGAGGGGCCGTCGGGATCAAGCCCTCCCCTGTGCTCCATCGGGCTCGACACGCCCCAATGGCGCTTCCACAACGCGATGTCCCCGCTGACGTCGCCGCCGTCATGCGTCAGGAACTCGGCGACATCGAAACCGATGCCTCCGGCGCCCACGATGGCCACACGATCTCCGACCCGAACCCTGTTCTCCAGAACATCGCGGTAGGAATGGACATGAGGCAGGTCGTGGCCGGACATGCGGGCGACTCTTGGCCGGACGCCGGTGGCAATGACGATTTCGTCGAATCCGGCAAGATCCCCGGCATCGACCGAGACCCCGCATCGAACCGCTATCCGCAGTTCGGAAAGCATGTCACGATACCAGGCAACCAGACCGTCGAACTCTTCCTTTCCGGGGATCCTTCTTGCCAGATTGAGCTGTCCGCCGATCTCCGCCTGGCGTTCGAAAAGCGTTGCGTCGTGGCCGCGCTGCGCCGCCGTCAGTGCGCAGGACAAGCCGGCCGGGCCTGCGCCGACCACGGCGATTCGGCGAGGACGGTCGGTCGGAGAAATGTTCAGCAGGGTTTCATGGCAGGCTCTCGGGTTGACGAGGCAGGTCGATGTTCGATTCGTGAACGTGTGATCCAGACAGGCCTGGTTGCAGGCGATGCAGGGAGCGATCAGGTGCGCCCTGCCGGTCGCGGCCTTGTGCACGAACTCCGCATCCGCCAGGAAGGGACGAGCCATTGAAACCAGGTCGGCGCAACCCTGGCGGAGCGTCTGTTCCGCGTCGTGGGGCGTGTTGATTCGGTTGGAGGCAATGACCGGCACACGGGCGTGCTTCTTCAACTCCCGGGAAATCCAGGTGAACGCTCGGCGCGGCACGCTGGTGGCGATTGTCGGCACCCGCGCTTCGTGCCAGCCGATTCCGGTGTTGATGATGTCGGCTCCGGCATCCTCCACAGCCGCTGCAAGCTGCGTGACCTCCTCCCAGGTCGACCCATCCGGGACAAGATCGATGAGGGAAAGCCGGAAGACTATCAGGAAGTCGTCCCCAACCGCACGGCGAACGCGCCTGACAGTTTCAACCGGGAAGCGCATCCTGTTGGCATATTCCCCTCCCCAGCGATCCTTGCGTTTGTTGGTCCTGGCGACAAGAAACTGATTCAGGAGATAGCCTTCCGAGCCCATGATCTCGACGCCGTCATACCCAGCCTGACGCGCTCGGGCGGCTGATTCGGCGATGTCCGCAAGCTGCCTTTCGATGCCGGCTTCGTCAAGCTCCGTTGGCGCATGCGGCGATATCGGCGAGCGAACCGCCGAAGGCGCGACGCAGTCCTTCCCGTAGGCATATCGCCCGGCATGAAGGATCTGCATTGCAATCCGCCCGCCGGCTTCGTGCACGGCGTCGGTTACCAAGCGATGGCCGGCCAGGTCCTCGCTGGAATAAAGGCCGGCGGCGTCGGGAAAGACTCCCCCTTCGCGGTTGGGAGCCATGCCGCCGGTCACGATGAGTCCCGCTCCTCCCCTGGCGCGTTCGACATAGAACTGCGCCACGCGCCGCCAATCCCCGGATTCCTCCAGCCCGGTGTGCATGGACCCCATTACAACGCGGTTGGGCAGCGACATGAACCCGAAGTCCAGCGGCCTCAGCAGATGTGAAAAGCTCTCCGACCGCATCAGGGCACCGGTCCCCGGGGATGCCGGGCGATTTCAGCCCTGTTGGCGAGACGGAACACTGTCGTCGGGCCGCCAATCGAAGGACGCGGCGCGGTCCCGAGAGTTGGGCTGCGCAAACGGTGGAGAATCACAGGTCCATGTAGACATGGGTTTCGGATGCCGCGCCAGGATGCGTGACCGCGCCGGTGCGGGTCGGGCCCACGAGCTGCGCGTATTTCCACAGCGCGCCGGAACTGTAGATTGTCCTTCGCGGTCCCTCCCAGGCTTCCCTGCGGATCGCCATTTCGGCATCGTCCACGTCGACGCCAAGGGTTCCGGCGATGGCGTCGATTTCGATCATGTCGCCGTTGCGAATCAGGGCGATCGGCCCGCCATGCGCCGCCTCGGGCCCGACATGACCGACGCAGAAGCCTCTGGTGGCCCCCGAGAACCGGCCGTCGGTGATCAGCGCCACCTTCTTGCCCATGCCCTGGCCGGAAAGCGCCGCCGTCGTCGACAGCATTTCGCGCATTCCGGGGCCGCCGGCGGGTCCTTCGTTGCGAATGACGATGACGTCGCCCTCCTTGTACTGCCGCTTCTTGATGGCTTCGAAGGCGTCCTCCTCGCATTCAAACACGTTGGCCGGTCCGGTGAACCTGATCTGTTCGCGCGCCATGCCGGCAATCTTGACGATCGCTCCCTCCGGCGCCAGGTTGCCGCTCAATCCGACGACGCCGCCGGTCGTCGAAAGCGGAGTTTCCACCGGGTGAATCACCCTGCCGTCGGCGTTCCGTTCGACTCTGTCCAGCTCCTCGCCGATCGTCCTGCCCGAGACTGTGATGCAGTCCTCATGGACAAGTCCGATCTTGCGCAGCTCCTTCATGACCACCGGCACGCCGCCAGCCTCGTACAGATCCTTGGCGACAAAGCGGCCGCCTGGCTTCAGGTCGACGAAATAGGGCGTTTCCTTGAAGATTTCGCAGACGTCGAAGAGATCGAACTCGATGCCGGCTTCGTGGGCGATCGCCGGCAGGTGCAGGCCGGCATTGGTGGATCCGCCGGTGCAGGCAACGACACGGGCGGCGTTTTCCAGCGACTTTCGCGTCACGACGTCGCGGGCACGAACATTGCGGTCCAGCAACCGCATGACCGCGGTTCCGGATGCTTCGCAGTACTGGTCCCGGCTTTCGTAGGGGGCCGGCGCGCCGGACGAGTTCGGCAGCGCCAGTCCGATTGCCTCGGAAACGCAGGCCATGGTGTTGGCCGTGAACTGTCCGCCGCAGGCGCCGGCGGAAGGACATGCAACCCGTTCCAGGACTGCAAGTTCAGCGTCCGACATGGTTCCCGACTGGTGGCGTCCAACAGCTTCGAAGACATCCTGCACGGTGACGTCCCTGCCGTTGAGGCGGCCTGGCAGGATGGACCCGCCATAGATGAACACCGAGGGCACGTTGAGGCGAACCATGGCCATCATCATCCCGGGCAGGGACTTGTCGCATCCGGCAAGCCCAACCAGGGCATCGTAGCAATGCCCGCGCATCGTCAGTTCGACGGTGTCGGCGATGGCGTCGCGCGAAGCGAGCGAGGAGCGCATGCCCTCATGTCCCATGGCGATTCCGTCGGTCACCGTGATGGTTGTGAACTCGCGTGGGGTGCCAAGGGCGGACTTGACGCCCAGCTTCACTGCCTGCGCCTGGCGGCTCAACGCGATGTTGCACGGCGCAGCCTCGTTCCAACAAGTTGCAACCCCGACAAAGGGCTGATCGATTTCATGCTCTGCAAGGCCCATCGCGTAATAGTACGAGCGATGGGGCGCCCGTGCCGGGCCCTGGCTTACGTGCCTGCTGGGCAAATGCGCCTTGATGCCGTTCGATTTGTTCATTGCACACCTATCTGACCACTGAAGGTGCCACAGACTACAGCAGGAAGGCGGGAATTTGAACCACCATGCGAATGCGGCTGCAGGCTTCCGCCTGTGACTGCGTCGTCCGGTCTGCCGCCGGGCTCGAACGCGGCCATCGCCGAAGTAACGCCGAGGGCGATTTCCCCAATGTCGCGCCGAAACGCGGGCCGGGCGGCAGGGAGATTGCCGGGACGCTTGATCGGCCTCGGCTTCAATCCCGCCACAGGCTGCGACGCATGAACACCTTCTTCAGCAGTTCAGCCTCGTCGGTCATGATCCCGTCCACGCCGATGTCGAGCAGGTGTTCCATCGTTTTCCTGCTGTTGATGGTCCAGGCCTGAACCGGCAGCCCGCGGGAGTGGGCGGCGGAAACAAAGGACTTGTCCAGCACCGAAAGTCCGTGGCGGCGAAGCGGAGCCTGCACGCAGTTGGCGGCGACGGAAGGTATGGGCAGGCCATAGCTGGCAAAGCGCAAAAAGGTGATTTCCTTGGGACCGGCAGAAGTGCAGAGCTTTGGGCCGGCCTGTTCCCGCAGCCAGTGCAGCCGCCTGTCGGAGAACGAGCCGACACACACGCGATCCCAGCAGTCGGCCTGCGTCAGGGCCCGATGCAACGGCTCCACCGAACTGTCCTCCTTGGGATCGATGATGAATCGCATGTCGGGCCAGGTTGCCAGCAATTCGGCGAATCGCGGAATCGGTTCGCTTCCTCCAACCTTGACCCTTCGAAGGTCGCTCCAGGACATGTCCTCGATTCTGCCCTGACTGTCCGCAACTCGGTCAAGTTCGGAATCGTGGAAGGCAACCAGCGTTCCGTCCGCCGTGACGTGCACGTCCGTTTCCAGGCAGCGGTAACCGAGATCGACGGCGGCGGAGAAGGCTGCCATGGTGTTTTCGGGGAAACGCGCCGAGTATCCGCGGTGGGCGATTGGCTCGGGCAGAGGATGACTGTGATGTTCTAGAAAATTGTGCATGTCGCGGCTATATGTCTGTTTTGGCCAAACGCCTGCAATTCGGTTGGAGCACGCCCCTTGACCCGAAGACCGGCATGGCGGGGTTGCCTCCAAACCTGGCGGATAGGGAAGAGCGTACGATGAACTGGATTTCCAATTACGTTCGACCGAAGCTCAAGTCCATACTGAAGCGAAAGGAAGTTCCCGAGCATCTGTGGACAACCTGTCCTGAGTGTGCCGCCATGCTCAATCACCGGTCCATCGATCGGGCGCTCTATGTTTGCCCCGAATGCGACCATCACATGGCAATACCTCCGAGGAAGCGCTTCGATCATTTGTTCGACAATCAGATATACGAGTTGGTGGACGTTCCCCTGCCTCGCGAGGATCCACTGCACTTCCGCGATTCGAAGCGCTATCCGGACAGGCTGCGCGAGGCGCGCAAGACCACCAAGGAGCACGAGGCAATGTTGGTGGCCATCGGCAACATCGGCAAGACACGCATGGTTGTGGCCGCCCAGGACTTCAGATTCATGGCCGGTTCGATGGGCATCTTTGTCGGCAACGCCATCGTTGCCGCCTGCAAGCTCTGCCGCAAGGAGGACATGCCGCTGATTCTCTTCGCCACGGCCGGCGGCGCCCGAATGCAGGAGGGCATTCTCAGCCTGATGCAGATGCCGCGCACAACCGTGGCCGTGCAGAGTCTGGCCGAAGCGGGACTTCCCTACATTGTGGTGCTGACGCACCCGACCACGGGAGGCGTTACGGCGTCGTTTGCCATGCTTGGCGACATTCACATGGCCGAGCCGGGAGCGCTGATCGGATTTGCCGGGCCCCGGGTCATCGAACAGACAATCAAGGAGCAGTTGCCGGAAGGATTCCAGAGAGCGGAACACCTGCTGAAGAACGGCATGCTTGACATGGTTGTTCACCGGGCGAAGATAAGGGAACGGATCATTTCCATCGTCCGCATGCTGTCCGGCTTGCCTCCACCCATCAGGGGAAGCATCACCTACCGGCAGCGGAAGCTTCCCGCACCGGTCGATTCGGCCGGCCTGTGAGGCCGCTCTCCCAATGAACAGGAAACCTGACAGTCAGCGACATCGGGCAACGGCCCATCCTGCCGCCGGAGGCTCGCTCCGGGACGAACCGTCGGCGATTCTGGCGCGTCTCAAGTCGCTCTACCCGAAAAGCATCGATCTGACGCTTGATCGGCCAAGGAGATTGCTGGCCGAACTGGACCACCCGGAGGAAAGCCTGCCGCCGGTCGTTCATTTCGCGGGGACCAACGGCAAGGGATCCACGCTTGCCATGGTGCGGGCCGGACTGGAATCGGCCGGAACCCAGGTGCATGCCTACATTTCGCCGCACCTGACGCGCTTCAACGAACGAATCACGCTGGCCGGAAAGATCATCGAGGAGGAGGAGCTGGCGGAGGTTCTCCTCGAATGCGAGGCGGTCAACGCCGATCAGCCGATTTCCCTGTTCGAGATAACCACTGCCGCGGCAATGCTGGCCTTCTCGCGCCATCGCGCCGACATGCTGCTCCTCGAGGTTGGGCTGGGCGGTCGTCTTGACGCAACCAATGTCGTTGCCCAACCGCGGCTGACGGTCATCACGCCGGTGTCGATGGATCACGAACAGTATCTTGGCGCCACGCTGAAGAGCATTGCCGGCGAGAAGGCGGGAATCCTCAAGCCTGGCGTCCCCTGCGTTGTGGCGCGGCAGCAGCCCGAGGCGCTTGCCGAAATCAACCGCGTCGCGGAGCTGTGCGGCGCGCCCCTGCTCGTGCAGGACCGGGACTGGTTTGTCGAAACGAGGAATGGAGGCCTGCGGTTCCGGGACCAGGACGGTGAACGGGAATTGCCCTGTCCCAACCTGTTCGGCTGTCATCAGATCGACAACGCGGGCGCTGCGGTTGCGGCGCTGCGGCTGCTGGGCGCTCCCGATTCGGCCCTGTCCTCGGCGGTCTCCGGGGCGGTCTGGCCTGGACGGATGCAGCATCTTCGCAGCGGGCCGTTGATCGAGGCATCCCGCGGTTCCGAAGTTTGGCTGGACGGCGGACACAATCCGGCCGCCGGCTCGGTTCTTGCCGACACGCTGTGCAGCATGCCCAGCAAGACCACGAGAATCATTTGCGGCATGCTCAACACCAAGGATGTAAGGGGCTTTCTGCGAGCGCTGAAACGCGCCGCCGACCGTCTGTACGGAATCGCCATTCCCGGCGAGGGCGCCTCCCTGTCGGCGCAGCACATCGCCGCGGCTGCCAGGGAAGTGGGATTCGACGCGGTTGCCGCCGGCAACGCCGAGCGCGCCGTGCGGCACATCACGGCCGACAGTCCGGATTGCCGCATCCTGATTTGCGGCTCGCTCTATCTGGCCGGAAGCGTGCTTCGCGAGCACGGATAGGGCAACTCGGTCACCGACCGGCGGCCCGGCATTCAGCCGAGACTTACCGTTGCCCTTGTCCGGGAAGCAGCCAGCGTTCCCGGATGCCCGTTCGGCCTACAGGGAGGATTCAATCCACTTCCTCAAGGCTGTCTTCGATCGCAGGCCAAGCTGCGTGTCGACGACGGCGCCGCCACTGTATATGGCCAATGTCGGCAGCGCCCTGATTCCGAGTCGGGAAGTCGTTTCCGGGTTTTCGTCGACATTCAGCTTGCGGAACAGGACCTTCCCCAAAAACTCGTCGGCCAGGTCTTCAAGAATCGGATTGAGCTGCCGGCAGGGAACGCACCACTCTGCCCAGAAATCCACAAGCACAGGAAGGCGGGCGTCCTCCACAAACTGCGCAAAGTCCTGATCGGTCAATTCTTCGTGGTCCATGTGCCTGCTCTCCTGGATATCTGGTCAGCGCCCGCCGGTGGCGGTCCTGTCCAATGTAGTGTTTCGATTGGCAAGTGTAAGCGCCTCGACGATCAAATCGCGCGGCATGTGCATGAGGGTCGCCGTCCTCGTCCAGAGAACCGCCACTCGAACCGGCCTGTCGGAATACAGCTTCTCGAGCGCCAGTTGATATGCTCCCATCTGCGCCAGGATTTCGGTCGACGTTTCCCGGGCCCTCTTCGGAACGCGCCGGTTGGACTTGAAGTCCAGCGCAAAGGCGCTCCGGTCGTCGACATGCAGACGGTCGATTATGCCGTGAAGCGGCTTGTCGAACAATTCGGGCAGTTCCACGGTGAACGCAACTTCCGTCAACCCATCCGCTGCGAACAGGCGTGCATGCCGATCGGAGGTCAACAGGTTGACGGCCTGGTCGAACGCATCCCTTGCCTGCGCATCGTCGAGCAGTTGCGCGCATGAAAGCCGCAGCCGGTCCGCCACCGCGTTCCACGCCGATCGGTCGTGCCGCGGCAGGCGCTCAAGCATGGCATGAATGAACGTGCCCCTTTGAGCCGCAGTTTCCGCATCCTCGCCGGGACCCGCGTCGCCCGGCTGGCGGTGGTCGCCGCCAAGGCTGGATGGGGAGACCGTCAGCAGTTCGTCGGGAGGCGTCGCCACCGGGATGTTGCACCATTCAGGCGCTGGCGCGTCCTCCACCATCTCCTCGTCCACGGCTTCAGCGCCTTCCGGCCATGCGCCGGTTTCGAACCGAAGCCCGTCGAACGCCGCATTGCCGCAATACTCGTCCCGCCATGCAAACAGGTGTTGTTTCGCGCCGAGCCCAAGCATGGCCTGCTCGATCATGCTGTACCATGCCGTGTTGTTTTTCTTGCCCGCGCCGCAGACGATCAGCCAGCATTTTGCCCTGGTCAGCGCCACATACATGAGGCGCAGCCGTTCCAGCTCGTCCTGTTCGCGCAGCCGTTCGAAGAAGGGCTTCAGCTGGATCGGAATCCGCTTTCTGGGCGGTGTCCAGACCGGAAGCGACGTCTCGGGCTCCACGACGAGAGCGGCGGTTTTCCGGCTGATCGTTGCGGTGTCGGGGAGGATGACCACGGGAGCCTCGAGGCCCTTGGCGCCGTGAACCGTCATGACCCGCACGGTGCTGCCGACAATGTCGAGCGGCCGCGCCAGGTCGGTTTCACGCGCGATTATCCATTCAAGGAAGCCCGTCAGCGACGGCACGTTTCCCAATTCGTAGGCAATTGCCTGATCGAGCAGCACATCGATGGCCTCGTCCGAGCCGGGCCCGAGCCGGGCAACCATCCTTGCGCGCCCGCCGTGGACGGTGAGCATGCAATCCAGGAGTTCATAGGGAGTCTGGAAATCGACCTGCCTTCGCAGGTCCGCCAGCATGGCATAGGCCTCCCGAAATCTGCCGTTGTCGTTCCTGCGGAGGTACAGCGACTGCCAGACGGTGCTCCTGCGGCCGGCTGACATCGTGAAGATGTCCTGCTCGGAAAGGCCGAACAGCGGAGATCTGAGTGCGCTAGCAAGCGACAGATCGTCCTCGGGCAGGGCCAGGAATCTCAACAGCGCAAGCAGGTCCTTGACGCCGATTTCCCGGAGCAGGCGGACGCGGTCGGTGCCTGCAACCGGAATGCCCCTGGCGCTCAACTCGCGCAGGATGCCATAGAACAGATCGTTGCGGCGCTGCACCAGGATCAGGATGTCGTCCGGCCTAACCGGCCTGGCGCCGTCGCCGTCCGGTATCGGGTCGCCGTTTTCGAGCATCTCCTTCACCTGCTGCGCAATGTCCCCTGCCAGAACGTTGTATGCATCGGACGAGATTCGCATGTCGGTGAAGTTGGTCCAGGCGAGAAAGGCGGTTTCGCGCTTCGCCTGCCGGAACGCCCACATGTCCACACGCCCGGGAAGCCGATCGAAAAACGCCCGGTGTGGAATCTCCTGCGGGAACTGCGGGTTCGCGAGACCGGCGAACACTTCGTCGACCAAGCGGAGAATCGCAGGCGAGGAACGGAAGGAAAAGGCCAGCGCTTCGTCCAGGAACGTCTGTCCGGCGCTCAGGTATGTTCGGCGGAAACGCCGGTTCATGAGGTGAAATCGAGCCGGCTCGGCGCCCTGAAATCCGAAGATCGACTGCTTCTCGTCGCCCACGGCGAAAACCGTGCGCCGAGCATCCTGCCGCTGGCCCTTGCCGGCTGCATATTCCGCCGCAAGGGCGGCGACGATGCTCCACTGGATCGGATTCACATCCTGCGCTTCGTCGACCAGAATGTGGTCGATGCTGTCGTCCATTCGGAACAGCACCCACTGACTGACCTCCGAATCGGTCAGCAGGTCCCGCGTGGAAATCAGCAGGTCTTCATAGTCAAGGGCGGCGATTGCCCGCTTCGCTTCGCTGTATCGGGCCAGAAACCGTTGGCTGAAGCGAAGCAGCGCGCGTGTTCGACTGGCTTCCTCGAAGGCAATCTGCGCATGATGGGCGGCCGCAATCCTTTCAATGTATGCGTTGAGCATGGAGCCAAGCGGGGGCGGCATCTCCCTGGCCATCTTGGCGGTTGGGAAGCAGTTGATCCTGGGCAGCCCGGCCTTGGCGCCGGACTGGAACATGAACATGCCGGACAGCAGTTCAAAGTCGGCGCGGCCGGGCGGAGAGCCGATGTCGGAGAGCTGCCTGGCATGCTTCGCGCAGGTCGGTCCCGGCAGGAGTTGGAGATGCCTTCTCAGGTTGGCGATCAAGCGAAGATCCGCAGGCTGAAACACGTCCAGGAAGGAATCCTCCTTCCAGCCTCGCGGCACGCCGAACAGCGCATCGAGCTCCTCGTCCCCGATCTGCCTCTGCGCACTTTCGCGGTAGCGCAGCATGCTCTCGATCAGGCCGCTGAAATTGTAGGGTGAAACATGCTTCCCCAGATCCTGCAGCAGTTCGGGATTCTCGGCCGCCAGTTGATTGAAAGCCTGCGACTGCAGGTGTTCCGCCGTGCGTGCTTCAAGCACCTTGAACTGCGGCGAAATGCCCGCTTCCAGCGGAAACCGCCGCAACACCTTGGTCGCAAAGGCGTGGATCGTTTCGATGCGAAGCCCGCCCGGCGTTTCCAGCGCCCTGGCGAACAGGGTTCGGGCCTCGCGCAGCTTGTCCGGCCCCAGTTCTGCGCTGTCCAGTCCCAGGTCCAGAAGCCTCGCCTTCAGCTCCGCCGTTGGCAGCATGGACCATTCGGCCAGCATTTCGAACAGCCGCGTGGCCATGTTGATGGCTGCCACCTTGGTGAAGGTGATGCAGAGGATTTGCTGCGGCGGCACGCCTTCAAGCAGCAGGCGCGTGACCCGGTTGGTCAACACCCGTGTCTTGCCGGTGCCGGCATTCGCCGAGACCCATGCTGCAGCCGCTGGATCCGAAGCCCGGATCTGGGGGACCGTCGCGGCGTCGAATCGCTCCAGCCCGCTCATTTCAGTCTCGCGGCGCTGGCCGGGCTTGTGTCGTCCCATTCACCGAATCTGGCCAGGTGGTTGTATTGGGTTTCGAAGGGCGTGTCGCGGGGAATTCGCCGCGACAGGTAGCCGGAGCTCTCGCTGCTGTAGTGCCCTATCACGGTTTGCAGTTCCTGCAAGACCTCGGCGATCAGATCCGAGCTGTCGGCGGTGTCGCTGATCGTCCTGAATTCCAGCTTGCTGCCGATGCCCACATAGCCGGCAGCGCAGACATCCCCCAAATGACCGCCGGTGAATGCGCCGAGTTGCGCAAGCGCCGCCAGGAGCTGCAGCTGCTTGTCCCACTCCTTCATCCGGGACTTCGCCGGAATCTGCCCCGTCTTGTAGTCGAACACCGACAGTTCTTCGTTGTCGGAGAGATCAAGCCTGTCAACCCTGCCTGTCAGGGTGAACTCCAGTTCCTCGAAAAGGTGCTCGCCGATGCATTCAAGTTCCTCGGGCTCGCCCTTGCTTCGCAGCGTGACTTCGAGCGAAGCCAGTTCACCGGCGAGCTTCTCGAACTGGCCCTGCCACAGGCGTTCCGCAAATGGAGGGGCGCCGGTGCCGCTGAAGTGCCTCCGCGCCAGCGAAAGCAGCAGCTGTTGGCCTTCCTCCGGGGACATGTTGTCGAAGCGCTTGGCGAATTCCGCCATCAGCGCGTGCATCCTGATGCCGCGAATGCGCGGCCCGGTGTCGGCCGAAAGCTCCAGCAGGGGCCACAGATTGAGCACATGGCGGGCATAGATGGCGTACGGATCGGTGTTGAGAGTGTTTATTTCGGTGACGGACAGGCGCTTTGGACGGACCGCGGCGGGCGGCGCCGGGCACGGCCGCGCTGCCGGTTCGACGCGTTCCTTCGGCCGGTTCAGGGCTTCCGCCAGCCCAATCCAGCGATTGCCTCGAGAGCGCATGTCGGCCAGCGCCTGCTCGCCCTCGGGGCCGAGTCCTGCCAGCAGGCCGACCAGCCGGCTGAGCCAGCGGCATGCAATGTTGGTTGTCTCGGCGCCTCGCTTGCTGCGCGCAAGCACGACCACGGGAAGCGAAATCGCCTGCTGGAAGTCATGTGCGGCCAGACCCACGCGGCGTTCCGGCGACGTCAGGCCCAGCTGCAGCCGCAGGTTTCTGTTCAGCCAGGCGTCCTGGGAGATGTGCACGGGCCATGAACCTTCGTTCAGGCCGCCGGCAATCACGATGTCCGGCCGCTGCATGCGCACGTCCTCGGTGTTCCAGACTGCGAGTAGCGGGTGCGACCTGTACGGCTCGGTGACGCGGACGCCGGATGCCACGCCGAAAAAGATGCTGGCGTAGTCCATGGGCGAAATTGCGCCCAGATTCCCGGTGTTGTCGGTGAGCTCCTTCATGAGCTGCGCGGCACGCCGCGCGGCGGCCATGTCGCGGCGCCACAGAAGTTCGGAAGGGCTTCCGTTGGGCGTGGCGGCGAACGCCTCGGCGAATTCCATATGGACGTGGACCATTTGCGCAAACGGCATCGTCGCAACGGCGGCGAGGCGGCGGAAGAGTCGTTCATACCAGGTGAACAAGGCCTTTGCGCGGCTGTCGCGGCCGCGCCTGCCGGCCCACTTCTCGAGCTGCTGCAGGGGGTCGAATTCAGGGCCCTGCCGGCGAACGTCCGTTTCCATTCTCCTGACGATCCGCACATGCTGCGACCGTTGGTCGGCGGAATTGGTCAGGGGATTCTTGAGGAGCGAAAAGATGTCGCCGAGCCCGGCCCGTCGCCCCATGAGGTTGCCGATCTGCACCAGGAATCTGCCTTGGGGAGTTCGGGTGAAGGGGTCGCCGACGCTGTCCTGGGGCACCAGATTCCACCTCTTCAGGGCTGCCTTGACCCGCATCACGAGCTGCCTGTCCGGCGTGACCAGTCCGATCGACTGGTTTTCGTGAACGGCGGCCCGCATGCGGACGGCAATTGCTTCGGCTTCCTCGCGAGGCGACGACGCTTCGATCAGCGTCAGTCCCCGAGCGGCTTCGGAAAGGCCAGTCAGTCTCGATCCTTCGTTCAGCCACTGGTCGGTGACGGGTGCCGGCCGCAGGGCCAGGGACACCAGTCGATTGCGATTTCTGTCGACGCGGGTTTGGCGGCGCCACGGCGCGACATCGGCGAGATCGATGCCCAGTTCCTCCGCCAGTTCCACGAACCGGTACTGCGGGTGCGATTCCGATGTTGCCGGGCTGTCCAGCATCTGCCAGGCGGCAGGCGGCAGCTCGTTGTCGAAGCAGGGCAGCAGCAGCGCGCCCTGCGGCAGCGACGCCACCGCCTTCATGAACATCAGGGTGGTGGCCTGCGAGCCGGTGGAGCCGGCAACGATTACAGGGTGCGAGGGAGGTTCCCGGCGCCATCTTTCGAGCTGGGCTTCGACAACCAGCCGTTGGCGGGCGTTTGCATCGGGGACGCTGGTTGCCCGCCAGTAGCGATCAATGATGTTGATGAATCGGAGGCTTTGGTCCCAGTGCGCGGAATGGGACGTGAGATCGAGTTGGCGCAGCCTGTCGGGCCGGATGTTTCGGTCGTGCATTTCATCCATGAGGCGCGCCAGGCTGGTGGCCAGCTCGTAGGTTGTCGAACGCGGCGCGAATCGCTTGTCCCTGTCGAGCAGCGCGCTTGTCGCCTCGGCAAGTTCGAGTTCGCGGACAAGGCGCGAGACCGGTCCGGGAATGTTCGGGAAATCCGGGTCTGTCGCAAACTCGGTAAGCAGGCGAATCCTGGGAATGAACGTGTTGCCCTGTGCGATGAAGGCCTCGGTGATGGCTCTTCTCAGGCTGGCGGTGTTGGCATGGATCCGAACCTGCGCCATGGCGGCCGGTTCGGTGTTTGCCATCCGCGAGATCAGGCCGGCAACGAATTCCTCCGCGAAGTGGCAACCTGGAGGAAGGAAAAACACACGCGGCTTGGTGCTGTGTTCAAACATCCGGAAAACCTTCGGAACTGGGGTTGTCTACGAACATGTGCAGGATTATGGCAGTCGCGCCTCCAAATCAAACGCGGACCGGTTTGGACGGAGACCGGGCCTTGCCTCCCCGTATGCGAAGCGCATGCGCGATGGCAAGTTGTTCCTCGGCGCCGCTTCCCGCCGCGATGCTGAAGACAGCCGGCTCCGCAATTCGAAGATTCGATGTCCAGACCGGGTTTCGGCATGGCTGCATCGTTGCAGGCAGCCGCTGACGTTCCTGCCCGCATGGCAAAGCCTGTGGCATCCTCACTTTCCGAAAGTGTCCTGTGCATGTTGGCGGGCCGGGCAAGTCCTTTGCCACTGAACGGTTTACATTGCCAGTCGCGTCGGCAGGTGGTAACCGGCATCCTTTGCAAGGCTACAGAGATCCAGTTGATGAGTGAACCATACCTGATCAAAGACATTGGTCTGGCCGAGTTCGGCCGCAAGGAAATCGCGATTGCCGAAACGGAGATGCCGGGCCTGATGGCGCTGCGCGACGAGTTTGCGGAAACCCAGCCGCTGGCCGGCGCCCGCATCGCCGGTTCGCTGCACATGACGATACAAACTGCCATATTGATCGAAACGCTCAATCTCCTGGGAGCTGACGTCAGATGGGCCTCTTGCAACATCTTTTCGACGCAGGATCATGCAGCCGCCGCCATCGCCGCCGGGGGAACGCCGGTGTTCGCGCACAAGGGCGAAACTCTCGCCGAGTACTGGGACTACATCGACCGCATCTACGGCTTTCCTTCGGGCGCCAACATGATCCTTGACGACGGAGGTGACGCAACGCTGTACATCCTGCTGGGATCGCGCGTCGAGGACGGCGAGGAAAGGCTCATCTCGGATCCTTCGTCGGAAGAGGAGGAGGCCCTGTTCGCCCAGATTGCTGCGCGGGCAAGGAAGTCCCCAGGGTGGTTCAAGTCCCAGCGCGATGCAATTCGCGGCGTGACCGAAGAAACCACGACGGGCGTGAACCGCCTGTATCAAATGCAGGAGAAGGGGCTGCTGCCGTTTCCGGCGATCAATGTCAACGACAGCGTGACGAAGTCAAAGTTCGACAACAAGTATGGCTGCCGGGAGAGCCTGGTTGACGGCATTCGACGCGCAACGGACACCATGATCGCAGGCAAAATCGCCGTCATCTGCGGCTACGGCGATGTCGGCAAGGGATCGGCGGCCTCGCTGCGAGGCGCCGGCGCCAGAGTGTTGATCACCGAAATCGACCCGATATGCGCCTTGCAGGCTGCCATGGACGGGTTCGATGTCGTTACGCTTGATGAAGTGGCCGACACTGCGGACATTGTCGTCAGCGCCACGGGAAACAGGGACGTCATTCGCATTGACCACATTCGTCGGATGAAGGACATGGCCATAGTCGGCAACATTGGTCACTTCGACAACGAGATTCAGGTTTCGGCGCTGCGCAATCACAAGTGGACGAACGTCAAGGATCAGGTCGACCTGATCGAGATGCCTTCGGGCCGCAGGATAATCCTGCTTTCGGAAGGGCGTCTGCTCAATCTGGGCAACGCAACAGGCCATCCGAGCTTTGTGATGTCGGCGAGCTTCACCAATCAGGTGCTTGCGCAAATCGATCTTTGGAACAATCCCGACCGTTACGGCAATGAGGTGTATGTGCTGCCCAAGGAACTTGACGAAAAGGTGGCACGCCTTCATCTGGCACGCCTCGGCGCCAGTCTGACACCGCTCTCCAGTGAGCAGGCGGACTACATTGGAGTTCCGCTTGACGGCCCGTTCAAGTCCGAACAGTACAGGTACTGATCCGACCTGCCCGAACGCTCCCTCCGCGCGTCCGGCAATTCCGGAGGGACCGGGTCTGTCAGCCATTCGCATCATGGAAGCGTTCTGTGCGGGAGCCCTTGCCATGCAAGTCAAAACAACTTGGGAGAAGCTGTCTCAATTCGCACGCTTCAAGTTGAAAAACGCAGTTTGGTTCGACTTGACACACAACACGATTTGAGCGGCAATGCACGAATGGTTCTGGCCAATCCTTCGGCATCTTCAAGCAGGACCGATCTTTGACGCCGGAACCGCTGCCTCGAGAAGCCAGCATGCTTGG
>JAPOOS010000164.1 GCA_026713305.1 Paracoccaceae bacterium
ACTGAGAAACCCAAATCCTTGATCGCGGAACGGAGCTGGAGGGTCACATTCCGGACCAAAGCGCGAGTTGAACTGGGTTGAAAGCCAATTTGGACTTGAAGCTGCGTTGGCAGCAATTTCCAACGGCGGAGAATTCCGTTCGCAAGGACAGCCGACATTGAAAGTTGAATTCAATGCGGCTTCTGAGAATCTACTCTCGGCCGCCAGATCAATTGCCTTTGGCGAAGGATTTTCATTGTTGTGGAGATCGGTGTTGGCCCCCCTCGTGTGATTCCATCTCAATTCTCAACTTCTGCCAATTCCAGATCCGGAGTTGCCAGGCATTGAGCCACAATGTGCTCGCGTCGCTCGAAGAAACAAAATCAACGTGCCCGGTCGAATTCTTGTGGACTTGCTCGCAGCGACAGCCCGATTGGTCGACGGACTGCCAAGCAAATTCATGAACCGCCGTCAAATCAGAGTAACCGCCTCAACCGCCAGGAACAACAAGACGCCGACTACGCATCCCAGCACGGTTCCGTTGATCCGAATGTATTGCAAATCATTGCCGACTGCAGCCTCCATTTTCGCGGCAATTTCATCTCCCGACCATCCCTTGATTTCATCCCTGATGTACGTAGCCACAAGTTCGACAACATCAGGAGCCGTCCTCTCAACCAATTTGGACAGTCGGTTGTCAATTTCCTCTTGAAGTCCGACATCCTCGTTGAGGTACGCCCCCAAAGCCTGAAACAAGCTCGCGAGCTTGTCCTTCAGCTTCTCGGTGCCGGTTCCGTCTTCGTCCAACATTTCTTTTTTGATGTCGGTCCACATTCCTCCAATGAGTTGGCCGGTTTGCTCACTCCCTATGAACCTTTGCCAAAAGTCTCTGATCTTGTATGCGTCGAACCTGTCATGCTTTAGGTCTTCAATCAGGGTTTCGACAACTGTGTCAATTCTGCGCCGAAAATCATGGTTTGGATCGCTGATTTCATCCAGCTTTTCCAAGAGCGAGGCCTCCACGATGTCCGCCATCCTTCGATCGAGGAACCCGGGGATCCACCAGCTCGAACGTTCAGCAACCGTTTCTCTGAGAACTCCAGGGTTTTGTTCGAGAAATTTCTTCGCAACGCCAATCAGGATGTCGACAATTTCCTGGTGGTGCTTTCGGCGGTAGACCTGTTCAAGCAGTCGGCCAACCACAGGAGAGATGTTCTGCTTTCTCAGCTCCTCGACAATGGTCTTGATCAGGAATGTGCGTATGTTGCTGTCACTCTGCGGCGTCAGCAGCAGTGGAATCGACGTTGTCACAATCTTGGCAGCTGCATCCGAGTTCTTGGGCTGCTTGAACCATTCCGACAAGTGTCTGGCTGGCTCCCTTTCCTTGACGAACTGTGATGCCTTGTTCGGATCACTGAAGTTCTTGATGACAAAGTCGTAGGCGCCCTCCGCGAACTCTTCCGTCTTGTTGCGAATGATCGCAGTATGCGGAATAGGGATGCCGAGCGGGTGATTGAACAACGCAACGACGGCAAACCAGTCCACCAATCCACCTATGATGCCAGCTTCCGTGCCGGCCTTGATCAGTCTGAGCCAGAAATTCAACGAACCCAGCCACACTGTGAAGACAAATATCAGTACCAGCACGACCAACATCACCAACGGCTTCGTCTTGTGGTTCTTCCCCGCGTTTGGCACGCCAGACTGAATTCCTGCTGTGTTTTCTTTTGACAAGGGTTTCACGCTTCCTCCGGGTCAAGACTAATTCTTGGAAGTGCAGTTCATCGAAACAGGCCCAGCCGAATTGAGCCAGTGAGACCTGCCAATTGCTTCCGTTTCAGCCATTCGCAGCATTCGCAAGGAGATCATGGGGAACATCTTGACCCCATAGGCCCCGATTTGCCATCTTGCAGCGCGCCGTGTTGACTTGCATCTGTTCGAGCATCCAGAACCGGTCTGCCCGCATCGGACCTTCAGCACGCAAAAGTCATTTCCTTCGCTGTTGCCGGTTTCGAAGATCCAATCGCATTTGTTGGGCTTGATTGCTTCGACCAGCGCTTCATGCTCGGTAGCTCCACGGCTCAAGGCCACCTTGAACCCCTCTTCGCGTTTGAACCACTGTCTGGGCTGGGTTCTGACAATCTAGGCCCGTTCGGGCGCCTACACATCTTGGACACGCTTTGGCCGCCTGTCAATCACGTTCCATTTAACGGCAGTTCAACGGGCGCCCCAACAACAGTTCTGCTTCTGGATATGCAGATGTTTGGCTCTCCATGGGCTGGACGTTGCGGGTTGCAGCAATGTTGCGTGTGTTCAGCGATGTACAACTCGGCTCTCGAACATGCTTCATTGCAGGTCGAAGCACATAGGTGTCCTTTGTCAATGCTCCAATTCACGCGTCCATTGTGTGCTATCGCCCCTACATTGGCGACCATGGCTCGAAAGTCCGACAAGCCCTGGGAAAGTCCTTCGCAAGCATCTATGCAGCAAGCAGCGTTCAGCGGTGTCCTTCGCCATGTCAAGGAAGTATGCATGTCAGGTCCGACTTGCGCGCGAATGTTGTGCGGCGAGGTTAACGGATTGAGGACTGCAATGTGGCCTGAATTTGAGGACCGTCACTTTGAGTGCGTCGGTCAACCTCTTGCCGAAGGTCGACCTCGGCTGGTGACATTTGGTGTTTTCTGCTGAAGTTTGTGTACGCTGCCAAGCGAGCGCTGTTTCATTTTGTTGTACGCTTGGTCGTCGGTCGCTTTTGGATGTGAGCGGTGCATCTGGCTTGCACAGACCTTCAGGCACATGTGAAATCAATGAAGACAAGGCAGCAACAAGCCCGTTGACTGCAAGTTCGAGAATAGGACCTTTATCAGTATGTCCATTGTCCTCAATGTGGTTCGGAAATGCGTGGCTGGCCCGGGAAGCAAGCCTCCCTGCCATGGCGCTTGAACGCTTGGAAACAATTGACGTCCGGTGGATGAGCCCGGGAGTCACCTTCCTCCTCAAGAAGGACGGCGACACCCTTCCACCTTACGGCCGCTCGACCGCCGACTGGGTCGTTCCGAGAGGCCGGGCAGGTTCCGCCTGCGTCAGCTTTGCCGCCGTGCGGGCGCGGACCTGCGCCCCGATGAGCGCATACTCGTCGTCGACACGCGCGTATTCCTCCCGGAACTCCGGGTCTTCCATGAAGCGCACCTTCAGGTCGTTCAGCTTCGTCATGTCATCACCCTTGTCATTCGTTTCCTTGCGGTCGCGAGCGCACGTTGCGGCGACTTGCGCGACTTCTTCTTGAAGACGTGCAGTACGATCACCCGCCGGCCCGCCGCCGTCAAATAGATCCCCCGAGCGATACCGCTGTCTGCCCGTGTTGTTTGCCTGGCTGTTTCTTCCCAGCAACAAAGAAAGGTTGCGAACTGAATTGACGGCGTGCTGAGCGGGGTTCGGGCGTGATTTCGGCAGGTGTGCATGCCTGTGTTGCTGTTGCCTGGGCGCATGGCGCTCTTGAGGGGGAAGCGCATCGAGCCTGAACAGAAAGGGAGGCCCGCGCGCTGGAACCGCCGGGCCAGTGACCATCACGCAGCTACTCTGGAAAATGCCACATGACGGCGACTAGTACATTGCGCAGAAGCAGTGGAAGAATGCAACCCTGAAGAAGTGTCCCTCGAGGCAGTTCAACAGGCGCTTGCAATTGCCTGTCCTGCAAGCTATGTGCTGCGCCATGGACAGTTCCAAAGCATTCACCACTTTGGCGAAAACGACATTCGCCACATCGAGGCCTGCCCTCCTGCTAGGCTGCCTCTGAGCGCGCCACCACAGGTGCATCCGCTCAGGGGTTCTTTTTGCACCGCACATCACCGGAACACCAAAAAGTCAGCAGGAATCTTCAAATGACATCCACAAAAGCCAACGGCTCCGGCCGCGTTCTGATATTCGACACGACGCTTCGCGACGGCGAGCAGTCCCCGGGGGCGACCATGTCGCTTTCCAGCAAGCTCGAAATTGCGGAACTGCTGCAGGACATGGGCGTCGACATCATCGAAGCCGGATTCCCGATTGCCTCGGAAGGGGACTTCAAGGCCGTCGAGGAAATATCGCGGCTGGTCAGGAACGCCACGGTATGCGGACTCGCGCGCTCGTCCTTCGCCGACATCGATCGCGCCGGCGAATCGCTGCGCCCGGCAGCCCGTCCACGCATACACACCTTCATCTCGACCTCGGCGCTGCACATGAAGTACAAGCTTCAAATGAGTCCCGAAGACGTGATCGAGGCGATCGACAAGTCGGTGCGCAGAGCTCGCAGCCATTGCGACGACGTGCAATGGTCGCCGGAAGACGGGTCACGCACCGACCATGACTTTCTCTGCCGAGCCGTCGAAACCGCAATTCGCGCCGGCGCATCGACCATCAACATACCCGACACCGTCGGCTACTCGACACCCATGGAAAGCGCATTCGTCATCCGCATGCTGCGCGAGCGCGTGCCCGACATTGACCGGGTAACGCTTTCCACGCATTGTCACGACGATCTTGGTCTGGCGGTTGCCAATTCGCTGGCCGCGGTCTCCGCCGGAGCCCGGCAGATCGAATGCACAATCAACGGACTTGGCGAACGCGCCGGGAACGCCTCTCTCGAGGAGGTCGTGATGGCCATGCGCGTGCGCAAGGACGTCTTTCCCCACGAAACCGGCATTGACACCACGCGGATCATCCAGGCCAGCCGCCTGGTGTCGCGCGTGACCGGATTCCCGGTGCAGTTCAACAAGGCGATCGTCGGCAAGAACGCCTTCGCCCACGAAGCAGGCATTCATCAGGACGGAATGATCAAGCATTCGGGCACCTACGAGATCATGCGCCCGGAGGAAGTTGGCCTTCACGAATCGAAAATCGTGCTTGGCAAGCACTCGGGTCGCGCCGCGGTGAGCAAGAAGCTTCGGGAGCTCGGATACGAGATCGGCGCCAGTCGGCTCGGCGAAATCTTTCGCCGCTTCAAGCATGTCGCCGACCGCAAGCGCGAGGTTTACGACGACGACCTGGTCGCGATTGTTCAAACAGCCAACCCGGAGGACGCAAACGGCGTGATGGAGGTCGAGTTTCTGCGTGTCGTCTGCGGCACCGAGGCGCCGCAGACCGCCGAGATTCGGATGAAGCTTGACGGAATGTCGCTGCAGGCCAGCGCCACGGGAACCGGCCCCGTCGATGCGGCGTTCAACGCAGTCACGGAAGTGTTTCCCCACAAGGCGCGCTTGCTGCACTATCAGGTCAATGCCGTGACCGAAGGCATGGATGCACAGGCCACCGTGACCGTGGCGCTTGACGAAGACGGGCTGATCGTGAACGGCCAGTCCTCAGACACCGACACGGTGCTTGCATCGGTCAGGGCCTACGTCGATGCCCTCAACAGCCTGGCCATGCGCCGCCAGGCCGCCGAGAACATGGCATTTGCCTGAATCCGACTGCCCATTTCAAAACTGCTCTTGACTAGCGTCGGAACGGTGGAGAAACTGCGGCTTCATGCTATGATTGCGAGACCGGACGGGACATCGCAATTGCCGTCCCGCCGAGACCTGTCTCGGCGGCGGCGCTTCGCCGGGAATTCCGGCGTGGTCAGGAGCATGTCCGGTTCAGAAAACTGGCTTGGTTGAGGTCAATGTTTGGCGCGCTGAGTTCTTTGCTCACCCACGATATGGCGATCGACCTGGGGACCGCCAACACGCTGATTCACGTGCGGGGCTCCGGCATTGTCGTCGACGAGCCTTCCGTCGTTGCGTACCACGTCAAGGACGGGCACAAGCGGGTCATTGCCGTTGGCACGGCTGCAAAGGAAATGCAGGGCCGGACGCCAAGTTCGATCGAGGTCATTCGGCCCATGCGAGACGGCGTCATCGCCGACTTCGCGGTCGCCGAGGAGATGATCAAGCATTTCATGCGGCGAGTCGACCGCGTGTCGATCTTTGCCAAGCCGAAGGCAATCGTTTGCGTTCCGCATGGCGCCACGGCGGTTGAAAAGCGCGCAATTCGCCAGTCGGTGCTGTCGGCGGGCGCTCGCGTGGCCGGGCTGATTCCCGAACCGATCGCAGCCGCGCTGGGCGCCGGGCTGGAAATTCTCGGGCCGCTGGGCTCGATGATCGTCGACATTGGCGGCGGAACCACGGAAGTGGCCGTTCTGTCCATGGGCGACATCGTTTATGCAACGTCGATTCGGGTCGGCGGCGACTTCATGGACAACGCGCTCATCAACTATGCGCTCGACCAGCTCAACATTCACATGGGCCATTCAACCGCCGAACGCATCAAGAATTCCCTGGGCACAGCCCGCTTCCCGGAGGACGGCGCCGGCGACAAGGTCAGCTTTCAGGGTCGATCCAAGGACGGCGGCCATCCGGCCGAGGTGTACATCTCGCAGCGCATGATTGCCGAGGCGTTCCGCGATCCGGTGGAGCAAATTCGACGCGCGGTGTCCGCCGCCTGCCACCGGATACCTCCCGAACTGTCCGCCGACCTTTGGGAGAACGGCATAGTCCTCACAGGGGGAGGCGCCTTGCTGAAGGACATGGACATCGCGCTCCATGAATACACCAAACTCACCGTGACGGTCGCGGAGGACCCGCTTACCTGTGTTGCCACAGGCACCGGAATCGCGCTCGCCATGGCCAACAAACTTGGCCCGATCATCGACTATGAAAGCTAATGCATCGGGAGCACAGCATCGGCGGTGACGATGAGGTCACAAAGAGACCGAATATACTTTCAGGCCTTCCGCCGGCTGATGGTCGGCATTGCCGTCATCGTGCTGGTTGGGGTGTTTCTGTTGTGGAGGATTGACAGCGACCGCGTTGATCATCTGCGATTCGCGCTCATCGACAGCCTTGTGCCGGCGATCGAGTTCAGCCTTGAACCTGGCCAGTGGCTGCAGCGGGGCGTTGGCGTCCTGCGCGACGTCGGCACGGCGCAGCAGAACGCCGAGGAGCTGAACATAGCAAGGAGAGAGCTGGCAAGGCTGCGCCAGCTCGTTCGCGAGCTGCAGCACGAAAACTCCTCTCTCAAGAAGCTCGTCGATCTCGTGGACGTTCCGGATGCGGCATCGATTTCCGCAAAGGTGCTGGCCGACACTTCGTCTCCCTTCAGCCACTCGATGCTGATCAGCGTGGGCAGCGAGAATCGCGTCGAACCGGGATGGCCGGTGACCGACGGGGATGGAATTGTTGGGCGGATTGCGGATGTGTCCCGCACCGTTGCGCGTGTCATCCTGCTGACCGACCCGTCCAGCCGGATTCCCATCAAGATTCTGCCTTCGGGCACACGCGGTCTCGCCGTTGGCGACCATACGGCGCAGCCGCAGGTTCAGTTGCTGGAGCGCGTCGGGCGCGCCAATCCTGGAGACCGCGTTTTGACGACCGGGGAAGGAGGCGTCTTTCCGCCCAACTACCTGGTTGGCACGCTTGCAATCAACCGGGACGGCCGTGTGCGGGTGCTTCCATCCGCCGACCTGCGCGACTTGATCTACCTCAAGGTGGTTCGCTACCATCCGCAGGATTTCGAAAGCACGGAGCCCAGACTGGTGACCGGCTCGGGTAGGTGAACGGATGCTGTTAGGCGGTCAACGATGATCCGGCGCGGGCTGGCCAACGCGGCGCAGTTCAGCGCGGTGGCTGTGCTGTCGATACTCGCAACGGTTGTCGACATTCAGCCGGCAACCCCCCTGTCCGGCAGCTTCAACTTTCCCAACCTCGTGTACTGTCTGATCTGCGCCTGGATCATCCGGAGCCCGCGCAACGCGCCGGCCCTTGTTGTCGCCGCGCTCTTTCTGCTGCTGGAAGTGATCTATGGCCTGCCGCCGGGGCTTTGGACGGCGCTCATGCTCGTGGCCACGGAATTGCTGCGCTCAGTTTCGCCGCGGCTGGGAAGCTACAGCTTCGTCGCCGAATGGGCCTTTGTGTGCCTGCTGTTTTCCCTTGCGCTGTTGCTGTACCAACTGGCCTTGCTGCTGACCTTCGCGCAGGCCATGACGACTGTGGCCATGACCAAGTACATTGTTTCCACCGCGCTTTGCTATCCGCTTGCCGCAGCCATTGCGTCGCTGGTTGTCAGGCGGGGCCGCGCCAGCGACCCCTCGCCCGGATAGAGGACTGCGAGGCGGCGATGTTCGTATTGTTTTCAGACCGGAAGGCCCGCAACGCAATGACCAGGCGGGCGCTCCTGGTTGGAGGAGTCCAAGCTGCGTTCGTCTGCGCAGTTGGCGGCAGGCTTGCCTACCTGCAGACCAAGGAGGCGGAGACATATCTCAACATGGCCGAATCGAACCGAATCGATTTTCGCCTGATTGCTCCCCAACGCGGCAACATATTCGATCGCAACGGAATCGTGCTGGCCGAGAACGAAAGGAGGTATCTGATCACGATCGTGCCGGAACAGGCCAACGACCTGCGGCACGTGCTCAGGCGCCTGGCAAGGATCATCCCGATAACGGAGGAGGAGTTCCAGGAGCATTTGAAGCGCCTGCGGGAAAGACCGGCATTTGCATCGGTGCCCATAGCCGAGAACGTTTCATGGGAGCAGGTTTCCGCCGTGTCGGTCAACGCCCCTGCGCTGCCAGGCGTCTACGCCGACCATGGGAGCGCGCGCGTCTATCCGCTTGGCGAGGACTTCGCGCATGTCGTTGGGTATGTGGGACGCGTCAGCCAGACCGATCTCGACAATCCCAACGACAGGGACCCGTTGCTTCGGCTGCCGCGGTTCGAACTGGGAAAGACCGGCATCGAAAGAACGCTCGAGCATCAGCTGCGAGGCAAGGGAGGCACGCGAAAGATCGAGGTGAATGCCTTCGGCCGCGTGATTCGCGAACTCGACCACGTCGAGCCGCAGCGTGGCCAGGACATCCAGCTCTCGCTCGACAGCAAGCTGCAGAGCTTCGTCAATGCGCGTGTAGGCGAGGAAGCGGCATCCGTCGTGGTCATGGACGTGCGGACCGGCGAGGTGCTGGCGATGACTTCGACCCCGACCTTCGACCCCAACAAGTTCGTTCAAGGATGGTCGCACGCCGAATTCCGGACGCTGGTCGACAATGTGAAGGCCCCCCTGTTCAATCGTTGCTGGCAGGGGCTTTATCCGCCGGGCTCGACGATGAAGCCGATCATGGCGCTGGCAGCCTTGGGCCAGGGCAGGATCGACTCGACCGAAACGGTCACCTGCGAGGGGTCGATCGAACGATTCGGAAGCACGTTTCATTGCTGGAAGCGGACCGGCCATGGCAACGTCGACATGGCCAAGGCCCTCACGGAATCCTGCGACGTCTACTTCTACAAGCTGGCGGAGCGGGTCGACCTCAGTCAGGTCGTCGAGACCTCCCATCGATTCGGACTGGGCGTGCCGCCCCGGCTGCCGCTTCCCAACGCGGTCTCGGGCATCATTCCCAGCGAGCAGTGGATTCAAGGCAACGTGGAGCGCTCCTGGTCGCTCGGCGACCTGCTCAACACGGCCATTGGCCAGGGCTACGTTCTGGTGTCGGCCATGCAGCTGGCAATCATGACGGCGCGCATTGCGACAGGTCGAAACGTCGTGCCCCGGCTGGTCAATTCCCTGGGGGGAGATCCGGTTCCGGCGTTTGAGTTTCCGCCATTGCCCGATGCGCAGGAGCATCTGGGGCGCATTCGCGCGGCGCTGGACGATGCCGTGAATTCGCGTCAGGGGACGGCCTACAAGTCCAGATGCATCGATCCGACCTGCATGCTTGCCGGCAAGACCGGCACAAGCCAGGTGCGCACGATTTCGATGCGGGAACGAAAGAGAGGGGTCATCCTGAATGAGGACTTGCCCTGGAATCGCCGCGATCATGCGCTGTTCTGCGGATACATGCCCATTCAGGATCCTCGATACGCGGTTTCCGTAATCATCGAACACGGCGGCGGCGGTTCGGCGGTGGCGGCGCCAATTGCGCGGGACACACTGCTGCGCACGCATTTCGGCCGGCAACCTCCATTGTCGGTGTATCCCCATGGCCAGAGGCAGCAGATCCTTGAACAGTTTCAGGCGCTGTCGGAGCCTGGGTCGCAGCCTGCGGACCAGACGAATCCCGACACATGACCTTCCTGCCTGCGGATGACGATCGCAAGGAGGCGTGGTTCGAACGCTTCAAGCGCTTCAACTGGCTTCTGGCATTTGCCCTGTGCCTGTTGGCTGTCCTGGGCTTTGTCGTCCTGTATTCGGTTGGAGGCGGGTCAGGCCAGCCCTGGGCGCTTCCGCAGTTGCAGAAGTTTCTGATCGGACTAGTTGCAATGCTCGCCATCGCACCGATTCCGGTCAGCTTCTGGAAGAGGTTCGTGTTTCCGGCCTATGTCGCTTGCATTGGGCTGCTTGTCGTCACCGAACTGCAGGCCTCGCCGGGAGGGTCGGCAAATCGCTGGCTGGATCTTGGATTCCTGCGGTTTCAGCCGTCGGAACTGTGCAAGCTAGCCATCATACTGGTCATAGCCACGTTCTACGATGCGATTGGACCGGAAAGGTCGTCCCGCCCGCTCTGGGTTGCAGTTCCCCTGTTTCTGATCGCCGTGCCGGTGGCTCTGATTGTCAGGCAGCCCGACCTGGGAACTGCGCTTCTGGTTGTTCTGGGCGGGGTTGCGCTGATGTTCGTTGCCGGCGTCAGCATCTACTACTTTCTCGGCGGAGGTCTTGTGGCGATCGCCGGCATCGGCGCCGCGTTGTTCAGCCGCGGCACGTCGTGGCAAATCCTGGAAGACTACCAGTATCAGAGGATCGAAACATATTTGAGCCCCGACCCGAACATTCTCGGTTCGGGATACCACATCACGCAGTCAATCATTGCTCTAGGCTCGGGAGGGGTTTCAGGGCGCGGCTATCTCCACGGAACGCAGAGTCAGCTTGGTTTCCTGCCGGAACGGCACACCGACTTCGTGTTCAACACGTTGGGAGAGGAATTCGGTCTGGTTTGGGGCCTGATCCTCCTTCTGTTCTACGCCACAATCGTGGGCATGTGCATCTACATGTCGATTCGCACGCGTTCCCGTTTCAATTCGCTGGTCATCTTTGGGGTTGGAACCATGTTCTTTCTGTATTTTTCCCTCAATCTGGCAATGGTGACCGGGCTGACGCCAGTGGTTGGCGTTCCGCTGCCCTTCATATCATACAGTGGCTCGGCCACTCTCACCCTCATGATCGGCTTCGGGCTCGTGCAAAGCGCGTACCTGCATGACCGGTCCGCGAACGGATAGAAGCAATGGCTGCCAGAATCCTTTTTTCCGCGCACCAACGGCGCCACGCCGAATGGCTGCCGCAACTCAGGCTGGCGTTGAAGTCAAGGGGGCTCGACGACGAGATTTCAACGGAAGTTTCCGACGCGCAAGCCATACAGTACATCATCCACTCGCCCGACGGTTCGGTTTCGGACTTTTCCCGGTTTGAAAGTCTGCGGGCGGTTCTGAGTCTGTGGGCTGGCGTTGAGGAAATCGCCTCAAATCCAACATTGAGAGCGCCGCTGATCCGCATGCTCGACCCGGGAATGATCGACGGCATGGTGGAGTGGGTTACGGGGCAGGTGCTGCGCCATCACCTCGGAATGGATGCCCACATCTTCAATCGCAGCGGGCAGTGGCTGAAGCACCTGGCGCCGCCGCTGGCACGCGAGCGCGTGGTGGGCATGCTTGGGCTCGGGTCCCTGGGCCAGGCCTGCATTCGATCCCTTGCCAGGTTCAAGTTTCAGCTGCTTGGGTGGAGCCGGACGCCCAAGACGATCGACGGCGTCACGACCCATTGCGGAACGCAAGGCCTTGCGCGGGTTCTGGGCAGGGCCGACATAGTCGTGATTCTCGTTCCGCTTACGTCGGATACGGAGAATTTCCTCGACGGCGAAACATTGGCGTCCGCCAAACCCGGGCTGACGATCGTCAATTGCGGTCGCGGCGCGCTGATCGACGACGGCGCACTTCTGGACGCCATCGGAAGCGGACGTGTCGGCCACGCCACGCTGGATGTGTTCAGGGAAGAGCCTCTGCCACCCGATCATCCGTTTTGGGTCAACGAGAAAATTTCGATATGGCCGCACATCTCTTCCGAGACACGTGTTGACACCGCTTCAAGCGTAATCGCCTGCAACCTCGAAAGACTTGACGCGGGGCTTCCGGTTGACGGACTTGTCAACTTCGAGAGGGGCTACTAGCAATTGCCTCTCGTCCAATCTCCTCTCGGCGGCATGTTGACCGTGTCACGCTGCTGCAGTTGCCGACGGGTCGTGACCCGAGGGAATTCGAAACCGAAGCCGCCGTTCCTCTCCGTTCCGGGCGTCGCCCTGACAGGCTGCCGCAATTGTTGAACATTCGCGGGTCGAACGGCCGCCGCTTGCGCCGACAGACGACCTTTGCGGTCGCTTCAAGAACATTGCCAGGCGCTGCGCAGGGCAACCAGTTCCGTCATGCCTGCCACTGCACGAACAGGCAGCGGACATCTGTCCCACCATCAAGGAGCCGGAACTGATGTGAACCGGGTTTGGAACGGCGATCGGGCGACTTGCAGCCAAGCCGCCGGCGGCGGCCCTCCGCCCTGCCGCTTTGTCCGCCAACACGGAAAGCCGACCGGAACCCGCCAATTGCGGCGCCAAGACAGAGCCACCTGCGAATTCCGAATTGCCCGGAAGCGCCTGGCGAGAGTTCAGGGCTTGCGACACCGGGGCCACCTGTGCGGCCCCGGGTTCGGTGGACCACGTGTTTCAGGCTTCTGCACTTTCAAGGAACAGGCTTTGCGGCCGAATTGAACAAAGTCGACAATCGGCAACTACTTGGAATGCCCCTTGCGCAGCACACGGTAGACATCCGACTGTCGGAGGGGAGAATCTTCCGGGATCAGGTCGAACGGCGCTCTTTCTTCAAAGTCGCTGGCCGACATGTCCGCCCCGGCATCGATCAGGGTCTGCACGACAGCCGCCGTTTCGCTGTTTGCAGCGGCATTGTGCAGGGGCGCCCAACCGCGCTCGTCGGTCGCATTCGGGTCACCCCCGGCATCGATCAGAATTTGCACGACAGCCGCCGTTTCGCTGCTTGCAGCAGCAGCGTGCAGGGATGTCTTGCCGCGCTCGTCCGTCGCATTCGGGTCACCCCCGGCATCGATCAGTGTCTGGACAACGACAGGCGAACAGCACATGATTACCGCTCTGTGAAGAGGCGTGAATCCACCCTTTGCACGCGCCTTCAGAACCGCTCCCGCATCAAGGAGCGTCTTCACGACGGGAAGTGGCACGTCGTTTTCTATCGCCATGTGAAGAGGCGTCAATCCTTCCTTTGTACGCGCCTCCAAATCCGCCCCGGCGCCAAGGAGCATCTTCACGACGGAAGAGGTTGCGTTGGCGGCTGCCGCAACGTGCAGAGGCGTCAATCCTTCCCATGAACGCGCCTCCAAATCCGCCCCGGCGCCAAGGAGCGTCTTCAGGATGGAAGGGGATGCGTTGGTGGCTGCCGCGGCGTGCAGAGGCGTTAATCCTTCCCATGAACGCGCCTCCAAATCCGCCCCGGCGCCAAGGAGTGTTCTCATCACAGCCGGTTCACGGGAGCCTTGCACCCCAAAGTGAAGCGGCGTGAATCCTTCCAAGGAACGTGCTTCCACATCCGCCCCGGCCTTGATTAGAGTCCGCACGATTGCCGACAATTCGCTTAAGTGTGCCGCCGAGTGCAAAGGAGTGAAACCCTTCTGGCAACGCGCACGCACGTCTGCCCCTGCAACGAGAAGAATTCGCACGATGGCGGGCATTGCGGTGACTGCTGCTGCCAAATGCAGGGCCGTCGACCCTCCTGGGGTACACGCTTTCAGATCCGCACCTGCATCGACGAAGGCCTGCACGACGGCAGGCGATCTGCTTTCAATCGCTGCCAAATGCAGGGGAGTCCTGCCATTAGGCAAGCACGCTTCCAGATCCGCACCTGCATCGACGAGGACCTGCACGACTGCAGGCCTTCTGCCTTCTCTAGCCACCATGTGAAGAGGAGTGAGACCCACCTTGCAACGCGCATTCACATCTGCTCCGGCATCGATGAGAGTCCTCACGGTGGCAGGCAATTTGCTTTCAGCCGCCGCAAAATGCAGAGGAGTCAAACCCTCCTCGCAACACGCATTCACCTCCGCTCCGGCATCGATGAGAACCTGCACGACGGCAGACGATTCGTTTACTGCCGCCGCCAAATGCAGGGGAGTGGTGTCATCGGGTGTGCGCGCATTCACCTCCGCTCCAGCATCGAGCATTGCCCGAACAACGGCCGGATCCTTTGTGTGGAAAGCCGCCCCATGAAGAATGGTCATCCCCTGGTCGGAGCGCGCATTCACGTCTGCTCCAATGTCAACAATGGCCTGCACAATTTCAGGCACATCGGTAATGCCTGCCACCCGGTGGAGTTCGGTAAAGCCCAGTGTGTCGCGTGAATACACGTTTCCTCCAAGTCAAGAGCGCTGCCTGTCGGCAACCGGAGCTGCGACAACGAAAACCCCCTGCATTCCGCATCGTTTGACAGGGTTGGGGTGCATGCGATCGCAGCCAAGGCAACTTGGCCAGCAAACCGGAAACCGAGGGATTCCGGAGCTGGCCCTAATGGGCAGTCATGGCACATGGACATTCAGGCGCGCCAGCAGTTCACGGTACCGTGGGAAGCCCGAACTCTCAACGCGCCGTGCTTGGCTGAGGGATACGCGTGGATCGCTCATTTGTCAAACTGGCGTTCAAGCGCAAGCAAGTGGTTGACCGACAGCGCATAATTCATGAAGGAGACAGGCACATGACCAGCGACGAACGCTTGGTGTCGGGATCCCTGGCTTGCTGTTCGTTGAACAACGATGCTGGCCGACCGCAATCTCAATGCCTCTGCGTCGGATTGCATGGCAAACTCCATTCACAGGGGTTGCAATGTTGCAATGCCTTCATGAATGCCGGGACTGCATTGTCGGACACTGGCAGCCGGATGCATTCGGAGGGACAGATTGGAATCGCGGGAGGGCAGTTTTGCGAACCAATTCGCAATCAGTGGAAACGTCGAAGTCCACCCGATCTCGTTCGCCGCCCGCAGGAATTCCGGCGACCGAAGGCAAATTGACTTGCCAAAAGCGGGATGGAGGCCGGTTGTGCGCATGTCGCCTCTTCAGGGGCATGGGAGGATTCTCTTCTCATCGGAAGAATTCTTCATCTTGTCCGGAATGAAACTGGTAAAGCTGATTCCAGTCGTTCCAACGCTGCTTTGACGACAGGGACAACGTTGAGTTTGTTCTTGTCATGGATTGCCAACAAGTTACTCTGGATCGGAACATGGTTAGAATTCTCACACTGATATTGGCAGTGACAGCCGTTGCATTGGCTGCACAATTGTGGTGGAACCACAAGGATCGTCATAAATTGGAAATAACAGCATTGCTGGTTGTTGGAATTGTTCTAACTATTTTCAATCTTGTCATTACCTTTTCAAACTAGGCGTCAAGACGCGGCTTGCATGCTGCCGTGCGGCGGATCCGACGGTTGCGATCGTCGACAGCCAGAGCGTGAAGGCGACGGAAGTTGGTGCTCCACGAGGCCATGATCCGGGCGGGAAAGTCAGTTGCCGCAAACGCGACATTGCCGTGGACATCAAGGGCAATGCGCTGGAGGTGGGAGTGCACCCCGCCGACACACAGAACCGTGAGGGTGCGGCGCCCTTGATTCTCGACGTGTTGGAGGCAGTCCCAAGTGCAGTCGGCGCTTTGCAGGCATGGCATCGAGGACAAACAGCGGACAATCAGCAAGCGAACAGTTAGGAGCGCTTCGTGTCGTTCCTGGAACGTTGGATGGTCAAGCGGACCACTTCCTGGTTGGGCCGGCGCCGCAGGCTGCCCAAGGACCGCGAGAGCGCTGTGGCGAGTTCTCCGGAGTGGACGCAGTTGGCTGCTTGCCGAAACATGGTGCGCCGGACTGCCCGTACAGCGCTCAGGCCAAGAGCGAACGGTTTTTCCGGCGTGAGTGTGCGTGAAACAGGGAAAACGTGACTTTGCAGTCAGGCTCTGAGGCAGAGTTGACGGTCAGTCTTCCCTCATTCGGGACCTTCACTCCCAACACATGCACGTGTTGGCCTGGCGCACCGACCAAAGATGCAAAGTCTGCGCGTTCTGTGCGGAGCCGACCGTCAAGAATTCTTCAGACCCACTTCGTCGAGGAATTTCCCAATGCGGGGGTCGCAAAACACGCTGTGGGAAGTCAACGGGCGGAACAGGTCAATGCCCTCCAGACTCGTGCACCTGCTGAGCGCCACGTATGTTTGGCCATACGCAAAGGCACGCCTCAGATTGATCGCCATATGATCGAAGGTCTTGCTTTGGCTCTTGTGGATTGTGATTGCCCAGCAAAGCCGGAATGGAAACTGACTGTACGTGCCTATTCTGACAGGAAGGATCTTTCCCATCTCGACCTGGTACTTGAAAATCTCCCACACTTGCCTCTTGACGACTGCATGGGGGCCATCCTTGAGACGCACATGCACCTGCTTTGGGGATGAAGTTCCCTGAATGTCGGTCACGATCCCCAGAGAGCCGTTGACCCAGCGTCTGTCGGCATCGTTGTGGACCATCATGACCTGGGCGCCTACGCAAAACCGCAGATTTCGCGGCGCCCTTTCGTTTTCCCTCTTGCACTCGCCCGTAATCGATGCCTTGCTGAGCCAAATCCTGTTCCTTCCGGCAACTTCCCTCAACCGCGCGCCGTTGATGCTGTCCGCATCCTTGTTCGAGCCGGTTAGGACAACATAGTAGTCCCTTTTGGGAATGTCCGACGAAGGTCTCACTCGCTGGTTCAGCAATTCGAGATCGCGTCTGTCGGATATTCCTTCCCTTATGCGATTGAGCAGCGCCACAAACCGCCCGTCAACCTGTCGGAAGATTCGCGTTAGGTTTATGACCTTGAGCCTGCTGCGCAGATCGCCGGGACCACTCCTGAAAGCTTCTGCATCGAAGAAATACTGCGAATTGTACCAGGGAGGACCGCTGAAGAACTGCCGCTCATCCTTCGGGACAACCGGCGGCAGCTGGTACAGGTCGCCGAACATGACGAGGCGAACGCCGCCAAACGGAAGTCCCTGCCTCGGCCCGTGTTTTCGAAGGATCACGTCGATGCAGTCCAGCAGATCGGCCCGCAGCATCGAAACCTCGTCAATGACGATCGTGTCCAGCTTTTTCATCAAGCGGCGACGGCGGCCGCTCATCCAGCCTGGCGACTGCCTCAGGGAATCAGGCGTCACGTTGGGACCGAAGCGAAAGAAGCTGTGAATGGTCTGTCCCTCGACGGTTAGGGCCGCCACACCCGTCGGCGCCAGCACCACAGGCTGTTCCAGGTGATGCTCGCAAAAGTATCTTAGCAGTGTCGACTTGCCCGTGCCGGCGCGGCCGGTCACAAGAACATGCGACGTTCCGTAGTCAAGCTCGCGGAGCGCCGACTTGAACTCGCTGGTGAGTTCAATGTCGTCCAGTTCCAATTCTGTCATTGCCTATCCAAAATCATGCCTGTCATTGTGCCGTTGCACTCGCAGGCTGCAGCTTGAGCGTCACTTTCCCGCCCGGAATACAGGCGGGCCAACCCTGACCTACAAACATCCCGCATCGCCACGGCGGGCGCCTCCCGCGGCCATTGGCGAGCAGGTGCACGGCCGGTCCGGACTGAACATGTTTCCCGCAATTCGTCAACTGGAGTTGAATTGGGACATCGATTGGCAACCATCTTCAAGCGTTGCGTGTTGGTGGCGATTATTCACCAGCGGGCGCAGCATGCCAAGCAAGTCCTCAATGGCCGGGCTGGAGGAATTGCAACGGGGGGCAAAAATCCGTTTGGCAAGTCAAGTGCGAACAGTTAATTGGCGCTAGGCAAATGGTGACTTGCGCTGGCGACCGCCGCCGACCTGCGAACGCGTTTCGCCGCAAGACAGCAAACGGGCACAAAGACAGGTTGATTGGCGTTATGACTTGGACGTTTATTACACGATACTCGATCCTGTTGATCACGGGAGCCTTGATTGCTCTCATCTGGGCCAACATCAGTCCGGAACATTACCACTCAGTCGTGGAATTCGTGCTCATTGAACACAGCCCGATCGGACATCTGCACATCGACGCATTGGGACACAGTTCTCGCACCCTGACACTGCACTACCTCGTAAACGACATTCTGATGGCGTTCTTTTTTGCGGTGGCAGGCAAGGAGGTCTGGGAAGCGGTTGCACTGAAGGGTGGCGCGCTCCGAGGCAAGAAGGCTCTGACTCCTCTGTTTGCAACCGCCGGCGGAATGTTTGGCCCGATCGCCATATACCTCGGGCTGGCTGCAATGTTCGGGTCCACGACCTACTCGGCCGTCGCAAACGGATGGGCAATACCGACAGCGACGGACATTGCGTTCTCCTACTTGATTGGACGCATGGTTTTTGGCGCTGGTCACCCCGCGGTCCGCTTCCTGCTGTTGCTGGCCATTGCAGACGATGCCGCCGGATTGCTGATACTTGCAGTGTTCTATCCTTCCGCCGAACTGGCGCCGTCTTGGCTTCTGCTGTCGCTGGCGGGTGTTCTGGCCATCTACTTCCTGTTCAACTGGCTGCCCCTGCGCTTGGACCGCGGCAATCCCAACAAGCCGGTTTCGTCAATGGTTTTGAAACGATTCCACTTCTGGCCGTATGCCCTTGCCGGGATAGCCTCGTGGTACGGATTTCAGGAAGCGGGAATTCACCCGGCGCTGGGATTGCTGCCCGTCATTCCGATCATTCCCCATGCCGACCGTGACTTTGGGATTATCGTGCCTGAAGACCACCATCCCAAAGATCTGCTGAACGTGATCGAGCACCATCTCATCATCCCGGTTGACATCATTCTCTTCTTTTTCGGATTGGCCAACGCCGGCGTCGTCTTCTCGGCATTTGGAATTCCCACGGTGCTGGTGCTGGCAGGCCTGATTGTCGGAAAGCCGGTGGGCATATTCCTGTTTGGATGGATTGCGGCCAGCGTCTTTCGATTTGGCGTGCCGGAGGGAATGCGCTTGATCGACATCCTTGTGCTGGGATTCATCGCGGCGATCGGATTCACGGTTTCGCTGTTCGTCGCCTCGGTGGCTTTCGACCCAGGTCCAGTTCAGGATGCAGCCAAGATGGGAGCGCTGCTGAGTCTCGGCGCGGCGGCAATTTCCATCTATGCCGGCATATTGTTCCGTGTTGAAAAGCAGGAATGACCGGCGGATGCCGGCGGGCCAGCCGACTCTCCGACAGGCCATGACAGGCCGCTGATGAAAAGCGTAGCCGTTGGCGGCCTTCGCTTGGCCAACAACCTGCCGTTTGTTCTGATTGCGGGCCCTTGCCAGATCGAGAGCGAATCCCATGCGCTGATGGTTGCAGCCCGCCTCAAGGACATTGCCGCGGAGTGCGGCGTCGGCCTGATATTCAAGTCATCCTTCGACAAGGCAAATCGCACGTCGGTGAACAGCGCAAGGGGCGCCGGCATGGATGACGGCCTGAAGGCGCTGGAGGCCGTGAAGTCGGCCATCGGCTGTCCGGTGCTCACCGATGTCCACGAGACATGGCAATGCGAACCGGTGGCAGAGGTGGTGGATGTGCTGCAGATTCCGGCATTCCTGTGCAGACAGACAGACTTGATCACGGCTGCCGCCCGCACCGGGCGTGCGCTGAACGTCAAGAAGGGGCAATTCCTGGCGCCCTGGGACATGGCAAATGTCGTTGCGAAGGCCGAGTCGGCCGGCAACGAGCGCCTCATGTTGTGCGAAAGAGGCTCCTGCTTCGGCTACAACACGCTGGTGACCGACATGCGCAGCCTGCCCGAGCTTGCCGCAAGCGGCTATCCGGTGGTCATCGATGCAACGCACTCAGTTCAACAACCTGGCGGACGCGGCAGGAGTTCCGGTGGCCAGAGGGAACACGTTCCAACCGTGGCCAGGGCGGCAGTTGCCGTTGGCGTTGCAGCGGTGTTCATGGAAACCCACGAGGACCCGGACAGGGCGCCAAGCGATGGCCCCAACATGATTCCTCTCGACGACCTGACAGATCTTGTTCGCACGCTTGTGGAACTGGACCGGATTGTCAAGGGCCGCTCCGGCAACTGAACTGTCATGTCCGTTCAACGCACCGGCGCTCAAGGACCACACCGCACTGACTGGAGTTCTCTCGCCGACCCGTTTGTCACGCCAACCGGCTTTCGCGACTACGACGCCAGATGGCTGTTTCCGGATGAAGTGAACCTTGCAGGCGTCAATGCGGTGGGTCTCGCAATCGGCGACTTGATGCTTGACAGAGGCATAAGGCCAACCATTGTCGCCGGTCACGATTTTCGCCGGCACTCAATTCCCGTCAGCAACGCTCTCAATCTTGGACTTGTCGAAGCCGGAATCGAAGTTCTCGACATTGGCATGGTTCTGTCGCCCATCGCCTACTTTGCGCGACTCCACCTGGACGTGCCATCCGTGGCCATGGTTACCGCCTCCCACAATCCCGCCGGTTGGACCGGAATAAAGCTTGGTTTCGAACACCCGCTGACCTGCGGCAGCGAGGACATGAACGAACTGAGAGACAGGGTTTTCAAGGCGTGTCCCGGACGGCGCCCAGGCGGTGCATACCGGTCGGTCAGCGGCATTCCGGAGGCCTATCTTTCCGATCTGGCTGACAGCGTCCGCGTCAGTCGCAGGCTCAAGTGCGTGTGCGCAACGGCAAATGGAACCGCCTCCGCCTTTGCTCCCGACCTGCTGTCTCGCCTCGGGATGGAGGTCGTCCCCCTTCACACCCAACCGGACCATCGCTTTCCAAACTACAATCCGAACCCCGAAGCCTTGAACATGCTCCGGGACATGGCAAGTGCAGTGGAGATCTGCGCTGCGGACCTGGCATTCGGTTTCGACGGCGACGGTGACCGGCTGGGTGTTGTGGACAACAGAGGACACACGGTCTCGGCGGACAAGCTTGGGCTGTTGCTCGCGCGCTTTCTCGCACGCTCCAACGCTTCAGCCCGGTTCATTGCCGATGTGAAGTCAACTGGACTGTTCTGGACTGATGAAGTCCTGGGAAACCTTGGCTGCGCGGTCCAGTTTGCCAGAACCGGGCACAGCCACATGAAGCGCATGCTTCGAGACAGCGGAGCGCTTGCCGGATTTGAGAAATCGGGACATTTCTATTTCTCGGAACCCATTGGTCATGGGTACGATTGTGCCCTGCGAGCCGCCGCACTCGTTTGCCAGCTGCTCGACGCTCATCCCGACCGCTCGCTTTCGGACCTGATTGACCAGCTTCCATCGACATGGATCTCTCCGACCATGTCTCCCCACTGCGCCGACGACGCCAAGCATGAAGTCATGGCAAGGCTGAACCAGGCGCTTCGTCGATTCGCGCACCAGGGAGGACAGCTTGCGGGCCGCGGCGTTTCCGAAGTGATCGAGGTTGACGGAACAAGGCTCATGCTTGAAGACGGCTCATGGGCGCTGGTTCGGGCATCGTCCAACATGCCCAATCTGGTTGTCGTGTGCGAAAGCGCTCGGAGCGAGCGTGACCTGCGCAGAATTTTTTCCGCGTTTGACGCGCTGTTGCGCCAGACCGCATCATTTGGCGAATACGATCAGTCGATTGACTAGTCACGTTTGCCTCAGCCGTTGCCATGGTTGCGCATGCTGCGCCGAAGCGGACATCTCCGAGTCGAGGGCAACTGCTCCACAAGGGAGTCCTGGCAGCAGACCCGTGCGCACGGCCATTCCGCACTGTCCGCCATGTTGAGGACTGCACAATTCGCTTCCCCCGCAGAAATCCCGCCCGATTTGTGTTGACCTGTACATCGGCACTCGCTAGGCTTGCCTTCCAAATGAACTTCGGTTCTGCCTGAAGAATCTGTCAGCATTGGGGTGTAGCCAAGTGGTAAGGCAGCGGTTTTTGGTACCGTGTACCGTAGGTTCGAATCCTACCACCCCAGCCAGTTCAGAGCGTGATCGGCAGAACGTCTCGCCGGAGCCTGCAATCCGGAAAGGAACGCAGGCAACGGTGATTGAAGGCAAATGGCTGCACAAAGCCCGCTCCGGCACGTCAACAGGGTGTTCGGACATGTCGGTTGCGCGGCGCAGCTTCAAGTCATCCGCAACCGGAATTGAAAAGTGGCGGACCGCCTCTGCATTCTCGCAACAACACTTCGGGAATGGCCGCAGTGTCGGCGCCGGTCGGCCGGGATTCGCAGTGGCCATCCCTGCGAAGTTCCTTTGGGCAAGTCATTTGGCCTCCGAGAGCCGCAAGTTTCCGAATGCAGCGGCTGGTGCATTTTCTCCACATCCCGAAGCTTGAAAGCAGGCATTCAATGAACGAGACAACCTCCCAGTCCAGGCGAAAGAGCGCCTGGCACCACTCGCCGACAACGCCCATCCCGGTTTCTCCAATTCTTGAATGGCCGCCGCGGCCATTGGAGTGGCTCAAATGGATTTCGGGCTACTGGCTGGCCATCAGTTCCATCACGGTGCTTTTCGTGCTTGCCTGGCTGGTCTACGCGTTTTTTCAGCCCGACACTGAAGTCATGAAGCAGCTCTCCGCGGGATGGGTGGCACAGATCTGGCTGCGCAATGTGGCGCTGTTGACGCTTGTGGCCGGGAGCCTGCATTGCTGGTTCTACATCGTGGCCGGACAGGGAGAAAAGCTCAAGTTCGATCACCGCAAGCTGGCAAAGGGCAGCCGCATCCACACGTTCAGGAACCAGACGCTGGACAACATCTTCTGGTCCATTGCCAGCGGCGTCTCGTTCTGGACCTTCTACGAGGCAATGTACTTTTGGGCAGCGGCAAATGAAGTCATCCCGACCATTGGTCTGCTGGGCAACCCGACCTGGTTCGTCGTGTGGATGCTCCTGATACCGGTTTGGTCAAGCTTTCACTTCTACTGGATCCACCGGCTCCTGCATTGGCCGCCGCTGTACAAGATTGCGCACTCGGTTCACCATCGGAACATCTGTGTTGGACCCTGGTCGGGCATTTCAATGCATCCGGTTGAACACGTGATTTACTTCACGTCCATACTGATTCACTTCGTCGTGCCGTCGCACCCCGTGCATGTCCTGTTCCACTGCTACATTCAGGGGCTGCATCCGGCGTTCTCGCACTCGGGCTACGAAGCCGTCCTGGTGCGTGACAAGAAGCGCGTCAATTCCGGCGACTTTTTCCATCAGCTTCATCACCGGTACTTCGAGTGCAACTATGGCACCTCGGAAATGCCTTGGGACAAGTTGTTCGGGTCGTTCCATGACGGCAGCGAGGCGTCCACGAAGTCAACGCGCAAGCGGCAACGCAAAATGTATGCCAAGTAGGCGCTGTTGATCAAACTGCCTCGCTTGGGGCGCCTGCCAGTTCTCTGGCCAGGCAGTCTCTGCGGTCGGCGTGAACCAAGATGAAGGCAGTGGTTTGACGTTGTGTCGCGGCCTGCATTCGGCAGGCCGCGAGATGGATTGACCTGTTCCGCAGCGTTCATGGCTCACAGCGGTCATGGGACGCACAAACCCTGATTCGAGGTTTCGAAAGCGATTGTTCCCGTCAGGCCGATCGCCAGTTCCTGCACTTGACGCCCAAGCGCTGCGGAAATGCTGTGGCGCGCCGAGGATGCAATCCCGGCGCACCAAGCTTGTTGGCCAAACGCAAGAACCAGCCAAGCGCCCCACAATTGCGGGGGCCTGCCGAACGGCTGCAACCGCGCCTCGGGCAGATTCAGGATTCGAACTGCCGGGCAGTTCGCAAGCGCTGAATTCCCGCCGGCTGCTACGGGCCTGTTCGGCAGGCCACTTGCCTTGAACTGCGCATTGGCAAGTTCAACGGCCGATCATGCGGATTGCGGATATCGTGCGGGGACGAATGTCTGGTCCGACATGGGCGGTCGCACATACCCGTAGGCTTCCGACCTTGGCGGAAGTTCGATCGGGGCTGGCGTCAGGTCCTCATATGGAATCTGAGACAGCAAGTGACTGATGCAATTCAGCCTTGCATGCTTCTTGATGTCGGCGTCGACCACGAACCAAGGGGCCTGCTTGATGTCGGTGTGAGCGAAATTCTGGTCTTTCGCCCTGGAGTAGTCCACCCATTTGTTTCGGGATTCGAGATCCATTGGCGACAGCTTCCAGCGCTTGAGCGGCTCGACAAGACGGCTGGCGAATCTCTTCTCCTGCTCCTCATCCGAGACCGAGAACCAATACTTGACCAACTGAATTCCCGAACGAACCAGCATCCTCTCGAATTCCGGGCAGGAACGCATGAACTCGCGATACTCCTCGTCGGTGCAAAAGCCCATGACTCGCTCAACACCGGCACGGTTGTACCAACTGCGGTCGAACAACACCATTTCACCGGCTGCAGGAAGGTGGGCACAATAGCGCTGGAAATACCACTGCGTCTTTTCTCGCTCGGTTGGCGCCGGCAATGCAGCCACGCGACAAATGCGTGGGTTCAGGTACTGGATGATGCGCTTTATTACGCCGCCCTTTCCGGCTGCATCCCGTCCTTCAAAAATGACGACAACCTTGAGATTCCTTTCCTGTATCCACGCCTGCATCTTGACCAGCTCAACTTGCAGCCGCAGCAGTTCTCGTTCGTACTCCCGCTTGCGGATCTTCTTTCTTTTCTTGCTCTTCGCGATGACGTCTGCCATAAATCCTTTCCCATGCTTCCAAATCGACCAATGGGCCTCTTTCTCACAAGACTGTCATCCTAATGCATTTCGCATTGCATGCAATGCGAACGGTTGCCGCCGAGTGAAAATCTTCTCTCCCGCCGCCTTGCTGCTCGTCAAGACCGATAATGTACCTGCGGAGCTCGGAATCGGACAGCGCACGCTTCCTTCAGGCAGTTCCTGCAGCGCCCCTCGGAGCGCCGGATGCTCGAAGAAGCCAATTGCAATCATTCCGTCGGGCTGATCCCAGCCGGACGCAGCACGGGACCAGGCCAGCATTCCTGTCCGAAACTTGATGCCTGCAGAGCCTTGGCCGGTCCGCAGGTCGCGCATCAGGGCGCTCATGCCAAAGCGCCTTGGTCCCGACTCGTGGTTGCATTCCGCCTGTTCGCGGATTCAGCAACTGCCGGGAGCGGCATGGAGAATCCTGACTTCGGGGGCAATCGGTCTTGATTCAGTCCAATGGAGAATGCTCCAACAACAATACTCCATTGGAGGTTTGGAATGTCCGTACCTGTGAAGATCTTGAGAATCGATCACTACGGTCGAGCAATTGCACCAATGCGTCAACAAATGCATGGTCGCACGTCAAGCTTGTCGGCTGCGGGCCGTGGCGAATGTCATTGACGGCCTCCTCACGCGCAGCACAGCGGCCAGACCGGCGGGCGTGATGCCCCAAACGCTGCGCGTCTGGGTGGTCCGCTACAACGAGCAGAGCGTTGACGGTGTTGAATGGCATGCCCTGTTGAAGCCAATTTGTCACAATGCCTTCATGTCCAATCAGCGATCATTTGCGCGCTGCGTCAAACATATTCGGGTAGTGGCATGGTGGGCCGGTTGCGTTGCGTGATGTCGAACCTTGCAGGGTGCGAGGGCGGTCGTTGCCTGAATCAGGCCTCAACCGATGCGGGCCGGAACGCCTTCGCCGCGCACTGCCGGTGTCTTCGCCTGTTCCTTCCACTTGGAAGACAACAATCGCCGCGGCTGCAAGCTCTGAAGCCTACAGATTCGGCCGAACAGCCATGAAATCCAAAGCTGACTGTCAGGGGGCTGGAGAAAGGATGAGGCGGCAAACCCGCCTCTCCCATCTGTCTCCCTTGCGGGGAAACGGTGATCCCCGAGGGACCCCGCATATGCATGCGAGAATGGCATCCACCGACATGCATGTCAAGTTTTGGGGAGTGGGAGTTGCCGCTCCGCCAATCGGCCGGTTTGGCAGGCGGTGATTTCGACCTCGACCTTGAACTCAGGCCTGGTGAACCCTCTGACAATCACGAGCGTGGAAGCCGGCGGGAACGGCAGCCCGGCAATCCAGCGATCCCTGACCGCCATGTAGGCGCCCATGTGTTCGCGGTGGGTCAGAAACCCTGCAATTCGGGCAACGCACGAACGGTCAAGCCCTGCCTCAAAGAGGATGGCGTCGGCGCTTTCGAAGCAGATTTCAGCCTGCGCAGCGACGTCCGGGGGAATTTCCCGGTCCCGCGAGATGCCCAGCTGCCCCGAGGCAACAAGGATGCGCTGCACGTCTTCCAGCAGCACACCGTGCGAATAGTTGCCAAACGGCGGATGAATTCCAGCGGGATTCACAGGCCGCGAGAGGACCTGTCGCCCCGTGTCAGACATCCGGATTCTCCATGCCGCCCGGCAGCCCAGCCAAGCTGCGCCCGGTTGGATGGCTGAAGGGAGTCCCGACGACGGGAATCATGCAAACTCGATCCGCAGAGAACCCAGCCCTGAAAACTCGGCCGACACAGTGGATCCGTGGCCTATCGGCACGGGCTTGACCGAAGAACCCGTCATGATCAGGTCCCCCTTGCGAATGTGTCCGCCAAGTTCTCCCAACGCTTCGAGTCTGCCTGCCAACCAGGACACCGCCCTCGCCGGATGTCCCAGAACATCGTTGGCCCGGGCCTCGTAGACTGTCCCGTCCACCTCAAGCTTCACCTTGATGGCGGCGAAGTCGACCGACCCGGGGTCCATGCCTTCACTGGCCAGGACAATGCGCCCCGAGCCGACATTGTCGGCAACCACATCCTTGAAGTCCGCCGACAGCCCCACCCGGCTTTCGACAATCTCGAACGACGCATGGACCTTGCTGGTCGCCTCAATCACGTCTGCCACCGACAGGTCGCTGCCCTCAAGGTCCGAACCCATTTCGAACGCAACTTCTGGTTCGATCAAGGTCTGGCAGTGCGTCTTCACCGGCAGCTTCGAATCGCCCGACACCCGGTGTCGGTCCACCAGGAACCCGAATTCCGGCTCGTCGATTCCCAGCATCGCCTGAATTGCCTCCGACGTGAATCCCACCTTGTAGCCAAGCCGCCTGGCTCCGGAGGCCAGCAGCAGTTGATAGACTCGGCGCCGGATGGCAGCGGCGTCCGACGTGGAAATGACGGCCCGCGCGGTAACGGGCGCCAGCTTCACGTCCCGCTCCATGGCGTCCACGATTTCAGCGGCGAAGTCAGCCACTCTTGATTCCGACAATTGTTGATCGCTCATTTCGAATTCCCCTTGTGCCTGGCCCTTGGATTCGGCGCTTCAATGCCGGAAGGCAACCACTCCCTTGAAGCTGGCCTTCCTGTCCTTCATGCTGCGGCCGAGGCGGCCTCCTGCATTCCGGCCAACGGCGTTGCATTTCTGTTTCCTGACGTTCGTGCCTTTCGCGGGCAGGACGCACATTCCAAGTCAAATTGCATATTGAGGGCAAATGTTAAATATGACGCAGCATGCAGGCAAGGTGTTGCCTGATTTGGACAATGGATCAATTGCAAAATCGAAAGGATATCCAGTGCGTAAAGCGATTGTCGTTGGAATATTTGGTTGGTTGCTGGCCGGAGTTGCCGGTGCAAGCGAGCTGCAAAAGGTGACCTTTGCAACCAACTGGCTCGCACAGGCCGAACACGGGGGCTTCTATCAGTCGGTGGCCGACGGAACCTACGCGGAATGCGGCTTGGACGTAACCATATTGCCGGGGGGTCCCCAAGTGAACGGACGCGCCTTGATGCTTGCGGACAAGGTCCAGTTCCACATGGGCGGCGACCTGCTTCAGGCCTTCAGTTCGGTTGAGCAAAACATACCGGTGGTTTCGGTTGCGGCCATCTTTCAGAAACATCCGCAGGTCATTGTCGCCCATCCGGGCAAGGCGGAAACTTTCGAGGACCTGAAGAACCTGACACTTCTGATCGGGGACAATGGATTTCGCTCCTACTATCGCTGGATGATGGCTGAGTTCGGGTTCACGGTCGAACAGCGCATCCCGTACACCTTCAATCCGGCGCCGTTCCTTGCCGACGTGGACAAGGGGATGCAGGGATACCTTTCTTCGGAACCATATGTGATCCAGAAGGAAGGTGGATTCACGCCTTTGGTGTTTCTGATTGCCGACGCAGGCTACTCAACCTACGCCACGACCATCGAAACGATGGCGGACACGATTGCCAATGATCCTGAGGGCGTACAATGTTTCGTGGAAGGCTCGATAAAGGGGTGGTACAACTATCTCTATGGAGACCGCGCCGCGGCAGACGAGCTGATCAAGGGCCACAATCCCGAGATGTCCGATGACAAGATCGCCTACGCCATAGAGAAGATGCTCGAACATGGCATCGTGGATTCAGGCGACGCGCTGGAGATGGGCATCGGCGCTCTGACCGACGAGAAAGTGGAGGACTTCTACAACAAGATGCGGTCATCCGGCGTCATGGAAGCCGACATCGACTGGAAATCCGCCTACACGACGCAGTTCGTGAACCAGGGCGTCGGCATGGATCTCAAGTAGGACGGTTGAGGCGAATGCCGAAACACTGCTGACTTGCCGCCGGCGTGCCTTGGCCAGCCGGCGGCCTTCAACACGATCGGGTTTTCGGTTATGCAAATGCGGCACCACGGTGACACTGTAGGCGACGGGCTGCTGACCATGCTCAGTGTCGACAAGACCTTCGGCGCCGACATCAAGGCCCTGAAGGACATGTCCCTTCAGGTCAACGTCGGGGACTTCATCAGCCTGTTGGGACCTTCAGGCTGTGGAAAGTCGACGGCGCTGCGCATCATTGCCAGCCTGATCAATCCAACCAGCGGGCGCGTCGAATGGGATGGAGACCACAGCCGCGGGTCAGTGGGCATCGTGTTTCAGGAACCAACCCTGATGCCATGGGCAACCGTTGCCAAGAACGTGTGGCTGCCGCACCGCCTGTCGGGCATTTCGTTCCGCAAGGCACGCTCCAAGATTGAGGATTGCCTGAAGGTCGTTGGCCTTGAGGATTTCTCGAACAGCTATCCGCGCGAGCTTTCGGGAGGGATGAAAATGCGTGTTTCCATTGCACGCGCGCTCGTGACCGATCCGCGCATCATCCTGATGGACGAACCGTTTGCCGCGCTTGACGAAATCACGCGTTTCAAGCTGAACAACGACCTCCTGCAGTTGAAGGAAAACGTGGGCTGCACAGTTATATTTGTGACGCATTCGGTGTTCGAGAGCGTTTTTCTTTCGAACCGGATTGCCGTTATGGTTGCCCGTCCTGGCCGCGTGTTCGAGGAAGTCGTGATTGACGAGGGCTACCCGCGCGACGAGTCGTTTCGAACGTCTTCAAGCTATGCAGCCTATTGCAGAAGGGTCTCGGAATCCCTCAGACGGAGCACCAACGCCAAAACTTGACGCATTTCGCCACCGACAAGGAAGCCATGGCCCACATTTCCGACGAAATTGAAACCTCCCGCAGCGAAGCGTCGAAGGCAATCGTCGATGTCGACGAGTACAGGCGGCAACGCCGTGCCAGGCTGGAGCGCATCGGCAAGTGGTTGATGCCGCTCATCGTGCTTGCGCTGATGCTCTGGATGTGGAACCGCATCGTCACGGTGAACGAAATCCCGCACTACATCCTGCCGGACCCGGCGCTAGTGATCACTACCCTGGCTGCAGACATCTCGCTGCTTTGGAACGCACTGCTGGTTACGCTCAGGATCACCTTGCTGGCCCTCGCCGTGGCCGTGATTGGAGGCGTGGGGCTGGCGGTCATATTCACGCAGTCGCGGTTTGTCGAAATGTCGCTGTTTCCGTATGCAGTCATCCTGCAGGTCACGCCCGTCATTTCCATCGCGCCGCTGATCTTCATCTATGTGGACAACCGCACTGTCGGACTGCTCCTCTGTGCGTGGATCGTGGCATTCTTCCCGGTCCTGTCCAACACAACTCTCGGGTTGAATTCAGTTGATCACAATCTGCGCGATCTGTTTCGGATCTACGGGGCCAACAGATGGCAGGAGCTTGTTCACCTGAGACTTCCCTCCGCATTGCCCTATTTCCTTGGCGGGCTGCGTATTGCCGGCGGGCTGGCCCTGATAGGCGCCGTGGTCGCCGAATACGTGGCCGGAACGGGCGGGATCAATTCCGGGCTGGCCTTCACGATTCTTGAGGCAGGCTACCGCCTCAACATTCCGCGCATGTTTGCGGCGCTGCTCCTCATCGCAGGCACCGGCGTGCTGATTTTCCTGATCCTGTCGCTGCTCAGTCACCTGCTGCTTCACAAGTGGCACGAAAGCGCCGTCAAGCGGGAGGCGTAGTGGATTTCATTGCTCTGCCGTCAGCGCGCCACTACACGATCCGGAACGTCAGACTGGCAAGAGCCGGCGAAGACGGGACAACGCGCTTCTTCAAGAGCGAAGTTTCCGTCCGCGACGGACGCCTGACCGAACAGCCGTCTGCAGCACGAATCGATGCAGGAGGCGGCATTGTCCTGCCAGTTTTCGTCGACATGCACACGCATCTCGACAAGGGGCACACTTGGCCCCGTGCCTCCAACCCGGACGGCACGTTTGACGGAGCGCTCTCAACCGTGCGCAACGACCGGGCTCTTCACTGGTCGGAAAGAGACGTCCGAATGCGCATGGACTTTTCCCTTCAATGTGCGTTTGCGCACGGCACGCGCGCCATTCGAACCCACCTTGACTCGGCTTCGCCTCAGCATCGGATTTCGTGGCCGGTGTTTCGGGAGACTGCGCAGGATTGGGCCGGTCGCATGGAGTTGCAGGCTGTTGCCCTTGTTCCGATCGAGGACGTGGACAGTCACGGCGACTTCGTCGAAATCGCAAATTTGGTCGCGGCCAGTGAAGGCGTTCTCGGCTGCGTGACCTATCCATGCGGGGATTTCACGCGGAGGCTGAACGTGCTGTTCCGGATGGCCGCCGAGCGCGAAGTCGATCTTGATCTTCACGTCGACGAAACTCACGACACCGATTCAAACACGCTTCGCGAGATTGCGGCCACCGCAATTGAAACCGGCTTCGGCGGAGCAGTGACCGTCGGTCACTGCTGCTCGCTTTCCCGGCAGCCGGCCGGCATTGCCGCCGAAACGATGGAGCTGGTTGCCCGCTCGGGTCTGGCTGTGGTTTCGCTGCCAATGTGCAACTTGTACCTCCAGGACCGCGGCCTTGCCCGCACGCCCCGCTGGAGGGGAGTGACGCTGGTTCATGAGCTGGATGCACGTGGCGTGCCGGTTTGCTTCGCTTCCGACAACACACGCGACCCCTTCTATGCCTACGGCGATCTCGACATGGTTGAAGTAATGCGCGAGGCAACCCGCATCTGCCATCTCGATCACGCTTCGCGACCCTGGCTGGACGCCTTTTCGGCGCGACCGGCGGAGGCTTGCGGTTTCTCGCGATCGGCTTTGGAGCCGGGCGACCCGGCGGACTTCATACTGTTTTCGGCACGCAACTGGACCGAGTTGCTGGCTCGGCCCCAATCCGACCGCGTCGTTGTCAGAAACGGGCTGGCAATTGACCGCAGCCTTCCGGACTATCGCCAACTCGATGAACTGATGGAAACACGATGAATGCCAACCTAACAGCAGCCAAGGCCGAGCTCGAAGGGCTCGACTTGGTGGACAGCGGACCCGTGGTCAGGGCCAAGAGCAGAGATTTCTTCTGGTACTCGCCGATTCTGAAGGCGCGTCTCGACCATGTGGTCGCGGACTTCGTTGTCTCGCCGCGAAACGAGAACGAAGTCATGCGCGTGCTTGCCACCTGCTACCGCCATGACGTCCCGGTAACGTTGAGGGGCGCCGGCACCGGGAACTATGGCCAGGCAATGCCGCTGGCCGGTGGATGCGTGATGCACATGCATCGCATGTCGAGCGTGAAGGAGGTGCATCCGGGCCGCGTGATCGTTGAACCGGGCTGCCTGATCAAGGACCTTGACCAAGCCTGCATCGCCCATTCGGGTCAGGAGATCCGCATGTTTTCGTCGACATGGGCAACCGCCTCGATTGGCGGCTTCGTCGCCGGAGGATCCGGCGGCGTTGGCTCCTGCACATGGGGACAGCTCAGGGATCTGGGCAACATCATTCGTCTGCGAGTGGTGACCATGGAGGAGACGCCGAGGGTCATGGAATTCCGCGGCAGCGAACTGCCGCGAGTGTCTCACGCATACGGCACCAATGGCGTCATAACGGAAATCGAGCTGCCGCTCGCTCCCGCCTATGAGTGGGTGGACCTGATTGTCGGCTTTGACGATTTCATGGAGTCGGTTGCCTACACGGCCGATCTGGCCAACGAGGACGGCATCCTGATCAAGCTGGCGACTCCCATGGAGGCCCCGATAGCCCACGACTACTTCCCGCGCATTCGGCCTCATGTCACGCCCAAAACCAGCATCATTGGGCTGATGGTTGCTCCCCACGCCATGGATGCCTTCCTGACGTTCACCGAGGAATGGAAGAACGCCGGGATTCTCTACCGGTCGGACAACCACAACTGGAAGCGGGGACCTGGCCTTGTCTTCGAATACGGATGGAACCACACCACCCTGCGAGCGCTGCGAATCGATCCCGCGATCACTTACCTCCAGGTGCGGTACGGCTTTCCCGAATACATGGATCTGATTGCCGAGGTGCGACGGATTTTCGGCAGCGAAGTGCTGCAGCATCTCGAGGCCATTCGTGAAAAGGGCAAGGTCATCTTTGCGGGACTGCCGCTTGTCAAGTTCACCTCCGAGGAGCGAATGGACGAAATCGTGCGCATACACGAGGAGCTTGGCTGCATGATATTCAACCCTCATCGCTACACGCTCGAGGAGGCAGGCCGGCAGACGGTCGACCGCCGCCAGCTCGAATTCAAGCGGCAGGCCGACCCAAAGGGTCTCCTCAACCCAGGCAAGATGATTGCCTGGCACGCTCCCGACTGGAACTATCGGGAAATGTACGCCTATCCCGACATGCAGCGGCCCGGTTGATGCGGGCATTGGTTCTCTTTGCCCATCCGGTTCCGGACAGCTATTCCGCTTCGCTGCACAGGATTGTCGTGGACACACTCGAAGGCAGGGGTTGGGAAGTCGACGACTGCGACCTTTACGCCGAGCGCTTCAACCCGGTGCTCAGCCTTGAGGAACGTCGCAGCTACCACGACGAGCCCGGCAATGTCGCGCCCGTCAAGAAGTATGTCGACAGGTTGCAGAGCGCCCAAGCCCTGGTCCTGGTGTTTCCAGTGTGGATTTTCGGGTTTCCGGCCATTCTCAAGGGATTTTTCGATCGCGTCTGTCTGCCTGGCGTGGCATTTCGACTGGTTGACGGTCGCGTGGCGCCGAACCTCCAAAACATTCGCAGTCTTGCCGCCGTAACGACCTATGGCGGCACTCGCCTGCGGGCGCTGCTGGCGGGAGATCCACCTCGCAAAATTGTCACTCGCTCCGTTCGCTTCTACTGCCAGCCGGAAAGGATGCGATATCTGGCGCTGTACGACATGAACCGCGCCACCGAACACCGGCTGAAGGCGTTTCAGAAGCGGGTGCAAAGCGAATTTGAAGGTTTCTGATGCAGACGCTTGTCGTCTTCTGTCACCCAAGTCACGAGAGCTTCAACGCCGCGGTCCTGGAAACCGTCACGCAGCGCCTGCAATCGAAGGGCGTGGAACACCGCGTTCGCGACCTGTATGGCGACAATTTCAATCCGGTAATGACAATGAGCGAGCTTGCCGGATATCTGGACTCCCCCGCCAACCGCAACGCTCTTCAGACGGATGTCGAGAATCTTCTGTGGTGCGATACTCTGGTGTTTGTGTATCCGACCTGGTGGTACGGATTGCCGGCCATGCTCAAGGGCTGGCTTGACCGGGCCATGCTGCCTGGCGTGGCATTTCACTTGCCGGAAAGCGAGAGAGCACGGATCCGTCCGGGCCTGCGGCATGTCGGAAGGCTTGCGCTGTTCACGACCTGCGGAGCCAGCTGGCTCCAAACGCAGCTAATGGGCGCGCCCGGCAAGAGAACCATCATGCGCGGCGTCAGGCATCTCTGTGCACCCAGGTTGAGGTGCGCATACGCTGCCCATTATCGCATGGACTTTTCGACGCAGCGCAGTCGAAGGAAGCATCTCGACAATGTGGCCGCCAAAATGGACCGGCTGCTCAAGTGAGATTCCAGGTGCAACAGCCCCGGCCCTGCCACGGCTGAACGAACAAGGAGGCCCAATGTATCGCAACTGGATGGAGATTTCCGCAGCCGGCTACAGCAAGACCGACGTGCAGCAAACCGTTGCCGTCCTTCCAACCGCCGCAATCGAACAGCATGGCCCTCACCTGCCGGTGGGAACTGATTCGTTGATCGCCACAGGCATGTTGTCCGAAGTGGCAAAGTCGCCACCCGAGGTCGCAAGGCTGCGTGTGCTTCCGGTTCAGACCGTCGG
>JAPOOS010000158.1 GCA_026713305.1 Paracoccaceae bacterium
GGCATGCGCCGACGGGAAGGGTGGACGCGGCACGAAGCGGCCACGGCCCGGCTTTGGCTGGGAATTTTGCCCCCAAGCCCATATCACGTCGCCACGAGACAATGTATAGCGCGACTGGGCAGTTACTTCGAATCCCTCGAATACGTTGTAGTCAAGGACCGATTTCTGGGTAACCGAGCTGATTGTCTTGTGGATCTTGGGATCCCATACAACGATGTCGGCATCGGCGCCGGGCTTGAGGCTCCCTTTCCTGGGGTAGATGTTGAGGATCTTGGCGATGTTTGTCGAAGTCACGGCGACAAACTCGTTCGGCGTCAAGCGCCCGGTGTCCACCCCTGTGGTCCAAAGCATCGCCATCCGTTCCTCGAGTCCTCCAGTTCCGTTGGGGATGATCGTGAAGTCGTCCCGGCCCATGCGCTTCTGTTCGGTTGTGAATGCGGCGTGGTCAGTCGCCACGACCTGAAGCGACCCGGCCGCCAGTCCGTTCCACAGTCCGTCCTGGTGCTCCCTGGACCTGAACGGTGGAGACATGACCCGTCTGGCGGCGTGGTCCCAGTCGGTCGAACGGTATTCGCTTTCGTCGAGCGTAAGGAACTGGATGAGAGGCTCGCCGTAAACGCGCATGCCCTTTTGCCTGGCCCTTCGGATCGCTTCGTGCGCCTGTTCGCAGGAAACGTGAACGATGTAGAGAGGCACGCCGGCGGCGTCGGCTATCATGATCGCCCGATTGGCCGCCTCGCCCTCAACCTCCGGCGGCCGCGAGTAGGCATGGCCTTCGGGGCCGGTTATGCCTTCGGCCAGATACTTCTGCTGCAGCTCGGCCACGATGTCGCCGTTTTCGGCGTGGACCATGGGCAGCGCGCCCAGTTCCCGGCATCGGCGGAACGAGGCGAACATTTCGTCGTCCTCGATCATGAGAGCGCCCTTGTAGGCCATGAAGTGCTTGAACGAATTGATGCCGTTGTCGACTGCGAACTTCATCTCGTCGAAAATGGTCTCGTTCCACCCTGTAATGGCCATGTGGAACCCGATGTCGGCACAGATCTGCGGCTTGGACTTGCGGTGCCACTCGGCAATTGCGCTGGCCAACGATCCATCGGCGCCTGGCAGGCAGAAATCGACCAACATGGTTGTCCCGCCAACCGCTGCCGCCCAGGTTCCCGATTCGAAGGTTTCAGCCGCAGTGGTGCCCATGAACGGCATTTCCAGGTGTGTGTGGGGATCGATGCCGCCTGGCATCACATAGGCGCCTTCGGCCTCGACATACTCGTCTCCGTTGAGATCATTGCCGATTTCCTGAATGGTCTCGCCTTCAATCCTGATGTCGGCTTGGTAGGAATGATCGGCGTCGACGATCGTGCCACCCTTGATTACGCGGCTCATGTGAATTCCCCTTGCTTGTTCAACGCCTTCCGGTTCCCGACGTCTCGGTCAGTCTCCACTGCCGGTGTCCTTGCCTTCGACGATGCCCGCCGTTTCAACCACTGCGTGCAACAGCACGTTCACGCCGGCCTCGGCCCATTGCGGCGTGATTTCCTCGGCCTCGTTGTGCGAGAGCCCGTCGACGCAGGGGCACATCACCATGGCCGCCGGCGCAACGCGGTTGATCCAGCAGGCGTCGTGGCCGGCGCCTGAAACGATGTTGCGATGCGAATAGCCAAGGCGCTTTGCGGCATTTCGTATCGACGCGACGCATCCACTGTCGAATTCCACCGGATCAAATCCGCCAACCGTGGTGAACTCGACATCGAGCCCCAGCCTCTCGCAAATTTCCCTGCCGCCGACTTTCAGCCGTTCCACCATTGCCGAGATAACGTCCTTGTTCGGCGACCGGAAATCCACGGTGAAGACGGCTTTTCCCGGAATGACGTTGCGGCTGTTGGGATAGACGTCGATGTGGCCCGCGGCGCCGACGGCGTCCGGTTGGTGGTCGAGGGCGATTTCGTCCACGAGTTGAAGGACATGCGCCATGCCCAGCCCTGCGTTCAGGCGCATTTTCATCGGAGTGGATCCGGTGTGTGCTTCCCGGCCGGTGACTGTCACTTCTGTCCAGGACAATCCCTGGCCGTGGGTGACCACTCCAATGTCGGTCCCTTCGGCTTCGAGAATCGGGCCCTGTTCGATGTGCAGTTCGAAGAACGCCGCCATGCGCCGGGACCCTACGGCTTCGTCGCCTTTCCACCCAATGCGCTCGAGTTCGCTTCCGAAGCGGGCTCCCTCGGCATCGCGGCGATCAAGGGCCCATTCGAGTTCGTGAACGCCGGCGAACACTCCCGATGCAAGCATAGCCGGCGCGAACCTTGTTCCCTCTTCGTTTGTCCAGTTCGTGACGACAATCGGCCGCCGCGTTGCGATGCCGCACTCGTTTAGGGTGCGCACGATTTCGAGTGCGCCAAGCACACCCAGGACGCCGTCGTACTTGCCGCCGGTGGGCTGGGTGTCGAGGTGCGAACCAACATATACCGGCAGAGCCTCGAGGTCGGCGCCCGGCCTGGTGGCGAACATCGTTCCAATCTGGTCGACTCCGACTTCGCAGCCGGCGGCTTCGCACCAGGCCCTGAAAAGCTTTCGGCCCTCGCCATCGGCGTCTGTCAGCGTCTGCCGATTGTTGCCGCCGGCGATTCCCGGTCCGATCTTCGCCATTTCCATGATCGACTCCCAAAGCCGATCGGAGTTGATTCTGAGGTTGCCCGTCAGCGGCGCCATTGCCAATTCTCCGCCAGTTCAGTCCGCGCCATGCGGACGCCGTTCCGCTAGTCCTGCGTCCTGAGCAACTGCTCAAGGCGTCCGAAGATTTCGTCAAGGTGGCTGCGCTCGGCGATCAAAGGCGGCGACAGTGCGATGATGTCTCCGGTAACTCTGATCAGCAGGCCGCTTTCGAACGCGCGAATGAACAGTTCGAATGCACGTTTGCCCGGCAGACCGTCAATTGACTCCAGCTCAACGGCGCCGACCAAGCCTTCATTCCGTATGTCGATCACGTAGGGCAGGTCTCGCAGCGAGTGCAGGCCATCCTCGAAATAGGAGGCGTTTGAGTGCGTCTTTTCGAACAACCCCTGGTCCCGATAGACGTCCAGAGACGCCAAGCCTGCCGCGCAGGCAATCGGGTTGCCGGAGTAGGTGTATCCGTGGAAGAGCTCGATCATGTGCTCCGGCCCATGCATGAAGGCGTCGTGGATCTTGGACGAACAAAGCACGCCACCCATGGGAATGACTCCGTTGGTCAGGCCCTTGGCGCAGGTGATCATGTCTGGCGTGACGCCGTAATGGGTTGACCCAAATGGCGCGCCAAGTCTGCCAAATCCGGTAATCACCTCGTCAAAGATCAGCAGCATCCCATACTTGTCGCATATCTCGCGAACCCGCTCGAGATAGCCAACCGGCGGGATCAGGACGCCGGTAGAACCGGCAACCGGTTCGATGATCACTGCGGCGATTGTCTCCGGCCCGTGAAGCATCGCCAGCCGCTCCAGGTCTTCGGCCAGCTCCACGCCATGCTCCGGCTGTCCGCGGCTGAATCGATTGACCTCCGGCATGTGGGTGTGGCGCAGGTGATCGACGCCGGTCAACAATGAACCGTACACTTTGCGGTTTGCGACAATTCCACCGACCGACACGCCTCCGAAGTTGACGCCATGATAGCCTCTCTCACGGCCGATCAGGCGAAATCGTTCACCCTGTCCGATTGACCTGTGATAGGCAAGCGCAAGCTTGAGTGCGCTGTCGACCGCCTCCGACCCCGAGTTGGTGAACAGTACGTGGTCCAGTCCGTCGGGAGCCAGGTCCACAACGCGGTTTGCCAGCTCAAATGCCTTCGGGTGTCCAATCTGGAAGCCGGGGCAGTAGTCCAGCTGCCTTGCCTGGTCCTGAATTGCCTTGACGATCTTTGGATGCCGGTGTCCTGCATTGCAGCACCACAGGCCGGCGCTGCTGTCGAGAACTCTATCGCCGCTGAGGTTGCGGTAATACATTCCCTCCGCCTCGACGAGCATGCGCGGCGCCTTCTTGAACTGCCGATTGGCGGTGAACGGCATCCAGTAGGCTCGGAGATCATTTGGAACAATATGGTCGCGTGCCATTTAGTGTACCTCTGGTTTATGGTTGAATCCTGCTCGAAGCAGTGATGCGAATGCGACAGTTCCCGTCAACGGACGACGATGCATCTGCACCGGTTCAATTCTCCCCATGGGTCAAAACCATGCATTCGACTCAGTGACGGGCAGGCAAACAATGTAGCATTTCGGCTGTCGGTGCAACAGGCAGTTGCGAATTGGCGCCTGCCGTCCGCCGTGTCTCGCCTTGCCGGCATTCAGGCGGAGGCGGACATGGGATTGTTGGGATGCTGGGTCCAGTCGCCACGTTCGTCGGTGACGACCCTTCCCGTGCGCAGGTCAAGCTGACCTGGGCGAAGCTGTTCCATGGTGATGCAGTCCTGAACCGGACATACGTTCACGCACAGATTGCAGGCAACGCATTCCTCGTCGATGACCTCGAAGGTTCGGTCCTGCCGCATGGCAATCGCTTGGTGGGAAGTGTCCTCGCAAACGGCATAGCAGCGGCCGCACTTGATGCACAGGTCCTGGTCTATCCGAGCCTTGGTGACAAAGTTGAGGTTGAGGTACTGCCAGTCGGTAACGTTGCCCACGGCCCGTCCCACAAAGTCGTCAAGGCTCTCAAACCCCTTGTCGCGCATCCACAGCGACAGTCCTGCAGTCATCTCGTCAATGATCTTGAAGCCAAAGGTCATGGCCGCGGTGCAGACCTGAACGTTTTGTGCGCCCAACAGCAGGAACTCGGCGGCGTCGCGCCATGTCGTGATTCCACCAATTCCCGAAATTGGCAGGTTGGCCGTCTGCGTGTCGCGAGCAATTTCAGCCACCATGTTCAATGCGATCGGCTTGACTGCCGGACCGCAATAGCCGCCATGCGTGCCCTTGCCGTCGATTGCCGGTTCGGGGCAGAAGCTGTCAAGGTCAACGCTGGTTATCGACGACAGCGTGTTGATCAATGACACGGCATGGGCGCCACCCTGCTGCGCAGCGCGAGCCGGATACTTGATGTCCGTGATGTTTGGGGTCAGCTTGACGATTACGGGCATGCGGGTGGCGTTGCGAACCCAGCGCGTGACCATTTCGATGTACTCCGGAACCTGGCCTACAGCCGACCCCATGCCGCGTTCGCTCATTCCGTGGGGACAGCCAAAGTTGAGCTCAACGCCGTCGGCGCCCGTTTCCTCGATTTGACCCAGAATCTCGGTCCATGCGCATTCTTCGCACGGCACCATCAGGCTGACCACAACCGCCCTGTCCGGATAGTCACGCTTGATCGTCTTGATCTCCGCCAGGTTGGTGGCAAGCGGCCGGTCGGTAATCAGTTCTATGTTGTTGAGACCCATCAACTGTCGGTCGGGTCCCCATACCGCGCCGTAGCGCGGCCCGTTCACGTTGACGATGTGAGGGTCCAGACCGAGCGTCTTCCAAACGACACCACCCCATCCCGCTTCAAATGCCCGCCGGACATTGTATTCCTTGTCGGTTGGCGGAGCCGAAGCCAGCCAAAACGGGTTGGGCGATCTGATTCCACAGAAATCCGACTGCAAGTTCATGTTGTTCTCCAAGAATTCGGCAAGCTCAAAGCGTGTCCTGCCTTGTCTCAGCTTTCGCCGAAAGACGCATGAATGTCTTCCGCGGCGTCGCGTCCCTGCGCCACGGCCGTGACCGAAAGATCGTCACCGGGAGCCACACAGTCCCCGCCTGCCCAAACACCCTCCAGGCTGGTTCTTCCAAAGGAATCGACGGCGATCTTGCCGCGTTCAGTTCGGAGTTTCAGGGGCGGCTCGACGAGCTGCTGCCCGATCGCCAGGAACACCTGATCTGCAGGCAGTCGCTCGGCAACCAATCCATCGCGTCCTGCAACCGCACTCCTTGTCACTTTGATTTCCTCAACCCTTCCATTGCCGCGAAATGCCGCTGCCTGGGCGTTGGCGACAATCTTCACGCCCTTGTGTGCGGCAAGCTGCTGTTCGTACCGGGATGCCTTCATTCTGGAACGGTCGCCGCGGTACAGGATTGTGACGTTGTCGGCGCCGATCAGCTTGGATTGCACGGCCGCATCTATGGCGGTCATGCCGCCCCCTATCACCACAACGTCGTTTCCGACGGCGATGTCGGTCAGTTCTTCGGCCTGTCTCACCCGCTCAATGAAATCGACCGCGTATTCCACGTTGCGAAGCTGCAGGCCTTCGACCATGAGCGAGTTGAAGGCGCCGAGGCCAAGTCCCAGGAAAACGGCGTCGAAATCCTCTCGCAACCGAAGGACATCCTTGTACGATTCAACTGGCGCATTCGTGTGTATGGCAATGCCGCCTATGCCCAGAAGCCATTCGATTTCGCGTTCGGCAAAGCTGTCGACAACCTTGTAGGCGGCGATGCCGTATTCGTTGACCCCTCCGGACTTGGTTCGCCGCTCGAACACGGAAACGTCGTGTCCCTTCATGGCCAGCCGGTGTGCACAGGCCAGTCCTGCCGGCCCGGCGCCGACGACAGCGACACTGCGTCCAGTCGCTGGTTGCCGCTGAAAGGGGTGGGACGACCGTGCCATGATGCGGTCGGTCGCAAACCGCTGCAGCAGGCCTATTTCAACAGGCTTCTCCTCGGCGACCTGCCGCACGCATTTCTCCTCGCACAAGGATTCCGTCGGGCAGACGCGGGCGCACAGGCCTCCCAGGATGTTGCTTTCCAGGATGGTAATGGCTGCCGTTTCAGGAGATCCAGAGGCGATTTGACGAATGAACAGGGGAATGTCGATCTCGGTGGGACAAGCCGCGATGCATGGCGCGTCGTAGCAGAAATAGCAGCGGGCCGCTTCGACAGCCGCTTGATGTTCGTCGAGGGGAGGATGCAGATCCGTGAAATTGAGGGCAATTTGGCGTGACGAAAGTTTACCTGCCTTGACAGAATCTTCAGTGATCGCGTCAGGAAAAGCCATGTTTCAACCCTGCAAAAGCGGCAACATATCAAAGTTCAGCCAGCATTCCAATCATGTTGTTGGGACTTGGTTCAAAGCCAGTTGCGTGTCGCCCGGCAGGACCAATCCAACACTCTGCCGCCTCCCCAACAGCGGTCCGCCAACGCCCGCGCAGGGCATTGCAGGCAGATGGAAGCCGAACGCGCAACGTGTCGGCTGCGTGTCAGCTCCACGCGACTTGTGAATTCCGGCCCTGCGGCTGGCGACCCAAAGGAAGTCTGTTTGAACACAGCGTCGGATTGTTATGTCTTTGCATGCCATTGAAGACCAAGCGACCTCGCTGTCCGGAAGGCGCTTCGAACGGGTATTCCTGCAATGTGCGCTTCGCTGGACGTCAAAAGAAAGCTTGCAAGCCCGTTTGAGCTCTGCCGAGAATCAGGGCGTGAACGTCATGCGTGCCTTCATAGGTGTTGACAGTTTCCAGGTTTTGGGCATGACGCATGACTTGGTAGGCAGCCTGAATGCCATTGGCGCCATGCATGTCCCGGGCCATGCGGGCGATTTCCAAGGCCTTGCCGCAGTTGTTTCGCTTGACGATGGACACCATTTCGGGGCTGAACCTGTTCTGGTCCATCAAACGGCCCACTCTGAGCGCAGCTTGTAGACCCAGCGCGATTTCCGTCTGCATGTCGGCGAGCTTCTTCTGGAACAACTGTGTTTGAGCCAGCGGCCGACCAAACTGTCGCCGATCCAGTCCGTATTGCCGAGACCGGTACCAGCAGTCTTCGGCAGCGCCCATCGTTCCCCATGCAATCCCATACCGGGCCCGGTTCAGACAGCTGAACGGTCCGCTCAGTCCGCTTGCACTTGGCAGCATGGCGCTTTCGTCGACTTCCACATCGTCCATCACGATCTCACCGGTTATCGACGCTCTCAGGGAGAGCTTCCCGTCTATTTTCGGCGCCGACAGGCCAGGCAACCCCTTGTCCAGAAGAAAGCCGCGAATCGCGCCGTTGTGGGCATCCGACTTTGCCCACACGACAAACAGGTCGGCTACCGGTGAACTCGAGATCCATGACTTGACGCCTCGAATGCGGTAACCGGATTCTGTCCTTGAAGCAGTTGTCTTCATGCCACCAGGATCCGAGCCAGCTTCAGCCTCGGTCAATCCGAAGCATCCGATCAGCTCTCCGCTTGCCAGGCGTGGGAGGTACCTTTGCCGCTGCCAGTCGCTGCCGAAAGTGAGGATTGGATATATGACCAGCGAAGACTGCACACTCATCATGGAGCGATAGCCGGAATCCACTCTCTCAATCTCGCGGGTTGCCAGTCCGTAGGCAACATAGCCGGCATCGGATCCTCCGAACTCCTCCGGCAGCGTGATTCCGAAAAGCCCAGCTTCACCCATGCGTCGGAACAGTTCAGGATCCGTGTCTTCGTTCTGATAGTCCGCATCGATCCTGGGAACGAGGCGCTCGTAGCAAAACGCGCGAGATGCATCTCGCATCAAGAGTTCCTCCTCCTCCAGCTGTTCGTCGACAAGAAAGGGATCGGCCCAATCAAATCCGGACTTGGCGGAAATTTGCTGTGATTGTCTCTTGTTCATCTATTTCATCCGATATGGCGTCTGCATTCAGTTCCTCAAGCGTATCGGCTCGACTGCGATCCTGGACCCTTGGCGCGTGTTGTTCGCCGTCAAGTTGCCAACCGCGTGCCTTCAAACCATTTCATGGCTGGCTTGGCAAGATCCGCCGCGGTTTGAATCAAGCATTCTCAGGAAGAGATCCAACCCGCCGAGGCAGACTGGACGGGACACTTTCATGTCACTCCGCCGAGCGAGCAACAAACCATTTTCGATCTTGATCGTGCCAGCTTCAATGAACGCAATTCTGGACAATCGCGGGAGCATGCGGGCTGTGATCAATTCCGACAGGCTTCCGGCTCGGGAACAGCATGTCTCACAACATCTTAGTCACTGTGACAAGACGCTAGCTCAAGTCCTGAACGACTTGTGAATCCCGCTTTGGGCAGGACCCAAGAATGTTCGCAAGATCATGCAGTTGCGCCAAGGTGAGTCTTGCTGTGGTCAGGGGCACTCTCTCTGGAATCAGTCAACCTTGATGGCATCAGTCAGGGAAATTCCCAACAATGTCAATTGGCGCGCCATTCAAGAGCCAGCTCAATGGCTCTTGCACTCCTTTGGATTTGTCGAAACTGTCCTGCCTGTTCATTCCAGCTGAAAGAGCGTGGCCCGAACAGGGACGCAACTGCGCGCAGGACTGAAACTGGATCAGCCACCGTGGGTTACAGTATTGCAACCAAAACTTCCCGGGAAAGCCTGCGGATGATTTTTGGACTTGAAAATGTGGTGCGGGAAGCATTACATGGACAGCGGAGATGTGGCCGAGTGGTCGAAGGCGCTCCCCTGCTAAGGGAGTAGACGGGGAACCGTCTCGAGGGTTCGAATCCCTCCATCTCCGCCATACACCGGCAATGTCTCCTGGCATGATTGCCACAAGAGATATCCTTCAAGCTCCAATGGTTTCTTGCAAACAAACCGGACTGGTGTCCACGCTCGGGGTTGCCGCCGTCCTGCCGTCGCGCCGAGACGAGAGGCGTTGGAATGGCTGGGGACTTCCTGCGAGATTCGTTTGCCACGCGCCGGCAGCAAGTGGACGACCAGTGATTCGAATCGCGTCCGGTTTTAGCTGCCATGGGCAACTATTCGCCCGATTTCAATATTGGCTTGTGACTTGGTGTTGACCGGCGTCGATCGGGTCGGAGTCGTTTGAGGTACTCGCTGTTTTGCGTCACGGCGATGTAGCCTGATCGATGCGCTTTTCCATCAGATCAAGAAACGACGGGTGATAGGCTTCATCCACGTGATTGTTGTTCCACAGACCGGAGAGGCGCACGCGTTCTCGGTCACTCGAACGGCCAAGCCAGCCTGCCGAAGCTGGGTCCAGTGAC
>JAPOOS010000107.1 GCA_026713305.1 Paracoccaceae bacterium
AATTCGAACTGATCCGTAGGATGTGGAATGATCCGCTCAGCGCCCTGCATCGGGATTTCACGGCGTTGTGCGAGGAAGGCGAAGGCGAGACATGCTGGACGACGGCCAGTTGCATGATCGCCTTGATCCCGCTGTCCGGCGGTTGCTTCCCGATCTCTGCAATTGTTCGAGTGTTGTCCGAATTGACCTCTCGCCACATTCGCAATTGCCGGAAAGACCGACTCAGCGAATCCTGGCATCCTCGACTGTCTTTGCCCGTCAACTCGAAGGTCTGACCTGCAACACCGAATTGCTCTCGTGCTGGACTTCGGTTGCGGCGCTTTCGAGGCTGCACGTCTATCTGTTCGCTCAAGTGGAGACTGAGCCGGATTCCTCGGATTGTGTGCCTTGCTGGCTTCCGGAGCGAGTCGCTTCCCGCTTGTCAAGTCCAACTCCCCCGCTTAACATCGCTGCAATCCGGTGGTCTCCTTGATGCTCGTTTGCCGCGACTGGCGCCAAGGGACAGGGCACGAGCCACCTCATTCAGAAAGCTGGGACTGGTTGCATGATCGCATTTTGGCAATGACCTCCACTGGCATGAAAACCCGCCGCAAGGTACTTGGCAATGCCCATGTAGACGAAGCTGTCCTCAGGACAACCGAGTTCGACAGGCCGTTTCAGGAACTGATCACGTCGACAGCGTGGGGCGGCGTCTGGTCGCGGCAACAGCTTACGCTGCGCGAACGTTCGATAGTTACCATCGCTCTGCTCGCCGCACTTGGGCATGACGAGGAGGTGGCCATGCATGTACGGGCAACCAAGAACACCGGCGCCAGTGAAGAGGACATTTCCGAGGCGCTCCTTCATGTCGCTGTCTATGCCGGAGTGCCTGCCGCCAATCGGGCATTCAAGATTGCCAAGAAAACACTCGCCGCGATGAGCGCCAATGATCAAGTTTAGCAAGCTTGCAACGAAGGAACAGGAGCCGGTTGTGGAAGGATTCTTCCACCGCGAGTTTCACCGCCATCCACCTGCCTACACCCCTCGATACAAGAGCAGTGTCGTTCGTTCGCCCAAGCTGGCATTGGTGTCCATCCCAAACAGTCTCTCCGAACTGACCGGACCGGTGTTTGGGCATGGCATTCTAGGCGACGACGACAATGACCTGACTGTCAACTATGCAGATGCCGGCATGCGGCCTGCATTGGGAGAGCGAATCATTGTGCACGGCAGAGTGCTGGATGAACGCGACAAGGGTGTCCCCGGTGTGCTCGTCGAAATATGGCAGGCAAACGCCGGAGGGCGCTATCGCCATTTCAAGGACGGCTACCTGGCGCCGCTGGACGAGAGTTTCGGTGGGTTCGGACGAACAGTTACCGACGCTGAGGGAGGCTACGAGTTTCGGACAGTAAGGCCAGGACCCTATCCATGGCCAAATGGCATAAACGACTGGCGGCCGTCACACATTCACTTTTCATTGTTCGGCGCCGGTTTGGCTCAGAGGCTGATTACACAAATGTATTTCGAGGGCGACCCGCTGATCCCTCACTGTCCGATCGTGAACTCCATACCCGAACCCAGCCTTGTGGACAGTCTGGTTGCACGACTGGACCTGGCCAACACGGTCCCGATGGACGCCCGTGCCTACCGGTTCGACATCGTGCTTCGTGGTCGTCGTTCGTCGCAGTTCGAAAATCGGTCCTGACCCATGGCAATCCGCAGTCGAGTTCTGCATGAAACGCCGTCCCAAACCGCAGGTCCCTTTGTGCATATCGGCTGCACGCCAAACCGCATTGGTCTGGCCTACGCCTACAGAGGACAGGACCTTGGAGAAAGGTTGTTCGACAATGGGGTCCCCGGCCAGCGCATTGTCGTCGAGGGCTGTGTCTTCGACGGCATCGGCACGCCGGTCAAGGACGGCATGGTGGAAATCTGGCAGGCAGACCACAAGGGACTGTTCAACTCACCGCAGGACCGGCGCGGACAAAGCTCTTTAGGGTTTTCCGGATGGGGCCGCCAAGCCACCGACCCGGAAACAGGAGAATTCTCCTTTAGAACCATAAAGCCGGGCGAGACACCCTTTGTCGACGGCCGCATGCAGGCGCCATTCATCTCGTTCTGGATTGTGGCGCGCGGCGTCAATCTCGGATTGCACACGCGCATGTATTTCCCGGACGAGGCCGAACGCAACAGACAGGACCCGGTCCTGTCCAAACTGGAGCATGCGTGCCGTATTCAGACTCTGATTGCCAGTTGCGTTTCCGACAATCACTACCGCTTTGACATTCGGCTCCAGGGCGAAGGAGAAACCGTGTTTTTCGACGTGTAGCGTTCTTCACGGCAATGCACGTCATGCGTCAGTGCACATGGAGAAAGCGCATGCCTGTCTCGGGAGCGGCGGCGCCTGACGCCCGAGCATGGCGGCAAGAACATTTCGATGCCCATCACAGCCCAAGTTCCGGACACTCACGCCTGTGCAGCTGCGTGCGCCGTCGCTTGCGTTGCCGATCAGGATCGCCGAGCTCGATTTCCAAGAAGCCATCAAACTGGACTGTGCCGCATTTGCTGCAAGGAGACTCTTCCCGTGAGTCTCGGTGATCCGCTTTCGAGGCATCAATGCAACGCAGAAGGACGGCCGGACAGTGGAGCGTTCCTGGAAACGGCAATGGAACTCTTGAACTGGGTTGTGCCCTTCATCGAGAGCTCAAGGCTTTGTGCAGGGACGCTGAATTCGACACGGCGACCGACTGACCGAAGAGCGAGCGCATTCCCCTGCCTCGCGCCCAGTTAACTCGTTCCGAAGGCACCGTGGCCTGCTGGACGAAAGCGGATTGCATGCTCGCCAGAATGCCGTTGTCCGTCGATTGCTGCCCGACCAATCCTGATGTCCCCTTTGCAAATGCCCGCAGGCCCCTGACGCAGCAGGTCTTGTCATCATCGCCAATCATTGCCCATCACCGCCGCCAGCATTGGCGCGAGAGCGATTCGAGACCACTTTCAAAGGCGTTGATCGACTGTCGAAAAGGATGGATGGACGCGAGAAATGGAATTGCCGCCGCCAACCCGCGGAAAGCATGGGCCTGGCCTGGGGGAGACACGCTTTCGGTTAGTGGCGGG
>JAPOOS010000167.1 GCA_026713305.1 Paracoccaceae bacterium
AAGTGTTGTTGTTAGAACTCTCCATTGGACTGAATCGAGACCGATTGCACCCCCAAAGTCAGGACTCTCCATGCCGCTCCCGGCATGTGCTGAATCCGCGAAAAGGCGGAATGCAACCAAGAGTCGAAACTAAAGCGCTTTGGTATAATGTGGCAATTCCCAATCCCGTTCCCACATTGCACTTGTCGTTGATTGGCTCCAAATTAGTGTATTGGGCTTGGGGCAGGTTTATAGTGCTAGCTGGTTGGGAAACATGATCGACTCGATTACGCTTGAAAACTTCCGCTGCTTTCTGGAACGGCAATCTGCCCGGCTTGCTCCACTAACCTTGCTTGTCGGGGAGAATAGTACAGGCAAGACATCTTTCCTCGCAGCGATCAATGCCGTGGCAAGATTCGCGAACGAGCCTGGTTCAAATTTTGAGTTTAAGAGCGGCCCCTTTGATCTTGGTACATTTTACGAGATAGCACATCATAGGGGAGGTCGCGGCGGGAGAGCGACTAGCTTCAAATTGGGTGCCAGTGGCAAAGCAAAGTCAACAGGGCAGAATTGGCACTTGGAGGCTGAATTTGGTCAAAGCCAGTCCAACCCAGCAATAAAAAAATTGGACACGGCAGTTGGATCTTCTAGCGTTGTGTGGGAATCCAAAGAGAAAGGGGTTGAAGTCCATACTCAAACCCCAAAGGGATGCTGGAAGATTGAACGAGGAGCAAAGGAGAACGAACGGTCAATTATTCGATCCCATGACGTGGTTTTCAGATCATTCCGTAAGGATTTTGTTCCTCAGAATGATTCACTGACGATGTCAGATGAGGATTTCAGCGAGTTGTATTCAATGAGTTGGATTCTTGCTCGCATGATTGGAGGGCTACCGGTTGCACTCGCCCCAGTTCGTTCTCGCCCACAGCGCACATACGACCCCGGCCGAACAGATTTGAACCATGCAGGTGAAGACATTCCAGCCGAATTGGCAGAACTTGCACTGCACAATCCGGCGAAGTGGCAAGAACTTAAGAAGAAAATGGAAGAGTTCGGTCACTCTAGTGGGATGTTTGATGAGATTAGAGTTCGCCAATACGGAAAAAGAGGCAACGAACCTTTTCAAATTCAGGTAAGGAAACACGGCGGGAATTTGAAGGGTCCTTGGCGGAACCTAATCGATGTTGGCTACGGAGTTAGCCAGATCCTTCCCTTGTTGGCCGTCTTCTTTGAAGCCAGCAAGCCAAGCTTGTTCTTGCTGCAGCAACCCGAGGTCCACCTCCACCCGAGTGCCCAGGCAGCTTTGGGAAGTACCTTGTGCCAAATAGCCGGTAGACAAACGCAGGCTATAGTTGAAACACACAGTGATTTCTTGGCCGATAGAATTCGCACGGTTGTGCGGGACAAACACTCAAGTCTCAAGCCAAAGGATGTGTCCATTCTCTTCTTCGAGCGTCGTCATTTGGCAGTGTGCATCCATTCGCTCGAAATCGACGAACAAGGAAACGTCATGAATGCACCTTCCGGCTATCGACAATTCTTCATGGATGAGCTCAAGAACACGCTTGGCATTTAGCATGTGCGCGATGCTCGACAACAGCGTCAAGGGAATGGTGTTCCGTGGAAGCAACGACTTGTCCAGTGCGGCAAGCAAATTCCTCAAGCGCGTTGAAAATGGAGAACTGGTTTTGGCTATTGGTGGAAAACTTAAGAAGGAACTGATTGATAACAAACCTTCGGGAAAGATTGCTCAGTGGTTTGCTGAAGCAATTAGGAGTGGCAAAGTGCGTGAATTTGCGAAGGACAAAGTCAAGAAGGAAGAGCGGCAACTGAAGAAGGGTGGTCTCTGCCTGTCCAATGATCATCATGTACTGGGATTGGCGAGAATAAGCGGCGCCCGACTCCTCTTTACTGACGACAAAGACTTGATGAAGGATTTCAAGAATCTAAAGCTGATTCCAAAACCGAAAGGTAAGGTCTACCGCGTGCCTGATAACGGCAAGTTCGACAAGAGCCACGAAAAACTACTATCAGAAACCAACTGTAAGCCGGCAGGCGGATGAGCGTCGGTCTGTCGGGAACGACAAGTACCACGACGCCATGGCAGCCAGAGGACACGGCCTTCAAAATGTCACGATGATGGATGTTCATTTCCTGTGTGTTGCAGCGCTTGCACACACGGGCGACGGCTTTGCCCTGGCTTGCCCATCCGAGCATCTATCACTTATACACATATGAATCAGTTCATTTCCCGCTCCCGTTTTTCCAGTTTCCGCTCTCTTTTCGTCAATTCCCACTTTCATTGCGCCAGCCTCTGTGACATTGCCTTCGTTTGTTTGTCGTAACGCATTGCCGCTTGCAGCTTGACGTAGCCCTGCCACATCTTTCGGACGCCGGGCGGTGGCTGCCGCCTGGATTGGGCGAATCCGGCCAGCCGACCGAGATAGAAGACGATCCTGCTGGCCGTGGGAGGTCCCCTTGCAAGTCGGATGCCATGGCTCCGCAAGAGTTCCCTGAGCACGACGGTCTCGTCCTCGGAGACGACGTTGCGAGCCGGTTCGTCGGGATTGGTGCGGGCTTGCCACTCCAGTTCGCCAACCCGCCAAGCGGTGATGGCGTCGAAGGCGAGGCACTTGCGCAGGTCGTCGGCCTCGTTGAGCTTGCGGTCCTCGATGTGCGTGCCGCTCTTCAAGGCGCGGAAATATTCCTCGACGACCCAGCGTGTCTGATACCAGATGACCAGACGCTGGGCGGTCTCCGCATCGGCCTCGCCGACGGTCGCCATCAGCAGCCAGTGCAGCGGCTTTTTGCCAGAACGAGTGCGCTCGCGGGCCGAAACGACCAGCATCCGGCGCGGCTGCGTCCCCGCACCAATCCCGACGAACCGGCTAGCAACGTCGTCTCCGAGGACGAGATGTTCGTGCTCGACATGATGCTGCGGAGCCATCGCATGCGACTTGCAAGGGG
>JAPOOS010000184.1 GCA_026713305.1 Paracoccaceae bacterium
TCGGTCATGCTCGACGTGATCCATCGAGCGCACCAAGGTCATGGGCGCAACGCCCTGACTTGGACTGTTGAGACGGCCAGGATGCAATTGTCCTCTTGGAGGCAGACCAGGGCACCACTGTCAAAGGGGCAGGGCAAGACAGGCTCAACTGCCGCTCCGCTTTCAAGAATGCCGCGGCCGGAAGGTTCATTGAACTGGCAAAACTCAGCACTTTGGCTGCAATGAACAGGCCCGCAGTGAATTCAAAATCCTGGAAAGGCCCAAAGGTGGGCAGGCAGGCAGAATTCCTCACCACATCCAGGTCAACTTGACGGTGGCAGGCGGCAACTTTACTTGTGCACGGTTGCTGTCGGTCCCCAAACCTGCACCCGCTTGGAGCATGCCACAAATGGAGCCATACACTCCCACGGCAGACACTCTGAACTACGGTTGGAGAGAGATCGAGGATCTGCCTGACGACTGGCGAGACTTGTGCCGCGATGATCTCCGGGCAGTCCACAAGCAGTGGCTCGAAGATCGCGCTCTCGTTGAGGACGAAGCCAAGCTCAGGAAGCTCCAAGAGGAACTTGCCGCAAGATGGGCTGTCGAGACAGGCATCATTGAGAGACTGTATCACGTGGACCGCGGCGCAACCGCGCAGATAGCACAAGCCGGAATGGATGCGCTCGGGCAGTTCCATGCCCGAGGCATGATCAACAAAACAGCCCGAGCCTTGATCACCGACCAACGAGAAGCTCTCGAAATGGTCGTGGATGTTGTTGATGGCAACCGCGCCATTGGCACATCCTTCGTCAAGGAACTTCACGCCTGTTTTGCGCGTAGTCAAGATTGCTGCGATGCCGAGGATCAGCAGGGACGGCGCATAAGGGTTCAACTGCTAAAGGGTGATTGGAAGCGGCAATCGAACAACCCCAAACGCCCTGACGGTTCGATCCACCTGTATTGTCCTCCAGAACACGTGCCGACCGAGATCGAGAGGCTGCTGGCGTGGCACAATGAGCATGGAGATACATGCGTGGAAGTGGAAGCGGCATGGCTTCACCATCGCTTTACACAGATTCATCCATTTCAGGACGGCAACGGGCGCGTGGCCCGCGCACTCGCAAGCGCAGTGTTTCTAAAGGCCGATTTCTTGGTTCTTGTCATTCGAGATCATGAGCATCGTAAGCGATATCTTGAAGGGCTGGAGTCTGCCGACGACGGAGATCTCAAGCCGCTGGTGGACCTGTTCGCCGATGTTCAGATTGAGGATCTGCGAGCGTCGATAGAGATGTTTCGGGAACTTCGCGGCAAGCCGTTGCTCAATGTCGCACAGACTCTCGCCAAGCGAGTGCGGCGCCGAAAGTCAGCTTCGCGTGAGCGCGCCGCGGAAGTCCTAGACCGCCTGATCGAAAGTGCAAGGGTTCGACTTGACGAGTCGCGGGGCGAACTGGAACTGGCCTTCGGAGGTCAGGAGGTCAGTTTCAAATGCCATGTTGGGACAGATGATGAGGACACGCGTGATTGGTGGTCATGGCAGATCATGGAAGCTGCGCGGAGGCATCAATACCATGCGGATCTCAAGCGTCCACGCAGATGGGCGATGCTTCGCCTGAGCCTCCCGGAACTCGAGGGAGAGGGTGGCCGGATTGTCCTGTCGCTTCACGCCGTGGGCAGGGCGGCTGACCTTCACGCTGCGACAATGTTTCTGACTTGGCCGCTGGAGCATGACGACGGTTCAAGTTCCCGCCGGTGGCGCAACGAAGTGTTGTCCGATGATCCCTTTCGGTTTGCGGCGGAAACCAGCCCCCCAGAAGTGATCGAGAAGAGATTTCGCACTTGGTTCGAATCCAATCTGGTTGCTGCGCTGAGCGTCTGGGGAGAACAGTTGTAGGCATTCCTTCGAGTCGACCCGAGGCGATTGCCAATGATTGGAGCTTGCGGTCAACCAAGGGCCAGACTTCGAGGAGTTCATTCCCTTCTCCAAGCTGCAAGTCTTCATGAATGTCCGGTTGGTCACAGTTTGTGCCTGAGCTGAAAGTCCGCAGCTGCCGTTCGAACCGTCCTTTGGAATGCGCACTGGCAAATGGAAAGGCCGACACTCTCGTCCATACAGATGGCTGTTGCAGGCAGTGTCGGCGCAAGTGGAGAACCAAATTTGTTGAGGAACTGTCTCACTCCAAGCCATGCACGGAGCGAGGAAGCTGTTCGCAGGCCGAACGCCATGGAAGCGAACGTGAGGGTAGGGACGCAAAGCATGGCACGCGAAATCTGGCCGCAGCCAGAGGTGATTGGACAATGGTTCAACGCGCCATTTGCCGCCGTGTGATCCGAGTGAGTAGATTGCAACAAGAGCGGGACAATGTGGATGCCAACAGTTCCAACTCAAACACTGCGTGCGAAACAAATTTCCATAGTTCAACCGGCTTCACCGGAAAGTACTTCCCATACTCTCTTGTATCCGGCCCCTGAAAGTGGCGCGTCCTGTGGTCTCACGCGGTCCCAGTCAGCGGAGTCAAGATCTTTCAAAAAGCGCCTGGCGTTCGCTACCGAGTATTGTTGCGCATCTTCGCGCGCTTCTTGTCTGTAGAATGCCCCGAGTTTCTCAGCCGCGCTCCGCGGCACGGAGTTCATTCGCATCAGAACAGCATCCTCGCTGCGCACGCCGTGATAGATCATTGCGGGGACCGCGTTGATCCGACGCTTGTCATCTTCCGACAATTCATCGAGCTTTATGTCCGACATCCGGCTGAGTGCCGAAACGCCCCACGTTCCGTTGTTTGCAATGACGCGATAGATCGCCTTGCATGCATCTGTCAGCGCTGCGGTGCCCTCTTCGTCGTCCTTCTCGCGCTTGAAATGCTCTCTGGCGATGGCTTCAAGGCTCCTTCCATTTACCCAGTCCGCGGTGATGTCGGAAAGCCGACGTTCTTTGGCCCCTTGTCCGCTCACCTCGGACAACTGTTTCATTAGTTGTGGCATTTTCAACATGACGCCGAATAGGTCGGCCATTCTTCCATCCTTGCCAAAAAGGCTTTCCGGTGCCAAATCGGACGCCGATAGGTTGTCTTCCAAGCGTCCAATGCCCCTTATGGCTTTTTTGATTCCTTCGGGCGAAAAGCCGGTCGAATCGGCAAGCTCCGCGGTGCCTGGCGGCATCCTTGCGAGCTTGCGAACGTAACTGCGCGTCGCATCCAGCAGAGCATCCGCTTTTTCGACCTGAGTCGGGTCATTCCGCATCGAAGTGTATCCATAGGTTTGCCTAAGCAACTGCTCCGACTCCGCAAGCATCACATCGAGGTTACCCATTTGTGCCCAGAGATGAGCGATGTAGCAACGAAAATCCACCCACTGATCCTGCCCAAGCACCTCCGAGAGCTGTGCCAATGATCCCTGCTTCTCCAGTTTGTTCAGCTCAGCCAACAGGCGGGATACGAGAGCGCCGGTGCTTCGGCTCAAAAAATTGATTGTCGCGTCGCGATCCTTCCCTTGGCATAAGCCGACGACACCGACGCTGTCGTGGTCAATTCGTCCAGCACGTCCCGCAAGGTTCCAGAACTCCCGCGGAGCCATCTCTGGGGAATGACCAACATGCGGGACATAGCGCGAAGCCAGGAAGACGGAAGCAACTGGAAAATTCATGCCTTGCGCAATCGTGGAGGTCGCGCAGAGCATTCGAAGCTTGTCCTCTTCCGCGAGCCACTCCATTAGCGTCCTGACATCGTCGGATAGTCCCGCATGATGCACGCCCACGCCTTTTCCTAGCAAGTCTACTAGTATGAAATTCTCGCCAAACTCCGTTCGCAGGAAATCCTGAACCAGCCTGATTTCTGGTGCCGGTTCAACTGTTTCGGAAAGGCTTGAAGCTGCTACTTTCGCCATTGTCCAAACTGAGGATATTCTGTTCGCAACTACTACGCTCGTACCCTTCGCTGACAAAACCTTTCCGATGGCCGCTGTCTGCAGCCCGAAACCCTTTTGCGATCCCTTCGAAAGCACTTGGCTCTTCGGCACATTGATCGGCCTAACTTCACCTACACGATGAGTGCCTCCAAGTAGCATCGCCTTGTCTGTCGTTGTCAGCGTCTCGAATTTCAAGTGCCAGCCGGCGCGAACGCTGTCATCGGCAACTGCCCGGTAAACGCCAATGATTCTCTCGTTGGGCTTCCACGGGACCGTGCCGAGACTTATTGAGTTTCCCGCCTCCACATCGTGCGCCAGCCAACGGGCAACCGGCTCTGTGTCCTCTACATACGGCATCAGCAGCAGAAAGTTCGCCTGAGGGCAATCCCTCTTTATTGTCGCCAGAAGCAGTTCAATCCGCAGGCCTCGTCCTTCGGATGCCAAGTTGTGTGCTTCGTCCATCACGGCCAAGGCGAGAGGACGATCCACCTTCTTGTTGCGGATTACCAACGACAGCTTCTCGGGAGTCGCCACCAGGATGTCGAATGTGCGGTCAATCTTCGAGAGCATCTCGTTCTCGAACGCGTTAACATCCACGGCTGCGGTCAGCTGCTCGACGCGCAGCCCGATTGGCTCGAAGTCTCTTCGCAAGCTTCGCGCAATCTGTGCTGCCAAGGCGCGGGTGGGTGCGATATATGCGACCCAGCCCTTGTCGGACTGGAACTGGTTCAGCGCCTGCAGCATTCGGAACTGTGCGAGAAGGGTTTTCCCGCCGGAAGTGGGCATGTCCACCACTATTGCAGTCTTCGCCTGATCAAGCAGTCCTTGTTCGACCAGAGCTGCGCGCTGCGGCGGCAGGAGTTCGAACATTGCCTGGTGTTCCCGCTTCGTCAGCCTGCGCACGAATTCCGAAATTCTCGGGCCGGCTGTCCGCGTCGACCACCAGAGTGAATTTGTAACCATTATGCGCGCTGTCGGGTGAAGCCATCGCAGCACCATGTCGAGCTTTGCATCGCCTGAGGCGGCCGCTGCCTCAATGCCTGCATCAAAGTGTTTGTCGAAAACACCGAATGGATCTGCTGGTTCGCCTTGCAACATGTAGGTTGCAAGCGTCTCCGTAGCCTTCGCCCAGTTGTAGAGCGCCGCAAGTCGGAATGCGATTGCCCGACCTCCCGTCTTCGACACTTTTTCAAGCAGGCGTTTCTCGTGAATGTTCTGTTCTTCACGAAGGCAGGCGATGATTTCAGCTATGCGGGAAAGATCCTTCCAACCTTGTTTGCGAAAGAGACTAACCCAGCAATCAAATAGTCTGCTGAGAACTCTGTGGTCCCATTCCGTTTCAGTGATGTCCGGTGACTTCGACGCGTTTTCCTGTTCCCGATACCAGCGTCGCAGATCGGTCCAACGATCACCGCAATAGGCAACAGCAGATAGTTGGAGAACGACATACATGCGCGCATGCGCCTCAATCGGAACTGGAAGGAGGCGACGGATGTCAAATGCGCGAAATGCTGCTGCTGCTGCTTGGTCTCGGAGAGGCTTGTTTGCTCCGGACGGCCGACTGAGCTCGTCCAGCCCTTCAATGGCTGCCAATTCATAGGCAAGCGCCATGCGTTCCAAGAGGCGTTCATCCTCGTCCTGCTCCTTGAACGAAAACGTGATCTGTTCTCCCACCGACCGCTTTGCCAAAAAGTGATTGACGAGTTGAGCCGCTCGCTCACGGTCGTTGGAACCAATTGCGCAAACTGCCCAATGCTTGTTCAGTTCGTCTAGCGCTTCGTTGGAAAGACTCATCAGTTCGGCCGCCTACGCTGCAGGATTTGTGCTCCTATGCCATCCAGCCTGCTATGCGGCAGATATATTGCAAGCAACTCGATGCGCGTTCCTACGGGACATCCTGTACCAAGACTTGCAACCCGCACCCGCAAATCGTCGCAATGTGGCTTGACGTCCCGAACCAGGCATCCATAGAGTTGACAATCGGAGTTGTTGTTCAAGAACCTTTGCAAGGCGCGCTCGAATTGCTTCTTCCAGGGCACCGAAGTGGACCTGAAGAGTAGGTATTTCACGAGATCATTTCGGCTGCTTACGTTGTTGCACAGGTCTTCCAACTGTTGCTTCAATCCCCCACTACCGTACATTGCTCCAGGCGGATATTTGGCTTCGCTCGATGTCTTGACCTCGCCGAACGCGAAGCAGTGGCCTTCGCTGTCGGTCCCGAATCCAACCAGGTCAGCCCCAGGCAAGCTGGAGCCTCTCCTCTTCTCGTCGCGTCCGGTTGGCCAGGGGAAGGTGCACTTACGATGCGAAACAAGATAAGCCTCTGCAATTGCCTCGCCAACCCTCCAGTCTTTGATACTCTCGGGTCCTTCCATCAGGCGGCGCAAGTTCTCGTTGGCAAATTCTGAGTCGGCCACGCCTTGCAGAGACTTGGCGATGAGCGCCTTTCCTTCATCGTCAAACAACACTGCCCCAACCGGGCCATTCAACGCAGCGTTCAATTCCTCGTCCGTCCAGCGTATGCCAACTCCAGTGCAAGGGGCTTGTCCCATGCGGAACACGACCTCACCCGAGCCAACAGTCATGCGCGCTGCACTTCCACGCAATGGATAAAGTGTCGTTGCAGGGTGGTTTTGGAGGTTTGAGACATGCTGCTTTCAGAGCCGACGGTTTGTTGGGATTGTCAAATGCCCGCATACTCCCCTAGTTGTCAAGGGATGCGTGTGTCTCAATCGACGCATTCCCGACAGGAAGACCCTTGAAGCGGAGGTCGCGGCCCCGATGAAACAGAGAAATGAAGACAAGGGACGGACAAGCTGGATGTTCACCGTCGACAAGGCCAGGGACAAAATGAGCAAAGCCTATCCCAAACCCGAAGATTCGAAACCGCAACCCAGAGATTCAGAACCACTGTGAAGTGACAATAGCGGACTGTGCCTGCATTCTGCATGTTCGGCCAAGGTGTCATCTTGGGCCAGTCGATGTTGACGGCTGTTTCAGTTCCATCATTGATTCAATCCTGTCCGGAATCGATGCTTGCGTTCGAGAGCGCCTGTACAGTTTGCTGCAGAAATGCCTGGCGACAAAAGGGTCGGTGGTTGATCTCAATGGTTGATCCGGCAACTTGGGGGCAAGCAATGGCCTCCGCTTCCACACGAAGAATCTGACCTTCAGCTTCGATCCCTTGTCCTGTACCGGCGCGTCACGGCCGGAAGTCCTGCAGCAGTTCTTGTATCAATGCCAGTTCATTCGTCTTGGGATACGGAAAGAATGACGGCGCTCAAGTGCATTGCGGTCTACCTGACGGGGATTAGATTCATTGTTGTCGGCGCCTTGAAGTCGCTGCCGAAGAACTTGTTCAAGATCATGCATTGGTGGCGTTCGTCGATCAGCCCTTCCGCCTCTGCAAGCCCACGTCTGAGATGCAACAGCCGTCTGTAGAGATATTCTCCGGCAATCCAGGGCTTGCCGAATACCACATCCCAGGGTCGCGTGGGTAGACATAATTCAAGGGTAATCAGGCCGCGAGAAACGCCGCCAAAGTGCCTTGAGTTGAGTATCGCTTCCACGGTCTTGCGCAATGCGCGCAAGTCCTGCCTGTGACCCCCAGCGCCAAAGGACCAACGTAGCTGATCCTTCACCATGATTGTCAATCCGATCGATGGGATCCTCGCCGCCCGCTCTTCGTCAAACTGTACGTCGCGCCATCGTTTCAGGTATCTCACCAGCCGCCGGAACTGTGCAAGCACTTCCTTGCGCTCGCTGCCATAGTCGCTGTCGTCGTTGATCCAGTCGACAAGGCCATCCGGGTCGTCCCTTGACCACTTCCGGTTGCGCGCGTTCGAGTACTTCTTGCCTTTGGCAAGCTTGTACATGCCAGAAAATCCCTGGTAGATGGCCAAGTCGATGTGGATGTTCTCGCTGGCGTCGTACGCCGTGATGCAATGTCTCTTGATCCTCGCATTGCTCAATCCCCTGCTTTCAAGCACGGCGAGCGCTTTCTTCTTGGGAAGCACCGGATTCTTGGGAGCGCTCCTCGTATCGAGGACCAAGCCACGGTCAATGTCATGGACACCGGATATTGGCACTATTCCCGTGTGCGTGCTGAACGAACCTCGGATGAAGTCGCTTGCAAGAGGGTGCCTTGCTTTCCTGAATGCGGTGGAGATGTCCTTCTTGATGCTGTCGTCAAGCTCCCGCGCCCTGCTGTAGGAGCTGTCTTCGCGGCACAGCTTGATCCTGTCGTGAAACCTGTCGAAGTGGATTTGGATGCCCATGAAACCACCGTTGTCATGAATGCCATACGAATTCCGGGTAGGCGGAAGAGTCCTTGTGGCGGAAGAGATTTCCAGGGGTCGCGGGATGCGAGCCGATTGGAAAACCATCAAAATGGTTGCCCGTCAATTGCTTCTCTACCATTGTGCTGTCCTGTTGTCTTGAAGAAGCCGTCGCCCGCGACCAGCAGCTTCAGCCGGTGCAGCAGGTCGAACTGTTCGACGCCGCATGAAGGGAATTGCATCCTGTGCCAACGTCGGGACACAAGGACGCTGTTTGGACGCCTCATGGAGAAAATGCATCCGGAACGATGCAGGCATTGTGCGTTGAGCAAAGCCTTGGTGCAAATCGTGTTGTGTCTGGCTGCATGCGTTCGGAACATGGAGCGCACTGGAACTCCCTTTCTGTCCCATCCGTGATTGGGGGATGTCGGGGTCGGTTTCATGTCCATTCCGACATTCGCTCCTGACGATGGAAATGCAACCGATGATTGGGCGATTGCCCATTGCCTGGTTTAGTCTTGGATTTCGATGCAGAAGTCTCTCAATTGAAGCCACTTTCGCTTTGTGGATCTCCGAAACGGAGGCAATTTCGACCCTGCCATTGAACCTCTTGCGGTGTGACCGCAATCCTTCGAACACCGTTGGAAAGCTTGAACATTGTGGCATCGGCCACAATGCGAAGGTCCATGATGCGAGGTGCAGGGACGCCACATGCTGCCCAGTTTGGGAAGGAGCAGTCCGAAGACGTTCCGTCCCGCATCAGCAAATCCGGACTGCGTGCAGCAATCGAAACGACCACTCGTTTCCCGAGCGGCCTTGGACCATGACACGAAAGCCTCCAACCTCCATTGTTGTGAAGTGCAATGTTCATAGTTTGCCATGTCCTGCGGAATGCCCACATTCTCAATTCCGCTGACTTTGACCTTCCAGTCAGGCTACAGGAAGTGAAGGTGTTGTCGCTCCATCACGCTGATCAAACGGCTATGTGCGGACCGACTGACTTTAAGCCGGATTGTGCATGTGAGGCATTCGCTTGCAGTGACGACCAAAGCTCGCACGTTGCTGAAGGGGCAGTGTTGTCAACAGCCTCCCATGCAGCATCGATGGTTGGACTTCCCAAGCGTCAGGTAGCGACATGCTGGACCGTCCTGCGTGGCCGCATCCCAAAGCCTGACATCCAACCATTTGCAGTTGAGAATGCCGTTCATTGGAACACCAAGTGAGGCAAGTTGTTCCGAGTGTCAGCAGGGACAAGATCGACACGCCGGTCGAACCACAATGATCCTGATTCAAGCCAAAGGCATTGACACATGCCTTGGCAAGCACAATCGACTTCTGCCGCAACGAAGCGGCCTGCACTTGACATCGCCGAGGATTATGGAAATGCAAGCTGTCGAATTCAATGTCGACCGGCCACATGGCCCAAGAATCTCAGATCAGGAAACAAGCCGACCATCCCGGCACCCTGAATGGCTTGCATTGGAAAGACTGCGGTTGAGAGGCTCTGCGGATTGCAATGTGCCAATCGCGGCCACGGGGAGAGGTTCCTTGGGAAGGAAGCAATGATCAGATGAAAATCAAGGCATACAACCCAAAGTCAGGGAAGCCATTTGAGGTGGAAGCGAGTGGCTTTGACGAGCCTGGCGCAATTGAGTACTTCAACTCGTTCGACCTCACGATGGAAGATCTTGTGCGGAGGATCGGTGGGCTGCCATTGTCCGCCGAAGCCAAGAAGATGCTGCTCGACTTCTCCAGCACGAAAGTTTGGGCTGACGCCAACGCCATCTGGATCGGGCGGAAGATACTCGAGAAGTTCCTTGAACTGGTTCGTCACAATCCCCATGCATACGCCGGCGCAATACTCAAAGCCGTGATAGTCAGGTTGACGACCAACATTCCAATTCTTGCGCATTTGTTGGAGCCGATCATCAGTCCCTTGTACGCGGCGCGTGGTCCTGCGCATGGCGAATCGGCGGAGTTCAAGATCCCGCAGCTCAAACGTTTTTGGGAACTGATGCTGCCGTTTGACAAGCTTCAAGGCCAGGAGTCGAGTGGAGATGATCGCAAGGCCCGCTTCGATGCATTGGATATTGATTCTGTAATCCGCGATGAGTGGTTGTTCACTGGCAAACTGGGAATCGACCTGGACTGCACATCCCTTTCGGAAGCTCTGTTGACCACAAAGGGAGCGGTGAGCGCCGCAAGCGCCGGGGCTGCGGTTGCCTCGTCCTCGATTGTCGCCACAACGTTCTTTCCGGCAGGAGGTGTCCTGGGAGCGCTCGGCTTGGCAACCGCGGCCACTCCGGTTGGCTGGATTGTTCTGGCGGCAGCCGCTTCAGGAGTTGGGTATACGCTTGCTCGGAAAAAGGCTGAACTGAATAGGGGCCGGGACGAAGCCAAACCCAGGATTGTCAACTCCCCGATTGATCAGTTGGCCGTGGAGGTGTTTGACCTGTTGGCGCCGATGGCGCTCAAGATTGCCGGCGCCGATGGTGAATTTCATGAAGCGGAATTGCGGACAACGAAAGAGTACTTTTCGGAATTATGGGGTTATGAGCCTGCGTTTGTAGATCTGGCACTCGAATGTGTGAAGGAAGACCTGGAAATGTTCAGGACCGAAGATGTTGCAAGAACGTTTGCCGAGCTCAGCAGGAAGAACTCCGACTACAAATACAGAGCCACCACCGGCAACCTGATCGAATTCCTCAAGGAAGTGATCATGGCCGACGGAGTGGCAAAACAAAGTGAGAAGCGTGAATTGAAACGAATTCAGGAGA
>JAPOOS010000189.1 GCA_026713305.1 Paracoccaceae bacterium
CAATCCTTGCCATCACTTTCCTCGGACTCCGAAACACTGCGTCTGTAGGGGACGGCCTGTCCATGCCGCCACACTTTGCGGCCAGGAACAGTATCCATTGTGGCGTTGAATTTCGGACTGCCGCGAGCTGCCAAGCTCGGCGCCTGCGCTTCTCCACTCTCCGAAACATGGCGAACCCTTGTGCGGGCCATCAAGCCATGGCGCCGGCATTGGCCAGGAGTGTGTGCGTGGTCCCAACCGCCATTCCAGTTGAGGTGTTCGGCAGGCAATTCACCAAGTCTGCTCACAATCGTCCAGCCATGGCACCTCAAGCAAGCTTGCCCTCCTGCCAATCGTTCTGATTTCGCTCCACCTCGTCGACCGGCTCGTTCGCTTGCTCCAGGGAGACAATCTTCTTCAACTTGCACAGTCCGGCAGACCGAGCATGTTTGGACTCTGTCGCTTCATCGTTCAGCGTGATGAACAACACTGTTGCCAGTCGTTCCAGTTTCCTGGCATTCTTGTTGCCGAGCTTCTTCGTCACAAAATCCAATGTGGGTCTCGCCACACCAGCAGCCCTGTTCGCGGAGCCTGTCGACAAGAGTCATGACAACCGCCGCACCCTTGAATCGTTCCACATTCAAACCCGCTGACTGTTCCTCGGCTACCTGCCCGTAATCAACCGTCCGGGCAGCGGCCTGACGCTCTTGTCGTTGGCAAAGCTCCTCAATCAACCCGATGCTGGCGGCAAAGGGGAATGCAACGCTTGACCGTCATGTCCATTCGGGAACGGATTCCAAGGCAAGCGATTCCTTCATCCGCGGCCTGCGCCGCACAACCGCCCAACGTGAGCCGCTTACCAGGACTTCCGGCGCCAACGGTCGAGAATTGTACTCCGAGGCCATTGCGGCGCAATAGGCGCCCGCCGTCTTGATGACTACAAGCTCGCCCTCCTCCAGTTTGGGCAAGAGACGCTGAGCGGCAAACCTGTCTCCCGACTCGCAGACGGGACCAACAACGTCAATCGGCGCAATCGCACTGTCCCGACAGGGCTCCGACACGGGGACGATGTCGTGATGCGCCCCATACATCGCCGGGCGCACCAAGTCGTTCATGGCGGCGTCAAGCACCAGGAAATCCCGACCGGCGCCTTCCTTCCTCAGAACGACCGACGACGCGAGAATCCCCGCATTCCCCACAATCGACCGGCCAGGTTCCAATTCAAGCTCCAACTGTGGGTCGTCCAACTCCCGGCGCACCATCCTGGCGTATTCGCCGACATCCGGCGGTTCAGGATCGTCCGGCGAATACCTGATGCCAACTCCACCACCGACATCCAGACTCCGCACCCGCAATCCTGCCGCGCGCAGTTCCCGAACGAGACCCGCCAGCTTCCTCAAAGCCAACAAAAATGGCTCCAGGGACATGATCTGAGAGCCAATGTGCATGGCAAGGCCAACACAATCGACGTTGGGCAGTTCCGTTGCCCGCTCGTACACGCTTCGCGCCGCTGCAATCGGAACGCCGAACTTGTCCTCGGCACGCCCCGTGGACACCTTCGTGTGCGTGCGAGCGTCCACGTCAGGATTGACGCGCACCGCCACCCTGGCAATCTTGCCCATGCCGCCCGAGACTTCGTTGAGGCGCAGCAGTTCCTGCACGCTTTCAACGTTGAAGTGCCGCACTCCGGCGGCGAGAGCCAATTCCATTTCGGGTCGTGTCTTTCCAACCCCGGAAAACACTATCATGCCTCCCGGCGCCCCGACGGAGAGAGCCCTGTGGATTTCACCGCCGGACACGGCATCGAAGCCTGCACCCAGCCGGTTCAGCAAACGCAGCACCGCAAGGTTGGAATTCGCCTTGATCGAGTAGCAGATCGTGCAGTTGGCGTTCTCGAACGCATCCCGGTATCGCCGGAAGTTCGAGGCGATGCGTGTCGCCGAATAGATGTAGACCGGCGTTCCCACGCTTGCGGCGATGGACTTCACGGCAACCGCGTCGGCGTGCAGTTCGCCGTCGATGTAGTTGAACACGCTCATGGGAGGGACTCTCGAATGCTAGCTACGCAGTTGAACCAGTTCTTCGGAACTTGCCGTGCATTGGATTGAGGCAGATGCACTTGACGCCGCGCCAAGCGGCTTCGACCGCAGGCTTGCCATTGATGTGCAATCGACTTTGGGGCAGGATCCTGCGGTTTCTACATCTCCGTGTGGAGATAGTCGTCGGCTGCGAACTCTTCGGTTATTTCCCATCCTTCCGGATCTGTTCGAAGCCCGCAACTGGACACGAACAGCAAGACTGCCGCAATTGCCATCATGAGGCGCATTTCAGTTTTTCCTCCCATATGCCGATCTGTCTGCGGACCTCGCACGGCGCCGTGCCCCCGTAGCTGCGGCGGGACGCGACGGAGTTTTCCACTCCGAGCACGGCCATGGCCTCTTCACCGATGTGCTTGCACACAGACTGCAATTGTTCAAGCGAAAGGTCGGCCAAACCGCAACCTGCATCTTCGGCCAGACCCACCAGCGCGCCGACCACCCTGTGTGCCTCCCTGAAGGGCATTTCAACCTCTCGCACCAGCCAGTCTGCGAGATCGGTTGCCGTGGCGTGACCCGTTCCCGCTGCCTGCCTCAAGACCTCCTTGTCAAACTGAATCTCCCTGAGAATGCCTGACATGGCGGACAGCGAAAGGGACAGCGTGTCGGCGGCGTCGAACACCTGTTCCTTGTCTTCCTGAAGATCCTTGGAATAGGCCATGGGCAGAGCCTTGCTCACGGTGAGCAGGGCGGTCAGCGCTCCTTGGACACGACCGAGTCTTGCCCTGACAAGCTCGGCAGCGTCGGGGTTGCGCTTTTGCGGCATGATCGAGGAGCCGGTCGTAAACCCGTCTCCGAGCGTCGCATATCCAAATGGAGTCGACGACCACAGGACTATCTCTTCCGCCAGCCGCGACAGGTGAACGCTGCAAATTGCATTTGCGGCAAGATACTCGAGCGCAAAGTCGCGATCGCTGACAGCGTCCAACGAATTGGCGCATGGCCTGTCAAAACCAAGTTCTCTGGATGGGCCGTCGCGATCGATGGGAAACGATGTGCCTGCCAAGGCGGCAGTCCCAAGCGGACATTCGTTGAGACGCTTTCGGCAGTCGCCAAACCGGTCGCGGTCGCGGCCGAACATCTCGACATAGCACATGAGATGATGTCCGACTGTGATGGGCTGGGCATTTTGGAGGTGTGTGAAGCCGGGCATGACTGTTTCTGCGTGTTGCCTGGCGCGGTCCACGAGCACCTTCACCAGATCAAGAATCTGCTGGCGATGCAAGTCAATGCGATCACGAATCCAAAGCCGGAAGTCCGTTGCAACCTGGTCGTTGCGGCTGCGCGCCGTGTGAAGGCGGCCAGCTGCCGGGCCTATAAGTTCGGCGAGCCGCGCTTCGACGTTCATGTGAATGTCTTCGAGATCATCGCGGAACTGGAAGGTGCCGTTCTCGATCTCTGACAATATCGTTACAAGGCCGTGCGATATTGCATCGGCGTCCTTGGCTGCTATTATTCCCTGGCGAGCCAGCATCGCGGCATGTGCCTGGGAGCCGGCAATGTCCTGACGGTACAACCGCTTGTCGTACCGTATGGAGGCATTCATTTCCTCCATGATCTTTTCCGGGCCAGCGGAGAATCTCGCTCCCCAGATTGCACTTACATGGCGCTTGCTGTTCACTGAACTTTACTTGGCAGGATGCGACTGATGGGAATTCGTTCGGGAGCGCTGTTGCTATATGGCTTGTTGTCCGCATTCGCAATCGCTGTGTCGGCAAGCGCCGCGTCCCCCGAGCACATTCGCTTGCTGCGCGAGCACACAATGCAGAAGCTCGTGGTCCATGACCAGCCACGTGAAACCACGGATGTGCCCTTCTTCGACGCAAACGGCGCCGAGGTGCGCCTGGACGAGTTTCTAGGCAGCGTGGTGGTGATGAATTTCTGGGCCACCTGGTGTGCGCCCTGCCTCAAGGAAATGCCTTCGCTCGATCGCATGTCCGCCCAACTGAGCGACATGGGAGTGGAGGTGATTGCGATCGCGGCCGGGCCAAATCCACGTCCTGGCGTCGACCGTTTCCTTGCCGATGCACAAATCCAGCATCTGGAAGTGTATTTCGATCCCAAACTCGCGCTGATGCGCTCGCTGGGTGTCTTTGGCATCCCGATTACCTTCATACTGGACCGCAATGGAAAGGAGATTGCGCGACTGACCGGAGACGCTGAATGGGACAGCAGTTCGGCGATTGCAATCATCGAGTACATCGCCTCGCAGTCCTGAGCCGGCATCGGCGTGGGTTGCCGAATGCACAGGCGATCGACTTGGTCAATGGGCTTGGTTTCGGCCCAACCTTTCCGGCTACATGGATGCCGAAACAATGGCCTGACGCCCGGCAGAA
>JAPOOS010000295.1 GCA_026713305.1 Paracoccaceae bacterium
GAAATGGACATCACCAGGTTCGTCGAGGCCGAAGGACGCGCCGAACAGGTCAGGGAGGTCCGCTCAAAGATTGACCAGTTGGGGATCGAGTATCTCTACCTGCAGTTCGTGTCCGTCACCGGCAAGGTTATGGGCAAGGGCATTCCGGCGGATCATTGGGAATCCGTGGCCAGCAAGGGCTTCCAGCTGGTTTACGGCGCAACCGTGAACCTGTTCACAAATCGTCGCGGCGATTACTTGGGATACGGCCCCGAGGCTGCGGAGCTTGTCGGCATTCCTGAACCGGAAACGATGATGCAGCTTCCCTGGGATCCGAGGATAGCGCGCTTTTACTGCACGCTGTTTCGCAACCGCGAGGAAGAGGTGGATGCCGGGACCTATCTGACGGCCGATTGTCGGGGCAATCTCCACAGACTGCACCGCTCCTTCAAGGAAAAGCATGGCGGCCTGCACCTCAGAATGGGCACCGAACCGGAAATGATGTGGCTGAAGCGTGACGCGGACGGCAAGCCGGCGGGCGGCTTTTCAAAGCCGTTCTGTTATCACATCGACCAGTTCGAGAGCTTGCGCCCGGTCTACATGAAGGTGATCGAGTACTCCCGCAAGATGGGTCTAGACATGATTCAGGGAGACCACGAGGACGCTCCGGGTCAACTGGAGCTGAACTGGATGTTCGACGAGGTCGCAAAGAACGCCGACCGTTTGACCACATACCGTCAAATCTGTGCGCAGGTGGCACGCGAATTCAACCTGATCGCATGTTTCATGTCTAAGCCCTTCATGGGGGTGTCGGCCTCGGGCTGCCATCACAATCTGTCGCTCTGGCGCGGCGGCGAGGAAGTGCTGCGCCCGACGGGAAACGACCCGGACAACCTTCCAGGCATGGCGGAGAACTACAGGTACCTCAGCGGCGGCGAAAACACCTTCATGCCCGACACGGACAATCCGAGGATGCCTGGCGTGGTTGGGCTGAAGGCAATCGGCGGCATCGTCGAGCACCTGAAGGCCCTGACGGCGATTGGTTCATCGACCGTGAATTCCTACCGGAGACTTTGGGACACCGGCTTCTGGGCGCCGGTGTTTGCCGATTGGGGATTCCAGAATCGCACAACAGGCTTGCGCGTGTCGGCGCCAGGCCGCTTCGAGTACCGTTCGGTTGATTCGATGGTCAACCCGTACCTGATGGGAGGGGTGCTGCTGGCAGCTGCCGACGACGGCATTGACAACAATCTCGATCCAGGAGAGCCCGAGGAACGCAACATCTACGAGGCCATCGAAGCCGGAAAGGAAGTCAAGAAGCTTCCGATGTCGCTGGGCGAGGCTCTCGACGAACTGGCGAAGGACGAGGTGATCAAGCGTGGACTTCCCGGCGAAATGTATCGCCTGTTTCACGAGTACAAGACTGACGAGTGGGAGAGATTCATGCATTCGGTGACGGACTGGGATCTCGACACCTATCTCGATTGCCTGCCCTGAAGCTGGTGGCGAAGCGCCGCTGCCGTTCGGCACAACGGCGCTTCGCCCTTTCTTGAACATTTGACTGGAGGAAAGCGCATGTGCGGAATAGCCGGATTGATCCACAGAGGCAAAATCTCCGGGGTCGGCGCCGAGATGACGGAAATGCTGATGGCGCTCAAGCACAGAGGTCCGGACTCGACCGGGTACGCTGTATATGGCGAACCCCGC
>JAPOOS010000192.1 GCA_026713305.1 Paracoccaceae bacterium
ACGTAGGTCCTTGCATTTGTTGGCGCATTGGTGCAATTGATCGGCCGTGTAATCGGTTCTCGTTATCTTCACGGGTGCGGACATTCCAAACCTCCAATAAAGTGTTGTTGTTAGAACTCTCTATTGGACTGAATCGAGACCGATTGCACCCCCAAAGTCAGGACTCTCCATGCCGCTCCCGGCATGTGCTGAATCCGCGAAAAGGCGGATTGCAACCACGATTCCGAACTAAAGCGCTTTGGTATTAGATGTCAACGCCGATGAATGAACTGCACAGATACAGTGCAAGAAGACAAGCCTTAAATGCTTCCTCGGGTTTGTTTCACCCAGTGTGACGCGGTGTGGCCTGCGGGAGGCCTTTGTGCTCTTTCTTCTGGTTTCACATCCCTGATTCTTGGCATATTCTGGGCATTGGGCGGTCGTTTGCAATAGTCCCGAAAACTTCTGTTACGAAACCCCGTCATTGGGGTGTCATCGGAAGAAAATCAATGCGCCGGTTCTTTCGGTTTCGGCAATGTCCTGCCAAAGAATAGAGTGCTCTCAATGCAGTTCTATCTGCCCGTTCCAGGGGACGTGCAGTAGGGGCAGGTCGCCGACCACCAGACGCGACCAGCGACCAAGCATGCGATCGGCCAAATGGCGCGCCTGCCTGCGCGGGAGGTAGCCGAGACTTTTGCCGACTTTGGAACCTTGTGTTCCTCTGCGAGCAAATTGCAGCGATTGCTGTCGGATGCGCACAGCCGGTGGCAGCCGCGAGAGACGGTGTCCTTCTCGGTGTCACCGGATTGGACGATGTTAAACTTGCGCAAGGGCGTACCGGAAGCGTCCGCATGCTTGAACCCCCGCATACCGGCGCCAACTATCTTACTTCGGAGATGGGCTACGTCGTTGCCAGGCGGCATGCGGCAAAACTGCGCTGGATCTCGGCTGTCATCGGCGCCGCAGTTCCGGCTATCCTGTGTTTGTGGGCGGGCATTTCGATTGTCGGCCTGCCTGCCTTGTCCTGGTTGGCTGCAATCGCCCATCTGTTGGGAGCGGGCATCGCCAGATGGCTCTTCTTTGCCGAAGCCCGACACACGGTGATGCTCTACTACCAGTAGCGGACGCAGCTCCATGTCCGCATGGCGTCGAGCAACTTGCCTGATTGTCGGATCGCAGGCCTTGAACTCCCACAATCTTCGCAAGGCCAAGCTGCCATGCTGAAGCTCCGATTGCGAAACCATGCTTTCGTCGGGGACAACATCGCCCTTCGGAATGTGGGAAGTCCCGGACCATTGCCGCCAGCGATGTTGCATTGCTCACTGTCGAACCGGACCTGTCACAATTTTCAGGTGTCCCGGCCGCCAAGCCATCCGCCATGCGCCGGACAATCCCGAGATCGGCCATGATTGTGTGGGTTCACGCGCGGCAGTGGCGATTCGGACAGCCCTCTGAATCGGCAGCGTCGCCGGACAGCCGATGATCCATGAATGCAAGGGAGAGCGGGTCGATTTCGCATTCGACGGCGGCGATGCGCCTGGCATCGAATGGACGCGTGCAATGAATCCGCTCGACGCGATCCCTGCCGTGCCGGAATTGCGCTCAAGACGAGGCGTTTCCGCTGTCCGGCGTCCTTCAACTGGACAGAGCGGCGGGCGGGCGCATTGAATTCACCATTGCCGAGCAAAAAAGTGGCGGCTCCCATCAAGAGAGCCGCCGGCGTTTACCAAGTGGGAGGAGGAACTGGTAAAGCAATGTACAATTTAGTGCATTTGTTGGCGGCGACAAGGGGATGATGCAAATTCGTCGCTAAAGGCACACTCTGATGCAAATTGTTTTCATGCCATTAACTTTTCGTCGTCCTGACACAGGGGATAGGGGAGGCGCGGCAGCATTTCCTTCGGACAAATTTGCATGAAACTCCCAATTTCATCCTGCCAACGCGACAGGATCCGCCTTGCACGGCCGCTGTCCGTCTCAATCGCATGCAGTTTTATCAGATCGAGCAACTGCCTTTCCCAATGTGCAACCGAAACCGGGCTCGTCACGATCGTGTCGTAGTTGAGATGTTTCGGCACATGACCCTCCGGATCGTATATGTAGGCCATGCCGCCGGTCATGCCGGCGCCGAAATTGGCGCCAACGCGGCCCAGAAGCACGGCCACGCCACCGGTCATGTACTCGCAGCCATTGGATCCGCATCCCTCTGCAACCACCTTGGCTCCGGAGTTTCGCACGCAGAAGCGCTCTCCTGCCCGCCCCGCCGCCAGCAGAATGCCGTCGGTGGCGCCGTAGAGGACGGTGTTGCCGATAATCGTGTTTTCGCTGGCGACCAGCCTTGAATCGACCGGCGGCCGAACAACGATGAAGCCGCCGGACAGTCCCTTCCCGACATAGTCGTTCGAATCGCCAAACACCTCGAGCTTGAGCCCGCGCACGGCGAACGCGCCCAGGGACTGACCGGTCGATCCTGTCAGCTTGACGGAAAGGTGGTCCCGCTGAAGCGTGTTGTTCATGCCGAAGCGCTTCACGATCAACGACGACGCGCGTGCTCCGATCGTGCGCATCGTGTTTCGCACGTCGTAGGACAGCTGCATCCTTTCGCCATCCCTGAAGAACGGCTGGGCGTCCCTGCATATCTCGGCATCCAACGTGTCCGGCACCTCGTTTCTCGGTCTGGCGGCACAGTTGCTGACCGTGGCGTTTTCGTCGACAATGACAAGCAGCGGATTGAGATCAAGGTCGTCGAGATGGTCGGAGCCACGTGAAACCTGCGACAGCATGTCGGCCCGTCCAACGATTTCGTCGATTGAACCGGCGCCGATTTGCGCCAGTATTTCGCGCACCTCCTGTGCGTAGAACGTCATCAGGTTGACGACCTTCTCCGCGGTTCCGGAGAACTTGGCGCGCAGGCGCTCGTCCTGCGTGCAGACGCCTACGGGACAGGTGTTGGACTGACACTGCCGAACCATCAGACAACCCATGGAAATCAGCGAAGCCGTTCCGATGCCAAATTCCTCTGCGCCTAGCATCGCAGCAATTACGATGTCGCGTCCCGTGCGCAATCCTCCGTCGGTGCGCAGCGTCACGCGATCCCGCAGGTTGTTCAGCGTCAGAACCTGGTGCGTCTCCGCCAGCCCCACTTCCCACGGCATTCCCGCAAACTTTATCGAGGTTGCCGGCGAAGCCCCCGTGCCGCCCACATGGCCGGACACCAGGATGACGTCCGCCTTCGCCTTGGCCACTCCGGCGGCGATTGTTCCAATCCCGACCGAAGCCACCAGCTTTACGCAGACCTTGGCGTCCGGATTGATCTGCTTCAGATCATATATGAGCTGAGCCAGGTCCTCGATCGAATAGATGTCGTGATGAGGCGGAGGCGAAATCAGGCTTACCCCAGGCGTCGAATGCCTCAGCTTGGCGATTAGCTCAGTGACCTTCATGCCGGGAAGCTGACCGCCCTCTCCCGGCTTCGCGCCCTGTGCGATCTTGATCTCCAGTTCGTCGCAGTTCCCGAGATACTCCGCGGTGACGCCGAATCTGCCGCTCGCCACCTGCTTGATGCGAGCCGAGGGATTGTCGCCATTGGCGTCGGTGACGTAGTGAGCCGGGTCCTCGCCACCCTCTCCCGAGTCCGACTTGGCGCCTATGCGGTTCATGGCAACGTTAAGCGTCCTGTGGGCCTCCGGGCTCAATGCACCCAGCGACATTCCCGGCGTGACGAAGCGCCGGCGTATCGAGGTGATGGATTCGACGCTGTCGGGCGCTGTCGGATCCTTCGAACTGTCAATCGCAAGCAAGTCCCGGAGATTGAGCGACGACTGCGAGTTCATCGCCGTGGAGTACTCCTTCCAGATCCCGTAGCTTCCCTGCGCACATGCCGCCTGCAGCTTGTGCATGGCGCGTGCTTCCCAGGCATGCCGCTCGCCGCTGCGACGCATCTTGTAGAACCCGCCGATCGGCAGCAGCCGCGTCCCCTGCTCCCAGCTCAGGGCGTGCTGGCGTTCGATGCTCTTCTGGATGCCCGAAATTCCTATTCCCGAAATCCTGCTGGGCATCCCGGGAAAGAACTCCGCAACCATGGCACGCGAAAGGCCGATCGCCTCGAAGTTCAAGCCGCCGCGATAGGACGACACGACCGATATTCCCATCTTGGACATGATCTTGAGCAGGCCCTGACTGGTGGCCTCGCAATAGTTTCGGACCGCCTTCGTGAGTGAAACCTCAATTGCGCCGGTGGCTGCCCTGTGTGCCAGGGTGTCCTGGGCGAGATAGGCATTGACGGTCGTGGCTCCGCATCCAATCAGCACGGCAAAGTAATGTGGATCGATGCACTCCGCCGAGCGGACATTGATCGTGGTGAACGACCTGAGCCCCTTTTCGATCAGCGACGTATGAACTGCGCTGGTCGCCAGGATCATCGGCATGGCGATGCGATCGGGACCCTGGGCAGTGTCGCTCAGCACCAGGTGCACGAACCCCGACCGCACGGCGGTTTCCGCCTCCTCCAGCAGGGCATACAGAGCCTTGCGAAGGGCATCGGGCCCGGCCCGTGCCGAAAACGTGCAGTCGAGTTCGGTGGCTCCCTGACCGAAATACTCGATCGTGGCATCGAACATGGCGTTGCTCAGCACAGGCGATTCCAGCATTGCGGAAGCGATCTTTTCGGTATGCTCGCTCAAGACGTTCCTGAGGTTGCCGAAACGTGTGATCAGGCTCATTACGCGGTACTCGCGCAATGAATCGATCGGAGGGTTGGTCACCTGGCTGAAGTTCTGGCGGAAGTAGTGGCTCAGAGGCCGGTACTGGGAGGAAAACACGGCCAGCGGCGTGTCGTCTCCCATCGAAACCACCGCTTCCTTGCCCTCGGTGGCGAGCGGCGAAAGGATCGTCTCGAGCTCCTCGACATTGTACCCGGCCATCAACTGGCGCCGGTGCAGATCCTCGCCGACAAACAGGGGCCGCTCGCTGCGGCTTGCCAGTTCGTCGTCCAGCTTGACGATGTTGGAGGTCAAGGCTGCGAACGGCTTCGTGCCCGCAAGCATGTCCTTGATCTCCCGATCATGGAACAGCTTTCGGCGGCGAAGATCCAGCGCCACCATCTGTCCCGGACCGAGCGCGCCCTTTTCGGCGATGTTTGCCTCGTCAAGCTGGACCATGCCGGTTTCCGACCCGGCTATCAGCAAGCCGTCGGCAGTCACCGTATAGCGCATGGGCCGCAGACCGTTGCGATCGAGGCCGGCGACGATCCAGCGTCCGTCGGTCATGGCAAGGGCGGCCGGCCCGTCCCAAGGCTCCATGACGGCATTGCAGTAGTTGTACATTTCCTGCCAGTCACGCGGCAGTTCGGCCGTCAGGCGCGACCACGCCTCGGGAACCAGAATGGACTTGGTCATCGGCGCGTTGCGGCCGGCGCGAACCATGACTTCGAACACTGCGTCCAACGCCGCCGAGTCGGAAGCGCCCTGGGGGACTATGGGCTTGATGGCTTCGGCGCTGTCGCCGAAGGCCGCCGACGCCATCTTGATTTCGTGGCTCTTGAGCCAGTTCAGGTTGCCCTTGAGCGTGTTGATCTCGCCGTTGTGCGCCAGCATGCGAAACGGCTGCGCCAGCCACCATTGCGGGAACGTGTTTGTCGAGTAGCGCTGGTGATATATCGTGAAGTCGGAAACAAATTCCTCTTCCTTGAGATCGGGATAGAATTCGGACACCTGCTCGGCGAGCATCATGCCCTTGTAGACGATCAACCGGCATGAGAGGGAGCAGATGTAGAAGTCACGAATTTGGAGGCGAACGGCGGCCTGCTCAATGCGCTTCCGAATCAGAAAGAGATCCCGTTCGTATTCCTCTTCGTCAAGGCCGCGTCCGTCGGCTATGAGAATCTGTTCAATTTCCGGGCGGGTTGCGGCGGCCGCATCGCCGAGCACCTTGTTGTTGACCGGCACGTGGCGCCATCCGTAAGTCGTGTGGCCCTTTCTCAGCACCTCCGACTCGACGATCGTTCGGCACATTTCCTGGCTGCCGAAATCGGTGCGCGGCAGAAAGATCATGCCAACGGCCAGGCGTCGGTCCGCGTGCGGAACATGCCCGGTGCGTGTGACTTGCTCGGCGAAGAACCCGGCGGGAATGCGCAGGCTCAGCCCGGCGCCGTCTCCGGTCATGCCGTCGGCATCCACGGCGCCGCGGTGCCAAACGGCCTTCAATGCCGCAATTCCGTACTCCACAATCCTGCGGGACGGCTTTGCGTCAATGGATGCCACAAAGCCGACCCCGCATGCATCGCGTTCGGTGTCCGGGCAGTACAAGCCGGTTCTGGCGCGCTTCCGCTTGGCCATATAGTCGTCAATCCGGGATCTGTCTGACACATCCAACTCCTTGTTCGCTCGAAAATCCCGGGCATCCATGGTCTGGGCAGCTCAATTGGCGATGCAGGGGCACTCAGTTCTCAGCCGCCGACGTGGTGCGCCTGAACTGTCCAAGAATCGAATCGGCGGCCTCCTGACCATCCCTGATTGCCCACACAACGAGACTTGCGCCTCGAACAATGTCGCCCGCTGCGTAGACGCCGGGAATGCTTGTTTCATGCGTGCCAAAGCGCGACCGCACGGTTCCCCAGCCGGTAACTTCAAGCTCTCTCGCTTCCCATGTGCCCGGCAAGTCCTCAGGCTCGAAGCCAAGCGCCTTGATCACCAGGTCGGCATCCCTGATCACGGTTGAACCGGCAATCGGTTCGGGCGCCCTGCGGCCGGTTGCGTCGCGATCCGACAGCCGCATGCGCTGGACGTGAATTCCCCTGACTGTGCGGCTGCCCACAAATGCCAGCGGGACCGTCAACCAGTCGAATTCCACGCCCTCCTCTTCGGCGTTGTGCACTTCCCGCCGCGATCCGGGCATGTTTTCGCGATCGCGCCGATAGAGGCAGGTCACCGACCTGGCCTCCTGGCGCACGGCTGTCCTGACGCAGTCCATCGCCGTGTCGCCGCCGCCGATCACCACCACCTTCTTGCCGCTGGCGTTCAACCTGCCGCCATCGAATTCGGGCACTTCGTCGCCAAAGCTCTTGCGATTGGAAGCGGTCAGGTAGTCGATTGCCGCGACAATTCCATTGCTGCCAATTCCGGGGCATGCCAGATCGCGCGACTTGTATGCTCCCGTGGCGATGAGCAGCGCGTCATGCCTGCGTTGCAACTCGGCAAACGCGACGTCGCGGCCCACCTCGACATTCAGCCTGAATTCCGTGCCGCCGTCCGACAGTTGTTCGACACGGCGCATGACGATTCGCTTTTCGAGCTTGAACCCCGGGATTCCGTAGGTGAGCAGGCCGCCCGCCCGGTCGTGCCTGTCGTAGACCACCACATGAAGCCCGGAACGTCGCAATCGATCGGCTGCCGCAAGTCCGGCCGGACCGCTTCCGACGATGCCAACGGAGAAGTCGTGCTGCCGAACCGGTCGAATTGGCTCAACCCAGCCTTCCCGCCATGCCATGTCGGTAAGATAGCGTTCCACCGACCCAATGGTGACAGTGCCGTGTCCCGACTGCTCGATCACGCAGTTGCCTTCGCAAAGGCGATCCTGGGGGCAGATGCGTCCACAGATCTCCGGGAAGCTGTTGGTTTGCTGACTCAGGTCGTACGCTTCCCGGTAGCGCTGCTCCGCCGTCAGTTTCAGCCAGTCGGGAATGTTGTTGTGAAGCGGGCAATGCGTCTGGCAGTAGGGGACGCCGCACTGCGAGCATCGGCTGGCTTGCTGCGAGGCGAGGTCCGGCGGGTAGTCGTCGTAGATTTCAGAGAAATCCCCGAGTCTCTGCGATGCCTCGCGCTTGGACGGCATCGCATTTGCGATATCGACGAATGAGAGCATGGGGTGCCTGGACATACGGTTAGCCTGCTCGCCTAAATTTCCGGGGGAACTGAAAATAGCCGCGGAGCGTGCACAAGTAAAGGCATGCATTATGCCATTTATGTCGATATCTTCGTCTGGACACGGTCCTGCTTGGCATGTTTTCGCTGCATTTAGGGCATAACTATTTACCTAATGCCCAGTTTTCCACCATTCAGGCAGCCTCTACACAGATCGGTCACCATTGCACCAATTCCCATCAAGGGCAGCGCCGGCACATGCCGCACCGCCAGTCTCTGCAAACGGTTCCCAAGAGAGCGTTGACTTGTCCTGACATCCACTGGCTGTGCGAATCCGTATTGCCCGCGGGCTTGCGCATTGCGAACCACCCTGATTTGGAATTGTCACGGCAGTTCATCGACCGGGCAGCGTGTTCCTTCGCACTGTTTCGGACCGGCTGCAGCCGCACACAGGTTTTCATGCCAGAATCCGAACAATTTCGGGGCATCGCGGGAATCATGGCTTCCAGATCGTTGAAAGGCCGGGAAAGCGCCACTTCATCATTGTGTGCCATTCACAATCCGTCTCCGTTCATTCCTCGACCTGCGTCCTGCTGCAAAGAAACAGCCGATCTTCAGGAGGAGCAGGAAGCGCCTTGGGGGGGACAGAGCGCGACAACGTCACCGAGATTGAATGTACCGGCCCAGATGGCACGCCAGTTGCAGGCGAACTTCGGCGGGTTCAGCGGTGCGAATTCCAGGAGCGCAATTGGACAAGTGTCGCGGCGTTGCCGGTAGAACTGCAATTGCATGTTGATCAGATGAGACCCGAAAAAACTGACTGCAGTCGTGAAGAAGGCGTTGTGCTGTCAATCCTTGGAATTGGCCATCCTACCAATTGAGCGAATTGGCGAATTGCTGTGCGACAACACATGCCCCTACATGGTGCACATCCGCTCCCGCATGGATGCCACCCCTTTCGTCGCATCCAGCGTTCGGACACTCGGGCCGGTCCATGGACCTCCAGTCTCGTTGCACGCGCTCAAGCGCCTCGCCGGCCAACGCTTCGCAACTGCCGCATCCAGCTGTCTCTCACGGATCAAGGGAGAGATGCCGGTCTGGCGCAACCACACCGCCCTGACGGCGCTTTGCGCCTCCTTGCCGAAACGATCCGCAGCAGGGGAGGTTCGGAAACGTCGGCGCCGCAAACGCACATGAGCCGCTCAACGCAGCCGTCCAGAGCGGTCTCGGTTCCGCATCGATTCGGAGTTGAGCCCATTGGGCGCCGAAACAGTTCGCAATGAAGCCAATCCTTGGGAAGGGGAATGTCAGACCAAGCGACACCGGTGCGTCGGCTGTTTCACCGGAAGCGGTCCGGCCCGTTCATTCAGTCGACTGCGGCAATTGCCGTACCGACAATGGCGGGCTGCAAAGTCTTCATACGCCTGATATACGCAACATGAGGCCGACGCTGCCGACAATGATGATGGTGCTGGCAATCCAGAGTCCGACCAACCACTTGATGTTGTCCTTGTCGCGCTTGGCCATGTCCTCGGCCAACCGGGCGATGTCCGTCTTGTATTCGGCTTTCATGGTATTCATCCGTTCCGCCAGCACGGCGGTTCTCTCGGCGAGTTCCGTTATTCGATCGTCATTCAAGTCGGCAACTTAGTCAAGCTCCACTTTCAAGACAAGCGTTTCGCAACCTGTCAACTTCCCGAAATGCACTCCGCAGTTTGGCAGGGCGACAACGCCAACACTGCGTATGTCACACATCCGCTGCCGCATGGATGCCACCCCCTCCGCCACATCCAGCGTTCGGGAATTCGGGCTGGTCCATGGACCTCCAGTCTCGCTCCACGCGCTCAAGCGACTCGCCGGTCAACGCTTCGCAACTGCCGCATCCAACTGTATCTCACGGCTCAAGGAGCGATGCCGGTCTGGCGCAACCACACCGCCCTGACGGCGCTTTGCGCCTCCTTGCCGCAACGACCCGCAGCAGGGGAGGCTCGGAAACGCCGGCGCCGCAAACGCATATGAGCCGCCCAGCGCAGTCGTCCAATGTGGTCTCGGTTCAGCATCGATTCGGAGTTCCGCCCATTCGGCGCCGAAACTGTTCGCAATGAAGCCAACCCTTGGGAAGGGGAATGTCAGACCAAGCGGCACCGGTGCGTCGGCTGGTTCAGC
>JAPOOS010000181.1 GCA_026713305.1 Paracoccaceae bacterium
CTGTGAAGTGGGGCCGGCAACGATCAGGCATCGGAATGCCGACCCTGCAGATTGTGTCCATCGCAGGATGTTGGCCTCAAGCCGGAAAGCGCCGTCTGCGGCTGTGGCGGAGCGAGGGTCGGGAGCGACCTGCAGGTGTGTGGGGACCTGTCCATCGAACAAGAGGGGAATCCACTCCCGCTACGGTTGTTGAAGGCCCCAGCTCACTGAATCCGTGATGGGCCTTGCCTGCCGGAAGGACTGGCGGCGAGTGGCGACGCTCCACGACCGATGTCCCGATGCAGAGTGAAGTCGGTTCGCCAGGGTCGTCGGCCCGCCCTTTGAGCTTGTGGCAGTTCCCACGCAGGCTTGGCAATCAGGCGGTGTGCCGCTGGACTGCAATGCGGTTAGGTCGGACTTCCTGGCTTCCGCGCTTTTGTCCGGGGTGGGAGAGAGTCCAGGTCTTGCTGGTTCAGCGCATGAGCTGCTTCGCTGCAGCCTCGGCAATCTTGCTCACTTGGCACGTGCCGCGGGCGTTCAGGTCGTATTCTTGCATGCTTGCAATGAAAACATTCTTCCTTGGCAGGTAGGTGTACTTCACGACCGACCTGACGCCGTTTTCGTCATAGAGGAGATACCTGATGACGATCCGGCCCGGAGGAGCTTCCACGGATCCGGAAACTCCATACTCGACGTGGTAGCTTCTCCCACTTCGCAGGACATGGGTTGAAGCATCCGGAAGCCAGCTCTTGGCGATTGTCAATAATGGACCACCATTGTAGGGTGCTGCGTAGCTTGAGAGTTCGCAGTCCATCCGCCACCAATTGTCGGCGACAGCTGTTGTTGCCCATGTCGCCAGAAACAAGGTGATGAACATCGTCGCCGCTTTTTTCCTGAGTGTCTTCATGGAACTTTCCCTGGTGAGTGTGGTTTGATGTTGTCCTGTCGGCCAAAGGCATGGCGGCCTCGTTCCGGAGGTTGCCTTCGTCCTTGGGTGATTGGATTGACCGTGTTGTCAAAATGCTCTTGCTCAAGCTTGGGCGCCAGTTGCTGGGTGGATGTCCCTTTTGCCAGCTGCAAGTCCCGTGAATTGTTCGGGCCTTTCGCTGTGAGAGATTGACCAGCCACCCAGGATCCGTTCACCAACAGGATTTCCGATACTCTCGCTTCGCTTCCGTGCCCGACTGGCGTCGAGGCAAGCACATGCGTCGTTCCATGAACTCCCTCGGCGTGCTCCTCGTGCGGCAAGGCGCTTGGCGGCCTTGTTGCTGGCCTGAAAGTGCAAGAGCCGATTGCACCTCGGCAACCGCAAATCATGCCTCAGATGCCGGCATCGATTTATGTGGGGCTCTCAAGGGCAAAGGCGAGCCCGCCATGGGCCCGCCTTTCTTCATTTGTTCGTTGGCTGCGCCTGTCGACCGCTTGGCTCAGAATGACATTAAGATGCCGGCATCGGCAGCCGTCTTGCCGCCAACGCGTCCGGCGCCGAACTTGAACGTCGCTCCACCGCCCAGATCGTGCGACATGCCGACGCCAACGCCTCTCTGCCCTATGTCATCACTGTCGTAGCCTCTCGAGACGCCGACGTTGACCGAAGTGCCTTCGGCCACTTCCATGCCGATGTTGATGCCCATGTTGGCACCCATCGCGTCCTTGGGCTTCTCGTAGTAGAGGGCCGAGGAGATGCTGCCTATTTCCGAGGAAACGCCCATGTTGACGAGCTTGTTGCTGTCGTAGCC
>JAPOOS010000162.1 GCA_026713305.1 Paracoccaceae bacterium
CGCCGGACAGGAACTGCAGCACGTAGTACAGCCAGTAACGCTTGCGCAGCACCATGCGCGCACGTTGCTTCGATTCTCCTTCGAACTGCGGGAATGCCAGAATGCAGTAGCCTATCAGAACCATGGAGACCAAGCCCGCCGACATGTAGATCGCGTTGTAGGACAGCCCAAGCAACCTCCATGCCCCAATCACGGCCAGATAGGCCACGAGGGAAGAACCAGAGCCGATGGCAACTATCCATCCCAAGGTTCTTGGAGCCTTGTCCTTTTCGATCCACTGCAGTTGCAGGGACTGGTTGATGGCTTCGTAGTAGTGAAAGCCGATCGAGCTGATCATCGTGGTGATCAGGATGCCTTGGAAGCTCGGAAACCAGGCAACCACCGTTGTGGCTGCCGCAAGCATGATCAGCGAAAGCAGGGCAAGCCGCTGTTCACGCAGAACAATCAGGAGCAGAACGACGCTGACCGCCAGCAGGCCGGGGATCTCGCGCACCGTGTGCAACCAGCCCAGTTTGATGCCGTCGAAAGCAGCTGCGTCCACAACAAAGTTGTTCAGCAGGGCAAACCAGGTCGCAAATGAGAGAGGCAGCGCCGCTGACATTAGAAACAGCAGGAACACTGGTTGGCGCCAGAATGGGTGGTTGCGAGCTTCCTTGACCGAAACCTCTTTGTGGCGCAGGGATAGCTTCATTGGGTCCCGGTAACGTTACATGTAGCCAAGGCGGGGCATGGCCGCGAGGCGGCCGCATCCCAATGTCAACTGCCTGCGAATTGCCGGACCCTTGGGCAAGCGTGCCCATGCGTTCGTGCCATTCCATTGACCAACCGTGAACAGCCGGCACGCGGGCAACTGCGGCCGTCAGGAGAATTGCACGCGGTAAAGCCGACTCTCCTTCGACGTTGTCGATGGCCGATTGCGAAGCTCAGTTCTTGGCGTAGTACTCAACCACCAGATTTGGTTCCATGATTGCTCCATACGGAACCTCATCAAGATGCGCCGCTCTCAAGTAGCGGGATTTCAAGGCATCGGCATCCACTTCAAGATAGGCAGGCGCGTCGCGCTCCTGACTGTCCTGTGCATACAGCACGAGAGGTATCGAGCGGGACTTCTCGCGGATCTCAACAACATCGTCGTCCTTGACGCGAAATGATGGAATGTTGACACGGCGGCCGTTGACCAGGATGTGGCCGTGGTTCACGAACTGCCTGGCGGAAAAGATGGTGGGTGTAAACTTGGAATGAAACACGACAGCGTCGAGCCGGCGCTCCAGCAGCCCGATCAGATTGTCTCCCGTGTCGCCATGCATGCGCTCTGCCTCCCGGAACGTTCGCCGGAACTGCTTTTCCGTCAGGTCGCCATAGTATCCCTTGAGTTTCTGCTTGGCCCTCAGTTGCAACCCGTAGTCGGACAGTTTGCCGCGTCGGCGTTGGCCGTGCTGGCCCGGACCGTAACTGCGCGTGTTGACCGAGGATTTTGGCCGGCCCCACAGATTCTCGCCCATGCGCCTATCGATCTTGTACTTGGCAGACGTGCGTTTCGTCACGGCTGATCTCCTTTCATGTTCATGAAGGGCGTTGTCCTTTCCGTTGCCACGTTCGGCAACGGCGACAGGGAATCTCTTGCGAGAGCCGCCAACACCAAGAATCCCGGCGGCTTTCCGCCGGGAACCATGTGCACGTAATGGCGTCAACCCCCAAAGTCAACCAAACAGAGACAAAGCGCACTTCGGGTGCGAAGGTCCGTTGGAAGGGCAGGATCCCGCCATGCCTTGGTTGGATGCGGCGGCAAGGCTGCTGCCACCAAGCGCTCGCCGCTCCTGACCTGCGTCGCTTGTTGGCTGGCGGGGCCGCGGACAGCAGTTGAACTTTTCCGATTGAATTGGTGAAAATGATGCCTAGATGACACTCGGCGCCTGTGTCCAGTCTAGATGGAAATCTGCGGCAGGACCAAGCATCGGGAATCGCATCCGAAGCGCCGCTTTCCCGGCTGCCGTGGGAATTGCCTACCGCCCACAGTTTTCACGCTCGACCTCATGAATGCACAGTTCCTCGATTGAACTGATCCGGCCGGGCATGTTTCGTTGGCGAATTCGGCGCACACCCAACAACCAAACCAATCTTCTGAACATTGATTGCCAATCACATGAACAGTCTCAAGGGCACGCTGTTTGCTCTGCTTGGGTATGGAGCCTATTCGGTTCACGACGTCTTCGTCAAGCTATTGGGCGAAAGCTACAGCTCGCTGCAGATAATGTTCTTCGGCGTGCTGTTCACCTTTCCGCTCTTTTCCTTCCTTCTGATCGGCGTGCCCACCGCAGGCTCGCTGCGACCACACCATTGGTGGTGGACGGTGACAAGGACCTCCTCGATAATCCTCGGTTCGCTTTGCATTTTCTACGCCTTTTCCGTTCTCCCCCTGACGCAGACCTACGCAATTCTCTTTTCGATGCCCTTGGTCATCACCATGCTGGCGGTTCCCATTCTCGGTGAACGGGTCGGCATCCATCGCGCCGCGGCAGTGTTGGTCGGCTTGATCGGCGTGATGATCGTCGTTCAGCCTGGCGCGTCGGAGCTTTCCTGGGGGCATGCCGCCGCTCTGGCGGGAGTCGCATTTTCCTCGCTTGGCGCCGTCATTGTTCGCCGAATCGGCAGGGACGAAAGCAACTTGGTGCTTCTGCTCATGCCGCTGCTTGCCAGTTTCGTGGTCCTGGGCCTTCTGTTGCCTCTGACTTACCAACCCATGCCGTTGAAGGACTTGATTGGCGTGGCGGTTCTGTCGCTTTTCGGCTTCATCGGGCTGAACTGCCTTCTGGTGGCCTACAAGGCTTCCGCTGCAACGGCAATCGCACCCATGCAATACTCCCAGATAATCTGGGCTACCCTGTTTGGGATTGCAATCTTCAACGAAACGGTTGAACTGCACACCTTTGTTGGAACTTCGTTCATTATCTTGAGCGGCATCGTCATCATCATTCGCGAGAGCTTGGAAGGCAATTCCAGCAGCAAGCCCGTTCAGCGCACTCGTGGCAGGGTGGCCGGCACGGTCCTGCGAATTGGCCCCTTGCTCAAGGCACGACGACGCAAAGGAAAGGGGAAGACCGATTGACTTGTCCGATTTCCGTTTTCATTGGAGCGCAACGCGGCTGCGGAACGCACGGACCATTTGCAGACGATGCACGGGCATGCTGAATCAACCGACCTCCGCAGTTTCTTGACCTTGCCCTGCGCCACTATGGAATCGGCATTTGAACCGCTTCGCTTCCCGGTGCGAAACGCGTTTTCGAGAATCGAATTGTACCGGGATGTCCCATGCAGGCTCCGGACCATTGGGCGGGCCAACCCCAGCGTGCAGGATGGCAGGAATGAAGGAATGGCTTGGCGATGGACTACGAACGAATACTCCTGACAGGAGCGGCGGGGCGGCTCGGCAGCGTGCTTCGCAAGTCGCTGGCGCCGCTTGCCCGCAATCTGAGATTGGCGGACGCAAGCCCCATTTCCACCCAGTTCGGCCAGGAGGAGATTGTCACGTTCGATCTCGCCGACATGAAGGCAACTCTCGCAGCCTGCGAGGGCTGCGATGCCATTGTCCATTTTGGAGCCGTGGCCATGGAGAGTTCGTGGCAGACGATCTTGGACAGCAACATTCGAGGGACGTATCACATATTCGAGGGGGCAAGGATGCATGGCGCACGCAGGGTGATCTACGCCTCGTCAGTCCACGCAGTCGGATACTACAAGATCGAAGATCAGATCGGTCTGGATGCGCCAGTTCGCCCCGACTCGCTCTATGGCGTGTCCAAGACATTCGGCGAAAGTCTCAGTCGGCTCTACTGGGACAAGTTCGGACTGGAATCTGTGTGCCTGCGAATGTTCTCGTCATTCTCCAAACCCAGGAACAGACGCATGCTGTGGTCATACCTGTCCTTTGAAGACTGCGCGCGATTGACCGAAGCCGCCCTGACAGCGCCCCGGGTCGGCCACACGATCAGCTACGGACTCTCGGACAACAAGACAAAGGTGGTCGACAACTCGGGCGCAAATCATCTTGGATACACGGCGAGAGACACCGCCGAACCTTGGCGAGAGGAATTGGAAGCCAACACGCCGGTTCCTGACCCGCGGGCGCCGGCCGACAAGCATCTCGGCGGCTGGTTTTGCGACATTGGGCATCCCGACGATCCGGATTGATCGTGAAGGAACGCTACGACGTTGTCATAATTGGCGGTGCGGTCATGGGCAGCGCCACCGCCTACTTTCTGGTTTCCAATCCCGCCTTCGACGGTTCGGTTCTGGTCGTCGAGCGCGATCCGAGCTACTCGAAATCCTCGACCGCGCTTAGTTCCGGCTCAATTCGCAACCAGTTTTCGAGTCCTGTCAATGTGCGGATTGGGCAGTTCGGAGTCGCGTTCATCCGTGCATTCGCCGAAACGATGGAAGTCGACGGCAGTCGTCCGGAACTGCACTTTCACGAGAGCGGCTATCTGTTTCTCGCAGCCACAAACGAACAGGCAGCGGCGCTTCGGGAGAACCACGATGTGCAGCGCGCCCTTGGGGTCGACGTTGAACTGCTGTTGCCGAGCGACCTTCAGGCGGCATTTCCACATCTTCGGGTCAACGACTTGAAGCTGGCCAGCTATGGCAGATCCGGAGAGGGATGGTTTTCCGCCACCGCATTGATGGACGGCTTTCGCAAAAAGGCCCGTCAGCTGGGAGCTGACCTTCTGGTCGATGAAGTTGTGGGCATCGGACGCAGAGGAAACCGCGTCACGGAAGTGTCGCTGAAAAGCGGGTCACGAATCCCCTGCGGGTTCATTGTGAATGCAACCGGTCCGCGGGCAGCCCGCACATCGGAAATGGCCGGACTGATTGTTCCGGTCGAAGCGCGCAAGCGAACTACCTTCCTGTTTGACTGCGCAAACTCTCCCGAAGGCAGCGCAAACGTGAACAACGGCCGGTTGCCCCTCATGATCGACCCCTCCGGCACCTACTGCCGTCCGGATGGCCGGCTCTTCATGGCAGGCACGAATCCAGCAAGCGATCCTCCGGTCGATTTTGACGACTTTGAACCGAGACACGAGGAGTTCGACAGGATCTGGACCCACCTTGCGAAGCGCTCACGAGGCTTCGAGGCGATCAAGATGGCAGGCATGTGGGCCGGGCACTACGATTTCAATGCGCTGGATCAAAACGCAATCGTCGGTCCGCACAGTGTTGTGAGCAACTTCATCTTCGCCAACGGGTTCTCAGGGCATGGACTCCAGCAATCTCCAGCCGTGGGCAGGGGAATAAGCGAATTGATCGCCTACGGCCGGTACCGCACTCTTGATCTCGGTGCACTCGGCCACGAGAGATTCGCAATGGGCGAACCCTTGCCGGAGAAAGCCGTGATTTGACCTGCTGTCCGGTGCGACGGCCGGACGCGGACATCGGGATGCAACGCAAATTCCGGCCATGCCCGCTGCCAGAAACCGCCGATTTTCCAATCCGACAATTCTCTCGTGCTCCGATATCATTCGCTTCGGCGAATTTCGTTCGTGGAAATCAGCGCTCGATCCCTTCAAGGGCATTCCTGCGCAGCAACCGGGTCGAACACCGGCATGCCGATCGACGATGCTGGCAGTCGTCCCAGTTCAGTTCTCTTTCGGGTTTGGCGGCGTTGTCAATCCGCGGCGAGATGCCGCATCGCCCGCACCGAAGCATTCGAACAACAGGTAGCGGTAAAGCCTCAACGTCAGCTCCCTTTCGTTTGCCTCAAGCCACTTTCGGGCGGTTGAGGTCAACTCCATTGTCCGGCAGGTCTCGTCGGCAACCACCTTGGCTGCCTGTGCACTGAATGCAGCCGGTGGCCAAACCACGTCGCCGGGACTGAACTGAAGCAGCCGCGTGCCTTTGCCGTCGAATGCGGACGCCTGTCCCGAAAGCAACAGAACCGTTGAATCAGGCTGCATGACGGTCTCCGCCAAGACTTCGTGCCTGGCAAATGTGCGCGGCGCAAGCCATTCGTCAAGTTCATCCATCAGGCCCTCAAACTCGATCTGGCGATCCAGAAATTGCTCGAGATCGGGTGCAACGTGCTCAAACAACTCCGCGCGCCGCCCGTCGGCATCGTGGGCTTCCTTCCACCATGCTGCAATGACAGCCTTCTCGGCATGGGCAAGAGCATCTTCAAAGTCCGGCGCAAGCGCAAGCTCAACGGATGCCTGCGGCGGAAGATTGCGTTCCAGGCCCTGTCTCAACTGGTCCGACACCGAACTCATGACGACGTCCACACCGGACTTTTTCGCTGCCTGCAGAAATCGCGACAGCACGCTGACCACGGAAAAGTCGACGCCCTGGACATCGGTGAAATCCAGAATCAGGCAAATGGGGGCGGGGTCGCTCTGCAAGCTCAACCGAAGTCGATCATTCAGGCGGCTGGCGCTGCCAAAGAATATGAAGCCTCGCAGTCGGTACCCCACCGCGCGATCGCCACTCTTGGTCAGAATTGCGCGATCCGGTATCGAGCGGTCCTTGTTGCTGCGGCATGTGCGCACGGTGACGCGGGATTCGATCGGGTTGACCCGACTCAGGCGCACGACGAAGAATGCGAGTGTGGCCAGCATTCCAGTGGCAACGCCCTCGATCAAGCCCATGAAGACAATGACCAGGAAGATGCACACGACAATGCCGAATTCCGTTCCCGGAATGCGGTCCTTGTTGCGAACAAGGCTTTCGTTCACCATGGCCAAGCCGGCAAACATCAGCACGCCTCCTGTGACGAACGTCGGAACGTGTTTCACAATTCCGTCGCCGAACAACAACGCCAACCCGATGACGGCGGCAGCAATCAAGCCAGTCAGCCTGGATGTGGCGCCGAAGTACTTGCTTCGCAGCGTGGCAGGCACGATCATTCCCGTCGCAGTGCCGCCGCCCAGACCGGATACCAGGCTGGCGATCCCGGTGGCCTTGAATTCTCGATTCCAGTCAAGCTCCACATTTGCCGCCATTTCGACACCCGCCACGCCCAGGATGACGGCAATGAAGGCTGTCAACACCAACGCAAGCATGTTGGGTATCTGACCGAGAAGGGCCGACCACTCCAAGCGCTTCAGATCGGCGGGCAGGAGCGCCGGCCACAGGCCGCCTTCCGTTGTGCTCTCGTGCAGAATGCCCATTGTTCTCGCCTCGTCGTGGGAGATGTCGAAGACAACGAGCGCAAGCTGGAAAGCGACAATCGAAACCGCTACGCCAATCGGCAGGACAAGACCCTTGCCCGTACGCTTCATGGCGACGAACAGCCCCAGCGCCAGAACGCTGCCCGGCAGCCACATCGACAGCACGACTGGCTCCAGATAGGTGGCCAGCGCCCACGAGTCCGTATCCACTCCCATGAAAGACAGCGCCGCCAAACATACGGCGCCGCCGATTCCGGCCACGACACCTGCGGCGACCGGAAACGGAATGAAACGAACCATGTGTGTCAGGCGATACCGGCCTATCAGGAGACAGCACAAGCCCACGATCATGGCGCTGGCCATGAACGCAACGCATACGGTGACAAACAGGTTGATGCCGCTCGCTTCGCCTGTGTGCGCGATGACGGCCATGCCCAGCACGAGCGCCTGTGGCAGCCCTGCAATCGCGCCACGAAAGCCGCCCATCAGCGCCACGAGCAGGCAGGAGGCAAAATTGCCGAACAGAATCAGGCCAATGCCCTGGGTGGAATATGGCGCCAGCTCCCCGGAGAATATGAAGCTGCCGATTGCAATTTGAGCAACAAGCAAGGCCACGCCCGACGTGAACCCAACGGACAAGGCCGTGGTCGCACGGCCAGACGCGAAATCGGCACGAATCTCCGATCCGAAGCGCCAAGCCGGCTCAAGTCTCGTGAAAGCCATGCGAACGATGCACACCATGCCTGATCTGAACATCCGGGAGTGTCCCGGCGCCCACCGGAATACACTCAAATCTCACATTTCCGCAAATGACATCAAAGCGGCCAGAATGTGGCGGGGGGCTTGCCGGAAGGCTGAAGCTTCCACAATGTGAGGCGCTCCAACGACCTGTTTCAATCCAAGCCAAAGCGGCAAGTGCGCGCGGCGAACTTGCATGAGAATCATTCAGCCCAAGGTGAAGTCGGACTTTCCGGGCATCGGATCAACCAGAGGGAAATGCATCCTGGAAACAGCGAATGGACGCCAAGGGCGGTGTCTGCAGTTTTGCCCCTCGATGTGGACGATTGACAGAACGGCTCAATCAACCGGCTGTCGGGAACTAGACATTATGAATTGACCTGTCATTGCGCGGCAGCTGGTTTTGCAGTCACGCTCACCAGGACGCCGCCCGCAGTTGGCCTCCGGCAAAGCGACGTCAGGCATGGCCCAGCTCTAAACCGCCACCGCTCCACTGCTCGCCGAGACCAATCATGTACCTGCGGAAACTAGGAATCGGACAGTGCACGCTACCGTCGGGCAGTTGCTGAAGGGCCCCTCGGTGCACCAGATGCTTGAAGAAGCCGTTTGCTTTCATTCCGTCGGGCAACTCCCAGCCAAGCGCATCCCTAGACCCTGCCAGCTTTCCTATCCGATACTTGATGCTGGCGGTATCTTCGCCAGGCAAAAGATCGCGCATTGCCGCCGCCAGCAGAGATTTCGAATCGTGCATTTCCGGGCTCATGCGGCTGTGATAGTAGCTGATCTGCAGCTCTCCGCTGCGCCTGCGCACGGCTGCGAAATCCACATCCTCGACGCCTCCGCACGCCACCACCTGTTCGGCGAAGGCGGTCAGTGCATTTTGCACATGCACCGGCCAGTGGTCGCACTCGGCGGCAAGCAAACGCATCTCGTCCTGCCAGACGCCTTCCGGCAGCCCGAAGTGACGGCCCCAGCCGACAATGAGCTCAGAACTCTCGTCAGGCGTGAAACAGCCGAGCGAATGGCTGGCATTGCGGGC
>JAPOOS010000155.1 GCA_026713305.1 Paracoccaceae bacterium
AGGTACTCGGATTCATTCTCGGACCAGAAATGCAGTATGCGCTGGCCTGTGTCCGAAAGAATTGCGCCATGGCGCAGGTCGTCGAAATAGTCCTGCCAATGCCGCAGCGAGAACGCCGAGACATTCCTGTGCACAACCTCCGCCGGCCAGGCCGCGGAAGCGAACGCCGTCGCGCCGGCCGCAGCCACCATCGATCCGACAAACTTCCTGCGTGAATGTGTCATGTTCATGTTCGCACTCTCGTTCGATCGAAGCAAACGCACCTCGATCCCCAGACCAATTGTAGCGATCTGCAATGCAGGTTGGCAAGGCTTCAGCTGTGACTTGCGATCTGCGGCTGGTTAGACATTGGTTGCCAATTCAAACTCCAACACTGTCAAGAGGCAAGCGCTCGCTGCCGATTGCCTTGCAGTCGCGGGACGGGCGCGTTGGGTGGCGGCCCGGCGTTTCGCTTCGTCCCACTTGGATGCTTTACACATTACGATAGTTTGAACTATTCAGTGGTTCGGACAGAATTCCAGCGGCCCGGAATAAAGCCGACGTGCCGCGCAAACAAACATTGGCACCCGGAGTATGCAATGTCACCAGATACGCGCCACAGTTCACTGCGCGCCGATGCTCTCAAGTATCATCGGTACCCGCGGCCCGGAAAGTTGGAGATAAGGCCGACGAAGCCCATGACAACCGGGCGGGACCTGGCCTTGGCCTACTCGCCGGGAGTTGCGGAGGCATGTATCGAGATCAGCAAGAATCCGATGGATGCCGCGCATTACACTTCCAAGCGCAACCTTGTGGCGGTGGTTTCCAACGGCACAGCCGTCCTGGGGCTGGGTGACATAGGCGCGCAGGCAGCCAAGCCCGTCATGGAGGGAAAGGCTGTCCTCTTCAAGAAGTTCGCCAATCTCGATTGCTTCGACATCGAAGTTGCGGAGAGCGACCCCGAGGCGCTTGCGGAAATCGTCATCAAGCTGGAACCGACATTCGGCGGCGTGAATCTGGAGGACATAAAGTCACCGGACTGCTTCCTGGTCGAGCGCATATGCCGCGAACGGATGAACATCCCCGTGTTTCACGACGATCAGCATGGCACGGCAATCGTCGTCGCAGCGGCGACCCTGAATGCGGTTCACGTTGCAAAGAAGGAGATTTCCGACCTCCAGATCGTGGCGCTGGGGGCCGGAGCGGCCGGCATCGCCTGCCTGGACATGCTGGTGGGACTGGGCGTCCGGAAGGAGAACATTCTGCTTCTCGATCGCCAGGGCATCGTTTCAACGCAGCGCGACGACCTGTTTGACGAAAAGGCGCGATACGCCCGTGAAACCGACAAGACGAACTTGGCCGAAGCAATGGTTGGCGCAGACTTCTTTCTTGGTCTGTCGGGCCCGCGGCTGGTGACGAAGGACATGATCAGGTCGATGGCGCCAAACCCAATCGTGTTTGCGCTGGCCAATCCGGATCCCGAGATACTGCCTGAAGAGGTGCTGGAGGCGGCGCCGAACGCGCTGATTTGCACCGGCAGGTCGGACTACCCCAACCAGGTCAACAACGTCCTGTGCTTCCCGTTTCTGTTTCGCGGCGCCCTCGACGTGGGCGCGACGGCCATCAACCATGAAATGAAGGTCGCCTGCGCCTCGGCCATTGCCAAGCTGGCCAGAGATTCCACTTCGGAGGAGGTCGGGCTGGCCTACCACGGCGAAACGCTGAACTTCGGCCCCGACTATCTGATTCCGAGACCCTTCGACCCGAGATTGCTGCCGCACGTGGCAAGCGCGGTGGCCGCGGCGGCGATGGATTCAGGCGTGGCCGCCAGGCCGCGGGACATGGACGAGTATGTCCAGCACCTCCTGGGACAGGTGTACAAGTCCAGCCTGATCATGAGACCGGTCCTGGAAGCGGGCCGGACGGGTTCGCGCCGGGTTGTTTTCGCCGAAGGCGAAGATCCGCGCGTGCTCTACTCGGTGCAGACGCTGATCACCGAAATGAGAACGAAACCCATCCTCGTCGGCCGTCCGGACGTCATAAGGACGCGCATCGAGAGGGCCGGCCTCGCATTGCAGCTGAAGCGTGACTTCGACGTCATCAATCCCGAAAGCGACCGGCGGTTTGCACAATACTGGGAGGGCTACCACAACCTGATGAACAGAAGTGGCGTCTCTCCCTTCCTGGCGCGTACCATCGTTCGATCGAACACCACGGTGATTGCCGCCCTGATGGTTCGATTTGGCGAAGCCGACAGCATGATCTGCGGAACCATCGGCCAGTATCTTTGGCACCTTCGGTACGTCGAACAGATACTCGCAAGCGACGAACTGCATCCAATCGGAGCCCTGTCGCTGATTCTCCACGATGCCGGCACGCTGTTCATCGGGGACACCCATGTGCGAGCAGACCCGTCTGCCGAGGAAATTGCCGACACGGTTGTGGCCGCCGCCAGGCATGTCGCACGGTTCGGCATCGAGCCGAAGATTGCCCTTTGTTCCGATTCCCAGTTCGGCAATCTCGAAAGCCACTCCGGAGTTGTAACCAGGAAGGCGCTCGCCATTCTCGACAAGCAGGTCTGCGATTTTGAGTTCGAAGGCGAAATGAACACCGACACGGCGCTGGATCCGGAATTGCGCAAGACGCTTATTTCCAACTCCAGGCTGACCGGAAAGGCAAACACGCTGATCTATTCAAGCACCGTGGGCGCGGGAGCCGCCCGAAACATCCTGAAGAGCGTTGGAGCGGGAATCGAGGTGGGTCCGATATTGATGGGCATGGCGAACCGAGCGCACATCGTGACGCCATCCGTGACCGCGCGAGGACTTTTCAACATTGCCTCTCTGGCCTTGACGCCGGTCGCCAGCTACGGCTGACCGCAATGCAGGGCATGTTTTGTCGGCAGACTGTCGGGATGCTGATGCAGTCTCCCTTCGACAAGCGGTCCAGCGGCGGCAAGTGGTTCCTGCTGCGGGGCAATCGGGGCGACAGTTGACTTCGTGCCGCTGACGAGGCGCATTTGCTAGACAGTTCGAGAAGATTGTCGCAGAATCTTGCCAATCGTGCAGTTTGCCGTTAGTTGCGACAGCGGTGTTCGATATGGAATTGTCCGGCGGGTCGCGACAACGATTGCAGGCCGCGAACCATGCTGATCGGGAAGGATGACATGATTCACAGAACTGTGTTGACCAGCTGTCTGGCCGGGTTGGCGATCATTCTGCAGGCGTCAGGCGCCTTGGCAGTCGATGTCAATGCGCAGTTGGAGAGAATCGGCAAGCCGGTTGCCGATGGCGTGAACTTTCAGGCGCCCGTAACGGAAGTTGCCCGTGACATCGTATGGCTTGACAACATCGTCAACGTGATTGGCGCAATCATTTGCGTGTTTGTCTTGGGTCTGCTCGCCATCGTGATCGTGCGCTACAACTCGCGCATGAATCCAAAGGCGGCACAGTTCACCCACAACACTCGGATTGAGTTCATATGGACCGTGGTTCCGATTCTGATTTTGGTCGGCATCGGCACAATCTCGCTTCCCATCCTGTTCAAGCAGCAGCGGCTGCCCGAAGCGGACATAACGATCAAGGCAACCGGCAACCAGTGGTACTGGACGTACGAATACATGGACAACGAGTTCTCCTTCGACAGCTTCATGCTGCAGAAGGACGAACTGGCGGATCGAGGCTACATGGCGGACGAGTACATGCTGGCAACAGACAATCCGATTGTGCTGCCGGTTGACAAGACGGTTGTCGTCTACGTTACCGCTTCGGATGTCATTCACGCCTGGACTGTGCCTGCGTTCGGGGTCAAGCAGGACGGAGTTCCCGGCCGCCTGGCCGGCCTGTGGTTCAAGCCCGAGACGGAGGGGATTTATTTCGGACAGTGTTCTGAACTGTGCGGAAAGGACCACACCTACATGCCAATCACGGTCAAGGTGGTCAGCGAGGATGTCTACGAGGACTGGCTGAAACGCGCCACAGAGGAGTTTGCCAGCGCCAAGCCCGACGACACAATCATGCTGGCGGCGCGATAGTTCAATCAGGGTCGAACGGAATCCGGCATGAAGAGCGCATTGACAGTCGGGGCAAACGCCGACCTGGGGGTCTTGGACCTTCTGGCAATGTTCAAGCCGCGCGTAATGTCGCTGGTGGTGTTCACAGCGATGGTTGGCATGATCGCAGCCCCGGTGCAGGTTCATCCGGTTGTCGGGTTGGCGGCGCTGGCCTTCATCGCACTAGGCGCCGGCGCATCGGGCATTCTGAACATGTGGTGGGATGCCGACATCGATTCGAAGATGAGAAGAACGCGCAACCGGCCAATTCCATGCGGCAAGATCAGCGCTGCCGACGCCAAGTTGATGGGACTTTGGCTGACAGGATTGTCGATTGTGATGTTGGCGCTGGCCGCCAACCCATTGGCGGCTCTGCTGCTGGCGATCACCATTTTCCACTATGTCGTGATCTACACGATTTGGCTGAAGCGCAGGTCGCCTCAGAACATCGTGATTGGCGGCGCGGCGGGAGCGCTGCCGCCGGTTATCGGATGGGTTGTGGCAACCGGTCAACTGGCGGTTGAGCCACTGCTGATGTTCGCTCTGATATTCCTGTGGACGCCTCCGCACTTTTGGGCGCTTTCGCTTTACATGAACGATGACTACGAACGCGCTGGCATTCCGATGTTGAATGTCGTTCGTGGAGACGCCTCGGCCCGCTGGCACATACTTGGCTATGCCTGCGCGCTGGTGCCGGTCTCGCTGTTGCTGGCCCTCGGCGAAGCCGGAGGACCGCTGACGCTGGGCGCCGCGGTCGTGATGAATTCGGCATTCGTTTACGGCGCGGTCAAGCTGTGTCGCAACGGCAAGTCTGCCGTTCGCACTCGCTACCGTGAGGAACGCAGGTTTTTCAGGCTCTCGCTGACCTATCTGTTCGTCACATTTGCCGCAATGGCTGTCGATTCAATGCTGCGGCCATTCCTTTCCGGCGTGATGCCGCTTTAGCCACGATGCCGTTGTCAAGGGAACATGACCTGCATTCAGCAAGAAGCGGGCGCAATCTCGTGGTTGGCGCTTGTCTTTGCGCGTTCGTGCTCCTGGTGTTCGCACTGACGCTGGTGAAGCTAAGCAGCGGTCACCAGATGGAAGCGTTCGATCACAGTGTGCGGCCGTCGCTGGTGAAGGGCGACCAATGAACGTGGCCGCAAGGAACAGACGCACGCTGGTCGGCCTTTCCGGCGTGATTCTCATGATGGGAATCGCCGTCTGGGCTTCCGTGCCGCTATACACCTGGTTCTGCCAGGTTACCGGCTTTGGGGGCAACACCCTGCGCGCCGAATCGAACAATGTCGCAGCGGTTGGCGACAGCATCAACGTCAGGTTTGACGCTTCCGTCGAACGAAGCATGCCTTGGGAATTCAGGCCGGCCCAGCGAGAGGTCGAGATAGCGATTGGCGAATCCGTTGTCGCACACTACACGGCGCACAATCCCACGAACGCCGTCATTGCAGGATCGGCGAGCTACAATGTGTTCCCGTTTGCCGCGGGTTCCTATTTCGTGAAAATCGAATGTTTCTGCTTCGAGCAGCAGGTGCTGCAGCCGGGACAGACGGTGGAGATGCCGTTGAGCTTCTACGTCGATCCGGAAATGCTCGATGATCCGGAAACCCGGTCGATTGGAACGGTTACGCTTTCCTACACCTTTCACCGGACGGAATTGCCCGAAGGCTACGAGCCCGAGGCGAAAAGCGCCGATCTGGAATCGGCGAGTACAGTCATTTACCAGGATGGGTGACGATGGCACACACCAATCATCATGATTACCACCTAGTGAACCCGTCGGTTTGGCCGTTTCTAGGTGCGGTCGGCGGGTTCACGATGCTTTTTGGAGCAGTGCTGTTCTTTCACGGATTCGGTCCGTGGTTGATGCTGATGGGCATGGTCCTGATAGCCTACGTAATGGTTGCCTGGTGGACCGACGTCATCCGTGAAGCGCACTCGGGAGACCACACACCGATTGTTCAAATTGGCCTGCGCTACGGCTTCATCCTGTTCGTCATGTCCGAGATCATGTTTTTCGTCGCATGGTTCTGGAATTTCTTCAAGCATGCAATGTATCCAATGGAGGAGGGGTCGGGAGGCGTCTGGCCGCCGGTCGGCATCGAGACCTTCGATCCGTGGCACCTGCCCTTGATCAACACCCTGATCCTGCTGAGCTCCGGCGCGGCCGCAACCTGGGCTCACCACGCCATTGCTCACGAGAACAATCGCAAGGACCTTGTCAACGGCCTCATACTTGCCATCATCCTCGGGTTCGCCTTCACGCTGTTGCAGGCCTATGAATACGGTCATGCGGCATTCGGCTATTCAGGCAACATCTATGGCGCGACCTTCTTCATGGCCACCGGCTTTCATGGCGCCCACGTCATCATCGGCTCGGTGTTTTTGCTGGTGTGCCTGATTCGGGCATTGAAGGGGCACTTCACGCCGACGGCGCACATCGGCTTTGAAACGGCCGCGTGGTACTGGCACTTTGTCGATGTGGTGTGGCTGTTCCTGTTTGGCGCGGTCTACATCTGGGGAGGTTGACGGGCATCGAGTTCAGGTTGCCGGCATCTTTGGGCCGGTTCGGGGTCGAGGGAGATTCACAAGCCTGGACGAAACGCAAAGTCCGATTGATCGATGAAACCTCCAGCCTTCGCAGCGTGCCCGAAGGTCGTGACGCAAACGCATTTGCCGTGTTTTGGATGGCCCCGCGCAAGGTCAGGGCAGCGCAGTTCGAAGCTGATCCGCAAGGCGGCATGGGCTACGCTGCGTTGCACTCGCCGGACAATGCAACGGGGCATGTGACGTGACCTCGAAACTGATCGCTCCGGCCGCATTCGGAACATTTGGACTTGTGGTTCTCCTTGGATTGGGAATTTGGCAGGTCCAGAGGCTGACGTGGAAGGAAGCGGTGTTGGATCGGATTGACAACGTGATTGCCAATGCGCCCGTGGAGTTGCCAAGCCAACCGAACGAAGCCCAACACCAATTCCTGGCCGTGACTGCCGCGGGCACTCCGCTTCCCGGGGCTCTGAAAGCGCTGACAAGCATCAGAGGAATGGGCCCGGGCCACCGGATTGTTGTGCCGTTCGAGGTCGAGAACCGGCGCATCATGCTGGATCTTGGTTTCCTGCCGGACGGTTCGCAGCTGCCCGACCTGCCGGACAGCCTCACGGTGGAAGGCAATCTGCACTGGCCGGACGATTACGACCGTCTGTTCACGCCGGACCCGGAAGGGGATCTGTGGTTTGCCCGCCAGGTTGACGGCATGGCAAGGGCGCTGAATGCGGAAGCCTTGCTGCTGGTTGCCAGGAACATCGTGCCTTCGCCCGACGGACTGCTGCAGTTGCCTGTGGACAGTTCGGGGATTCCCAACAACCATTTCCAGTATGCCGTTACGTGGTTCGGATTGGCGGCTGCCTGGCTGGCGATGACCGTCTATTGGATGTGGAAAATTGCCGGGCCGCCCGGTGTCCGTGCCAGGAGGAGTGTTGGTTGATGCAGTACGTCTCAACTCGGGGCGGTTCGCCTCAACTTGACTTTGAACAGACGACACTGGCTGGGCTGGCGCCCGACGGTGGCCTGTATGTGCCGTCGACTTGGCCGTCGTTCAACCAAGGTCAAGTCGCGGCGCTTGCTGGGCGCAGCTACGAGGATGTAGCTTCCTTCGTAATGAAACCTTTCGTCGGCGACGCTTTCGCGCCGGGAGAACTGGAGGGGCTGATCGCCGATGCCTACCGGGAATTCGCACATCCCGTGCGATGCCCGCTGGTGCAACATGCGTCGAATCTCTTTTCGCTCGAACTCTTTCATGGGCCAACGCTGGCGTTCAAGGACATGGCGCTGCAGCTGGTGGGACGCATGTTCGACCTGTTTCTTTCCCGATCCGGCCGGCATGTCACAATTGTTGGAGCGACAAGCGGAGACACGGGTTCGGCTGCGATAGAGGCCTTCAAGGGGCTGTCGTCGGTCGACGTGTTCATACTGTATCCGCACGGACGTGTGTCGGACATTCAGCGTCGGCAAATGACCACTGCGCAGGCGCCCAATGTGCATGCAATTGCCGTTTCGTCGAATTTCGACGCCTGCCAGTCGCTGGTCAAGGCCATGTTCAACGACCATTCGTTTCGACGCGAGTTCGGACTTGCCGCCGTCAACTCGATCAACTGGGCGCGCATTCTGGCCCAGATCGTCTACTACTTCTTTGCCGGAGTGTCGCTCGGTTCACCATACAGGAAAGCCAGATTTGTCGTGCCGACGGGCAACTTCGGAGACATCTATGCAGGATACGCCGCGCGTTGCCTGAATCTGCCGATAAGCGATCTCGTCATCGCCACCAATCAGAATGACATCCTCTGCCGCGCCATGTCCACCGGGAGCTACCAGGTGCAGAATGTCGTGCAATCGATGAGCCCGTCTATGGACATACAGATCAGTTCAAACTTCGAACGAGTTCTGTTCGACGCCTACGAGCGAGACGGCGGCGCAGTTTCGGCATTGATGGAGCGGGTTGGACAGGGGGGCTTCGAACTCTCCAAGTCGGCGCAATCCTGGTTGAGGAAAGTGTTTTCCGCCGACAGGTGCAGCGAAACCGAGACAGGGCAGGAAATCAGAAGAACCTACCGCGAGAGCGGAAGCTTGATCTGCCCACATACCGCGGTCGGCATGGCGGTCGCCCGCCGCGTCGCAAAGACAACTGGGGACCCGGTCATAGCTCTGGCTACTGCGCATGCGGCCAAGTTTCCGGAGGCTGTGCACAAGTGGAGCGGAGTTTGGCCTGACCTGCCGCCCGCCATGGAGGGGATCATGGAAATGCCGGAACGGATCACGAGAATTGAACCGGATCTTGCGGAAATCCAGGCAGTTGTCAGGAAGCGGACGGGCAAATGAGCACGCGACTGACAACGCTGCCGAATGGGTTTCGAATTGCAAGCGACCAAATGGACGGACTCAAGTCGGTGGCCATCGGACTCTACGTGCTTGCCGGCAGCAGCTGCGAACGCGCCGATCAGAATGGTATTGCGCACTTTCTGGAACACATGGCTTTCAAGGGCACCAAGACGCGGTCGGCTCTGCAGATTTCACAGGAAATCGAAAACGTAGGGGGATCGCTCAATGCCTACACGAGCCGCGAGAAGACGGCCTACGTTGCGCGTGTGCTGACCGAGGATGTTCCAATTGCGGTTGATCTGCTTGCCGACATCACGCAGAACTCGGCCTTTGCGCCCGAGGAGCTTGAACTTGAGCGCAATGTCATTCTCAACGAAATCCGCCAGCACCAGGACTATCCTGAAGACATGGTGTTCGAGGGATTGTTTCGAACGGTGTACCCCAATCAGGCGTTTGGCAGGAGTGTCGCGGGAACGACGGAACTGGTGCGAAGTTTCAACAGCGGCGACTTGAAGGGATTCACGTCACAACATTATCGGGCCAATCGAATGATCCTGTCGGCCGCGGGCGGCGTGGACCACGACCGGCTGGTGACGCTCGTCGAGAAGGCGTTTGGCGGCTTGCCGAAGCAGGATGGCATCATGCTTGACCGCCGTGTGTACCGCAGCGGGGAGTACCGGGTCAGAAAGAGAATCGAGCAGGTACAGTTCTTGCTCGCTTTCGAGGCGCCGCCGATATTGCATCGCGATGCCGCAGCGGCGCAGATATACGCCGTGATCATGGGTGGCGGGGCATCGTCCAGACTGTTTTCGGAAGCTCGTGAAGCGCGCGGCCTGTGCTATTCCGTGTCGGCGCAGTGCCTGCTGACCGCCGATACGGGAATGTTGGTGATTCACGCGGCCACGGGCGCCAAGGGACTCGAGCGCCTGACCGACTGCTGTGTGGCTGAACTCCGCAAGTCCACGTCAAGCATCACGAAGGAGGAAGTGCAGAGAGCTCGCACACAGATCAAGGTTGGCATTCTGATGGCCCATGAAATGCCAACGTTCCGGGTCGAGAGAATGTGCGACTCGATTGCGCTTCATGGAAGGATTCGGTCGATTGACCACACGATCGCCCGGTTTGAAGCGGTCGCCGTATCCGATGTCGAGAAGTGCGCGGCATCGATGATCCGCAAGCAGGAGCCGGCGCTTGCGCTGTACGGGAGAGTCGGCAGAAAGCCGAGCAGGAGTTCCCTTGCCCACAGCCTGAAGGGATGACTTTTCCTTTCGGCAGGAGAATTGCGGTCGAACTAACGACCGAGCGCCTCCGCCTTCGGCCGCCTCTGCGAATGGATTTCGAACAGTGGGCAGCATTGCGGGCGGCCAGCAGGGACTTTCTTCAGCCGTGGGAACCAAAGTGGGAGCCCAACCATCTGAGCCCAGCCGCCTTTGCCAACCGCGTTCATTCCGCCCGCAAGAGCATCAAGGACAAGACGGCGTTTCCATTCATGCTGATTCGCCGCAGCGACGAACAGCTGGTTGGCGCCCTGACACTTGACAACGTCAGGTTTGGTCCATCGCAATCCGGCATCCTGGGCTATTGGGTTGGCAGCGACTATTCCCGAAGGGGTTACATGAGCGAGGCAATGCGTGCGGTGGTCCACTATGCATTCACCGAACTCGGGCTGAGTCGACTGGAGGCGGCGTGCCTTGAGTCGAACAAGCCTTCCAGACGATTGCTCGAACGTTGCGGCTTCAAGTATGAAGGCGTGGCACAAAGCTACCTGCAGATCGCCGGCATCTGGCAAAACCATGTCCTTTATGCCAACATGCGCAGCGACAGGCGTGGCCCGACAGTTGCGGGGTAGGAGGGATGTTGGCTGAGAGCCTCCAGCCTGCCACACAGGAGTTTGCCCGCGCGCTCAGGGGCGCGCTGCCACAGCTTCGAATGCCACCCTTCGATGAACGTTTCGGCAGCGAGCCAAGAGGGCTGTTCACTTGTGCGGACGCGCTGGTTGTGGCGCCATCCACTGTGGATCAGGTCTCCGTCATTCTTTCGATGAGCCATGAGGCTGGCGTTCCCGTGATCCCGTTTGGCGGCGGAACCGGTCTGGTTGGCGGACAGGTTTCTCCGGACCTGGACCGACCGCTTGTCGTGTCTCTTCACCGGTTGCGCGCAGTGCGCAAGGTTGATGTCGCAGCCTCAAGCATGACGGTGGAAGCTGGCGTCACGCTGCAGGAAGTCCGCACTGCTGCTGCCGGAGCCGGCTTCAGGTTTCCGTTGTCCATCGCTTCCAAGGGTTCCTGCAACATGGGTGGCGTAATGGCGACCAATGCCGGCGGAGTGAACGTGCTTCGTTTCGGCAACGCGCGAGATTTGTGCCTGGGTGTCGAAGCCGTCCTTGCGGACGGCAGCGTTCTGGACGGCCTGAATGAATTGCCGAAGGACAACAGCGGTTTCGATCTCAAGCATCTGCTAATTGGATCGGAGGGAACCTTGGCAATCATTACCGCGGCAAGGATCAGGCTGTTTCCAGCTGCCAGGGACAGGGCGACAGCGCTGTTGACTCTGACAGGCCTGAGTGCGGCCAGCGAGCTTTGCGCACGCTGCAAGGAGATTTTGCCGGATCAACTCTCGGCGTTCGAACTCATCAACAGGATCGGATTGGAGTTCCTTGTTGAAACTGGTCTGCGTCGCAGCCTGCCAATGCGCGAAACCACGGAATGGCTCGTCTTGATTGACGTCGACGCAACCCAACCGATGGAGTTGGACAGAAAGCTGTTTGACGTGGCGGAATCCGCTCAGGATGCCGGACTTGTCGCAGACGGCGTGTTTGCCCATTCCGAGAGCCAACGGAAGGGCTTGTGGATGATGCGTGAGCTGATTCCGGAGGCAAATTCGCGAATTGGCGCAATTGCGTCACATGACATTTCCATTCCCATTCAATCGATTGTGCCTTTCGTCGAAGCGGCCACCGAAAGGTTGAATGGGATTGGGCCGTTTCGCGTCAACTGCTTTGGTCACTTCGGCGACGGGAACCTGCACTACAACGTGTTTCCGCCGGCTGGCGAAAGCCGACGGAACTACATGCACTTGCGTGACAGAATTGTCGGCACGGTGCACGCGCTTGTTCGCGAATTCGGTGGGTCCACGGCCGCGGAGCATGGTTGCGGACGCCTCAAGGCGGCAGAACTGCAGTTGCATGGCGACGCGACTCGCCTGGCGACCATGCATTCAATCAAGCGTGCGCTTGATCCTCGCGGCATCATGAATCCGGGCGTGATTTTTCGGCTGCCCAGAATGGGATGACACCAAGCATCGCCGCGTTTTCAGCGCCTGCAGCGTGGCGTGCCTGACTTTCCATGCGGTGGTCGACGCAGTGGAGCCGCTGGCCGCCGATTTTCGAGATGGCGACAGCGTGAAACCTGTCTGCGGCTCGTCAGTCAGCCAGCCGATTTCTCCCAATCTGGCAGGCGACAACTCCAAGGCGAATTCTCGTTGGATGTTGCCGAAACACCGGCAAGCCCAAGGCCCGTCCGCCTGCGGCGGCATTCTTGCGGCAGCTGTTCGTGGCAGGAGAGAGTTGACCGCGCCATGCCAAGTCACCGCCATCCGATTGCAGTCAAGTTGTCCTGTCTTGGGAGGACGAGTTCAGAGTTGCCTTTTCGGGCAGCCGACTCCTGCGGGAAAGGCACGGGTAGGCCGAGCTTGAGCGCGTCGGCTCAACTTACTGGTGGAGCGCCGCCGGCAGCCTTGTGTTTGGCAATGTATTGACGCAGCTTCTCCATGCGGTTGGCATTTGCAGGCGGGGGTTCGTGGTCTCGCACGATCCTCTTCCACATCTCGGTGGCACGCTCACTGGCGTCCTTGCGGCCGCGAGCGTTCCATGTCCCGAAAGTGCTCCAGTCGGCAACAAGCGGAGGATAGAAGGCCGTTTGGTAACGTTGCATCGTGTGCTCGCAGCCGAAGAAATGTCCGCCCGGATTCACTTCCTGCAAAGCATCCAGCGCCAGATCGTCCTCGTCTCCGCCGCGCGCCTGACACAGGTCTGCGAACATGTGCACAACTTCCATGTCGGTTATGAACTTCTCGTAGGACACGGTCAGGCCGCCTTCGATCCAGCCTGCCGCATGCAACACGATTGTCGAGCCCGCCAGCAGGCAACTCCACATCCCCATTTGAGTTTCGTTGGCCGCCTGCGCATCGTTCACGTTGGCCGATGATCCCGCTGCACATCGCCATGGCAGTCCGATCAGTCTTGCCAGTTGGCCGGACGCCAGATTGGCCCGCACCTGTTCGGGAGTGCCAAAGGCAGGCGCTCCGGACTTCAAGTCCACGTTTGAAATGAACGAGCCATAGCATACCGGTGCACCGGGCTGGGCCAATTGCGTCAGCGCAATGCCAGCCAGAGCTTCGGCGTGGCTCAGTGTCAGCGCTCCGGCGACCGTGACAGGCGCCATGGCCCCCATGAGGCAGAATGGCGTGACAATCGAGAGCTGCCGATGTCTCGCAAAGTCGATCAACCCTTGAGCCATCGGGATGTCCAGGAGTCGTGGAGAGTTCGTGTTGATTATCGTGTAAACGTGGGGATTGGCTGCGAATGCCGCATCTGAAACGCCGCGGTGCAGCTGCAGCATTTCGAAGCTTTCGACGGCTTGCCGAGATCCTCGGGAGTAGATGAACGGAATCTTGTTCGACAGCTCCAACTGAGATTCCATTGCCGAATAGTGTCTGAACTGCGTAGGCACGTCCTGTGGTTCGACAAGGGCGTCCAACATTTGCAGTGCGTCGAAATGGTCGGTAATTCGCACCAATTCACGGAAATCGGCCAGCGACGAGGCGCGACGGCCACGTTGCAGATCGGTGGCGTACGCGCTTCCTGCTCCGGCCAGCATCGTCAGCACGCCAAGCTCAAGCGTCACATCCTTGTCCGGAGCGCCAGCAACCATGTGGATGCTGCGCGGGGCTTCGCCGATGGCTGCATCCACAATTTCTCGGCCGATTCTTACCAGGCCTGTGTCGTCATCCACAACTGCACCGCCAGCACGGAACAATGTGCGCGCCTCGTTCAGCAGCACCTTCATTCCGAGATTCTCAAGCAAGTCCAGGGCAGCATTGTGAATGGCTGCAATCCGGTCCGAGGAATAAATCTCGACGGGAGCAAACGGATTGCGAAGGCTATGGTAGTCGATGTTGCGCGACGGCCTCCGCCTTGCAGGTCGTCCGCGTTGTCTGCGAGGACGCGCTTTGTGGATTCCGCCCTTTGAAGGTGCGCTACGCATAGGAGGTTCCATGTGGACACTTCCAGTCGGGCGAAAGCGACTGCGATGTCAAAACTTCGTGCCAGGCAAAGCCAAGGTCGCGGGCGCCAAGCATGTCGTCCCGTTCAACTCCAGTCCTCAATGTTGGCAGTGGCAGCCTTCGAATGCCCGAAAGTCGCCAGTTTCCTGAATTGCCGGCCGGATGGAATGCAGGCTTGACGGCGTCAGGCTGAATGTGTGATCCGTTCAAATTGTCGATTCCTCCTCCGGCAGCTTCGGCGTTGCGCCTTCAATTCGGTCGCGGGCGATCGCCAGATAGTCTGCCGATGTATCGTAGCCGACGAAGCGGCGTCCTGTTTGGACGGCGGCGACTGCGGTCGTTCCCGAGCCGATGAAAGGATCAAGAACGACTTCGCCCGGGTATGTGTAGAGGTTGAGCAGGCGAGAGGGGAGCGTTACGGGGAAGGGCGCTGGGTGCCCGACCTTCCTGGCGGATTCAGGAGGAAAGGTCCACACGCTCTTGGTTAGTTCAAGGAATTCGTCTCTGGCGATTGTCCTTGACTCGATGACGTCCTTCGGCTTGCCGCGCGAGAACTTGTCCTTGCTGAAGACGAGAACATACTCGTGCGTATCGCGCAGAACCGGGTTTGACGGGCTTCTCCAACTGCCCCAGGCACATGAAGAGCCGGCGCCCGCTCCCTTGTTCCAGATGATTTCCCCACGCATGAGGAAACCAATGTTCAGCATCTCCACGTTGACGAGCGAACCGAGCGGAATGTAGGGTCTGCGTCCCAGATTCGCGACGTTGATGCAAGCTCTGCCGCCGGGCACCAATACACGGTGACATTCCCTCCAGACCTTCCCCAGAAATTCAAGGTACGCGCCAATCGTCAGATCCTCGTCGTATTCCTTGCCAACATTGTAGGGAGGTGAGGTAACCATCAAGTGCACGCAATTGTCCGGCAACTCGGCCATTGCTTCGCTTGATCGATTGTGCAGCTGATCGAGTGTCTCGGGTGGCACCGCATTTACAACACTCGGTCCCGCCGCGTTTTCAACAGGACCTTTGCCGAAAATCCTGCGTTGGTAGAAGCGATCGGAATTGTATCCGACACGCTCGACTGTACCGAAGGAACGCATTTCTCGAGCGGTCATGGCGATGTCCGGTTCATCTTCTGATGTTCGATCAGTTCGCGGTTGGTTTGGATAGCGCCCGTCCAGCCACGTGCCTCAATTTGGCGACCAGCGCCGGGCATCGATTGGCGGGAGCTGTAATGATTGCCGTGTCAAGTACTCGGTCGCACCCTTGCGGGCAGTTCTCGCGCCGCCGACCCAGCAGCGAAGGCAACAAACTTACGAGCCGCTTTGCCTGCTTGGAATTGTTGAAGAGAACCGAAAGAAGTTCGGTTATGTCGATTTCGCCATGCTTTGGATGCCAACAGTCGAAGTCGGTCACCATCGCTACGGTCGAATAGCAAAGTTCCGCTTCTCTCGCGAGCTTCGCTTCGGGCATGTTGGTCATGCCGATGACGTCACAGTTCCAGGACTCGCGGTACATGCGCGACTCGGCCAGCGACGAAAACTGGGGACCTTCCATTGCCAGATAGGTTCCTCCGCGGCTTGCCGGAATTCCAAGCTGCGTTGCCGCTTTGTGGCAGGCGTCTGCCAGCCGGCAGCATGTCGGGGATGCCATCGACACGTGGCCAACGCAGCCATGCCCGAAGAACGATTTCTCGCGGGCAAAAGTGCGATCGACAAACTGATCTACAACGACAAAGGTTCCGGGCGGCAAGTCTTCGCGGAATGAACCGCAGGCCGAAAGGGAAACGACGTCGGTGACGCCGAGTTGCTTCAGTGCGTCGATGTTCGCCCTGTAGGGTATGGTGGACGGCGAGTGAACATGCCCTCGAGCGTGACGGGGAAGGAACGCGACCGGCATTCCTTCGACCAGACCAGTCAGTATTGAATCGGATGGCTTGCCCCATGGCGTATCCACAGACACCCATTGCGCATCGGAAATCGCGTCGACATCATACAGTCCGGAACCGCCAACTATTCCAAGAATGGTCTTTGTCATGGTGCATTCAAACTCCCATGTCACTGGCCGTGGAGGCGACAATCAACGCTTTGAACATCCTAGCCTTCCACATGATGTGTTGGGAAGCCTATACGAGTCAAGCTCAGGCATGTACATGAACTGTTTCCGAAACTGGCTGGCTGAGGGGCAAACGTTTGGCCGAGAATTTCTGCTTCGACCGGGTCGAGACGATCGCTGGCTTGTCTCGAATTGGGCGTGGGTGTCCGATTGAGGCCTGACTTGCTGTTTCGGGGGAGGGAACAAATCCACGAGCTCAAGAACAACACCCTTGGTCGCAACTGCGGCGGCAGCGAACCGAGAACTTTCCCCGCAACATGCAGCGCATGCAGTCGGGAGAAGCTTGCCGAGCAAGGTCTGTGCAAGGATGGTCCATCGTGATCTCGGTTGATCTTGAGCGGCCGGGAGACGCGTGGGAGATTGAGGCGCTTCTGGACACGGCGTTCGGAGTCGGGAGGCTTTCCTTGTCTTCATACCAGTTGCGGCAGGATGTTCATCACGTTGCGGAGCTGTCTCTGGTTGCGCGTGACGAGCTTGGACTGGTGATTGGGACAATTCGCTTCTGGCCAATTGAAATTGGCGATGCACGCTTCCCTGCTCTGCTGTTGGGTCCAATCGCCGTTCATCCCACACACCAGGGTGAGGGAATTGGTTCAATGCTCATCCGCACTGGCATTGCCAATGCGGCAAGGATCGGGTGGAAGTTGGTGATGCTTGTTGGGGATCTGGAATACTATTCCCGATTTGGATTTGCCCGAAGCACATCGACAGAGTTCCCAATGCCAACCAATCCAGCAAGAGTGCTCTTTCTGGAATTGGCGCCTGGCGCCGCTTCTGGCCTCGAAGGAAAGGTCACCAGACCCGGCAACCCGTGAAAGTGGCAGCAGCCTGGCCTTGTGCGCGACAACCGCGGAACTGGGTGGGAGGACAGTTCGCTTCAAGCGTCCTGAGAAAGTCGATTGGGTGAATTCGAGGCAATGGAAGAATTCTGCCCGAGACTCTCGTTGTCCGCCAAGTTGAAATGTTGATTGGAAGGGACTTGGCTGCCACCATTTCGCTTCACAATCGTTGTCACAATCCTTGATCGCTCTCTGTCGTGCCCGGCCGTGCGTGCGGGGTTCGATCGACGCAGCCGCCAATTGACATTTGGTGCGACAGCAGTCTGCTCGGTTCACGCTTGGTTGCTGCGGAAGTCAGGACATCTGTTGTTGCCGGGTATGGCAAGAGGAGTGTGCGGAGCGCCCTCGCAATTCAGTCATCATCGTAGCGATCGTCGTCATAGCGATCATCGTCATCGTAGCGGTCGCTTTCGTAGCGATCATCGTCATAACGGTCATCGTCATCGTAGCGGTCGCTTTCGTAGCGATCATCGTCATAACGGTCATCGTCATCGTAGCGGTCGCTTTCGTACCTGTCATCGTCGTCATAGCGATCATCGTCATCGTAGCGGTCGCTTTCGTAGCGATCATCGTCATAACGGTCATCGTCATCGTAGCGGTCGCTTTC
>JAPOOS010000154.1 GCA_026713305.1 Paracoccaceae bacterium
CGGATTTGCTTCGGGCGGCAGTGGCTTTCGAGTCCTGCTGCCCCATAACGGTGGATCTTCGTCGGACTCACTGCTTTCGTCGCTTGATTGCACCGCCGGCGGCGCGGCCCGAATCATGCTGAGTATGCCGTGAATGGTTCCACTGGCTTGTTGCGGTGACTTGCTGTCAGGAGTGCGCGCGCGTTGCGCTGCGCTAGGAGATCCGCCTTCGTTGGTGCTCATTGCCCTTTCCAGTTGAATATCCGGGCACGTTCGCCCGGTTGGGATGTATATTGATGATCAATTCCCATGGAATCAAGAATCTTTGTCTCGACTTCCTTCATTTTTTCGGCGCTGTTGCTGTCGTCATGGTCATGGCCGAGGAGATGAAGCACCCCGTGCACAACCAGACGCTTCACATGATCGTCCAAATGCCGCCCAGTGCGGTTGGCATCCAGTCTGCAGTATGTCCATGCAATCGCCAGATCGCCAAGAAATCTCTTGCGGATTTTCGGTTCCCCAACGAGCGTCCTGTTCGGACATCCCGACTCTGCATGAGGCCATGACAATATGTCGGTTGCCTCCGGACGGTTTCTGTGGCTTCGATTGAGTTCGGCAATCTCGTCGTCGTCGCAGGCCAGCACCGAAATCTGGTAGACGATTCCTGGATCTCCCACGGCGTCCAGTGTTGACCGTGCCGCAATACTGGCCAGCCGTTCGACATCCGTGCCGTGCCAGCAATGCGACCGCACATGCACCGCCAGTTCAACGGCCGTCGACATCCGGCCCTTCAGCGTACGCGTCGATGATGCGTGCCACAATCGGATTGCGCATCACGTCCCGCGAGTTGAATTGCACAAAGTCAATGCCTGAAATGCCATCAAGCTTCCGCTTGGCATCCATTAGGCCCGATGCCTGACCATGTGGCAGGTCGATTTGCGTAATGTCGCCATTCACGGCGAACCTTGAACCCGCGCCAAGTCTCGTCAAGAACATCCGCATTTGAGTGGGTGTTGTGTTCTGGGCTTCGTCGAGCACTGCAAAGACCGAAGAAAGTGTCCGACCACGCATGAAGGCAAGCGGCGCTATTTCAATGTGACGCCTTTCGATCAATCGGGCAACAATTTTCGAAGGCAGAAAGTCATGCAGCGAATCGTATAGGGGCTGCATGTATGGGTCGACCTTGTCCTTCATGTCGCCGGGCAGAAATCCCAGCTTTTCCCCTGCCTCGACCGCCGGACGGGACAGCACGATGCGATCAACCTCCCTGCCAAGATAGCTGGCAACCGCCGCGGCGACGGCCATGTACGTCTTGCCGGTTCCTGCAGGTCCAATTCCGAAAGTGATCTCGCTTCGACGAAGTGCATTGATGTAGTCAAGCTGGTTTCTGGTACGCGGCCTGACGATGCGGCGGCGAGTGACAATCTGGCTGCCAAGCGCGTTTTCGGCGCTTGGCGAAACCGCCAGTTCGGTCGTTTCGTCGCTGCTGAAACGCACAGCCAAGGCTAGATCCCTTGATCCGATGCCGCTGGCGTCCCGGTCATACAATTCTCTCAGGGCGCGTCCGCCCACCTTGCGGCGAGGCTCTTCGCCGATCAGAACCAGCACGTTGCCGCGCCGAACTATCTGGATGTCAAGGATGCGTTCGATTTCGCCCAAGTTTCTGTCGTGGGCGCCGCACAGGTCGACCAGTCGACGATTGTCGGGGAATTCAAGGATTGTTTCGCCCAGATCAGGAGCTACGCTCAAGGACGCCTCCGGTTTCGCAAATCACTCTCCGGCAATTTCAGTTTCCGCGTGGTCGCCGAAGGCGTCCGAACATTGCAAACGCCTTCGTCCGTTCCCTGTGATTAACCATTGTGCGGCCCAAAGCAAACAACCGGCGGACATGAATTGCTTCGTCACGTGAATGGAGCCCGGCCAATTTGCTGATTGCCAACACATCTTACAGACCGAATGACTGGCGGCATGGATTGCATTTCGTGCGCATGGCGGACCGATGCATTGGCACGCCTGAAAGTCTGAATGTATTTGTGCGGACGCGACAGGTTGAAGCTCGGATGCGAATTGGCATCGAATTTCGTCATTCTGTTGTTGCCTCGCAGGTCCGCTTGGATTCGATGGAATCCCCGAATGCGGCTGACTAGAGAGGGGCGACGCTGGCGTTGCGGGCCACATGCCGGCAGGATCGCCAATTCAGGACATCAACACTCGGACGGACGTTATGGGATACAGAATAGCCGTTGCCGGAGCGACCGGAAATGTTGGTCGCGAAATGCTTGCCATCCTGGCAGAGCGCAAGTTTCCGGTTGCCGAAATTGCTGCGCTGGCCTCAAGCCGCAGCGCGGGCGACGAAGTGACGTTTGGCGACGGGCAGATCACTGTGGGAAACCTTGAGGAGTTCGACTTCTCGGGATGGGACATGGCGCTGTTTGCCGTCGGAGCGGAAGCGACCGGGAAGCATGCGCCCAGAGCCGCGGGCGCCGGGTGCGTGGTCATCGACAATTCGTCGCTCTACAGGTACGATCCCGAGATTCCGCTGATTGTTCCGGAGGTCAACTCGGAAGCCATTGCGGACCATTCGAAACGCAACATCATCGCCAACCCAAACTGCTCGACGGCCCAAATGGTCGTGGCTCTGAAGCCACTGCATGATCGGGCCCGCATACGGCGGATTGTGGTGTCGACATACCAGTCGGTGTCCGGCGCCGGCAAGGCCGCCATGGACGAACTGTGGAACCAGACAAGATCGCTGTACCATCAAGGGGAGACGATTGAGCCCAATGCGTTTCCAGTCCGCATCGCCTTCAATGTCATTCCTCAAATTGACAAGTTCCTAGAAGACGGCTCCACCAAGGAAGAGTGGAAGATGGTTGCCGAAACCAAGAGGATACTGGACCCGAACATTGAAGTGAGCGCCACCTGCGTCCGTGTCCCGGTGTTTGTCGGGCACTCCGAGGCAATAAACGTCGAACTTGAAGAACCTCTAAGCGCCGAAGATGCCCGCGAGTTGCTCAAGACATCTCCCGGAATAATCGTCCTCGACCGCCGCGAACCTGCGGGCTACATGACGCCCATGGACTGCATTGGCGAATACGCTACCTTCATAAGTCGCATCCGCCGCGACCGCACAGTCAAACACGGGCTCAATCTCTGGTGCGTCGCGGACAACCTGCGCAAGGGCGCCGCCCTGAACGCAGTGCAAATTGGAGAGCTTCTCGGCCGCAAGGTGCTGAAGAAGGGATGAGAAACATTGCGGCGACCCGTCCGGATCGACTGGGCACAACGACTTTCTCTTCATCCGCAATTGGCTGCTGCAATGCAAATGCAGAGTTTCAGGAAAGGCAGGAGCTCCCTGAATGAACAAGCGAGAAACGCAACCAAGATTTGCCAACGCGAATTCGACCGCGGTTCCAATCGACATCGTCAAGCCCGGAAGTCCTTTTCAGGCGATCTCGAATCGAATTGAAGAAGCCAATGCCGCAGGTGCAAACTGGTTGCGCAGCACGAGCTTTCAATGCGTCGATGGTCAGTTTGCTCTTTTGCCGGATGCGGAAGGTCGTCCGGAACGGGTTGTCGCCTGCCTGCCAGCAAAGCGCGAGCGCTTGTCGGGCGATTTGCTGGGCGCCCGACTCTTTGAGGCGCTTCCTCCGGGAAACTACTGCCTTCCCAAGCAATTCCTGGAGCGAAACTTCGGTGAAATCGCGCTGGCCGCTCTGTTTGCGCAGTATCGGCTGCCGGCAGATGCAACGCGCCAGACTTTATCGCACGAATGTGCACGCGTGCAGATGCCGAGTGGACCTGAAACCACGAAGGCGCTCTGCATTGCCCAAAGCGAGTTCCTGTGCCGCGACCTGATAAACCTTCCTGCTTCTTCCATGGGCCCGGAGGAGCTCGAAGCCGCCGCCGAAAGAGTGGCCAGCGAATTTGGGGCCAGGATGACGGTGACGGCCGGACGACAACTGCTCGATCAGGATCTGCCGATGATTCATGCGGTTGGCAGAGGTGCGGAACAGGAACCGAGATTGCTGGACATCTCCTGGGGAGACAGCGGTCCTGAAATCGTGCTGATCGGCAAGGGTGTTTGTTTCGACTCGGGAGGGCTGAACGTCAAGAGCTTTGCTGGCATGCGGCACATGAAAAAGGACATGGCCGGCGCCGCGACGGCGCTGGCGCTTGCCCGCTGCATCATGGCGCTTGCGCTGCCTCTGAGGCTGCGCGTGCTCATTCCGGCTGTCGAGAACGCCATATCAGGAAACGTCATGCGTCCCGGCGACATCCTCAACTCGCGCAAGGGACTCACGGTCGAAATAGTATCCACCGATGCCGAGGGCAGATTGGTGCTGGCGGATGCAATGAGCTTGGCAGAGGAGAGCTCTCCCGATCTGATCGTCACTTTCGCCACCCTGACCGGCGCCGCCCGGATCGCGCTGGGCGCCGACATGCCAGCCTTCTTTTCGACCGATGCTGGTTTGGTCGAACGCGTGATGAGGCACGCAGCCGCAACAAGAGATCCGGTGTGGCACATGCCACTCTGGAAACCCTACCGCTCGTTGCTGAAATCCAAGGTGGCTCACATCGCCAATGCTTCCGAAAGTGGCTTGGCCGGCGCAATCACGGCTGCGCTCTTTCTCGAAGAGTTTCTGTCGGGGACATGTTCATTCATGCACTTCGACATGTTCGGCTGGTCTGACGGCAAGTCGTCTGGCTACACAGCGGGCGGAAAGGGTCAGGTTTACCGCGCCCTGCTGTCCCTGTTTGAGAACTGGCCGAATGAGAAATGACCCAAGGCTGGTTGCCGCAACCGACACGGTGGCGGCAATGGAGCTGAAAGGACAGGTGGCCGCCCGGTGGTTCAGCAATGGCATGGAGATGCAATGCGCGACCGCCGATGCCGACATGGTCGAAAGGCCGGAGGGATCCGTCGCATGCCAGCTGCTGCACGGGTGGCCTTTCCGCGTCCTGGAGATTCGAAAGGGCTGGGCCTTTGGCTGTTCCGGGATGGACGGATATGTTGGACATGTGAAGGCAACTGCACTCGGTGAGCCACAACCGATCACGCACTGGATTACGGTGGCGGGTTCGCATCGGTACCTGCTGCCGGACCTCAAGAGCCGACCAACAACACGCTTGCCCTTCGGGGCTCTGATCAGCGTTGATTCCATCGGCAAGGACTTTTTCCGGCTCAATGACGGAGGATATGTTCCGACCAATCATGCCAACGAGGTTTCGGAACACCTCTCGGACCATGTTGAGGTGGCAGAGTCATTTGTTGGAAGCCCTTACCTCTGGGGCGGCAACAGCCACGCCGGCATCGACTGTTCCGGTCTTGTTCAGATGGCCGTAACTGCAACGGGACACCCGTGTCCGCGCGACAGCGACATGCAGGAGGCGGAGCTAGGATGCAGTGTCTCCAAGAGAGATCGCCGCAGGGGCGATCTTGTGTTCTGGCATGGCCATGTTGGAATACTGGCTGACCGCGACACACTTTTGCATGCAACGGCTCACTTCATGAGTGTCGTTTGCGAACCATTGGAAGTGGCGTGCGCCCGAATTCGTGAAGGTGGCGTGGCACGATTTCAAGGGTTTCGGAGGCTGGGACACTGTTGAACTGGCGGACGCAACTGTTCGGGCTGCAACTCATTCCGGGGCACCACGGTGGCTTTCGAGCAGCCACGGCGAAGCGGGCTTCATGGCATGCCTGGCGCTAGATGTCCGTGCATTTCATCGTCCCAACCAACTCCCGGCGCTGCAGTCATTCGAATCGATGACAGCGCGCATGTGCAGATTTCGTCAAACGCGTCCGGCCGTTCGCCGGAGCCGACGGCTGCGATCATCGTGCCATGACCGATTGAGGTTGCCTTGAATTCCACATTTGGATTTACAGACCGCGCACCGTTCATGGAGGCATGAAGGAGTCTGTTCACTTCGCCAATGGGATAGCCGCCGACCATGCCGGTTCGGTTGGTTTCGGGCATTGAACCCGAAAATATGCCCATCTGGCAACGAGGCGCATGGATGTAGTTGTCAAGGACCGAAAAGTTTGAGCCTTGCGGCTCGAAAGGGTCACCCATCAAAGTGGCAACTTCGGGGTAGTCGTCGGCCACTTGACTTGCTTCTCGCCATATGCCGAATTCCTCGCCGACATTCAGGACGATTCCGCTGTCGCCATATTCGCGCAAAATTTGAATGTAGTCAGCGCTCGAAGACCGGTTGCAAAAAAACGTACTTGATGTCGCCTCTGTCTTGAGCGTTTGTCAGTGCCTGATGCAAGCGTGCATCCCACTTCTGCTGAATGGGTTGCGTATTGAGCATCGCAATCTTGATCTTGCCATCTGCTGCGACAACAGCGCCGGCTAGCGCGACAAACGCCTTTGCGGCTGCAATTGCCAGTGCCTTGATTGAGCTTGGCATCCTTTTCTGCACAGTTTCTTCTTCAGAGCAAGATTGTTCAGTTGTACCAACAACCATACTGAAGGGCATCTCAAATGGATTGTTCGCCCTGAACGGCGTCGAATTGGTCCGTTCCGACTGCTTGGGCGACCCCAGGATATTCAAGGCAATTGACGTCAATCGAACACTTCAAGGCCATGCTCGTCGCGCCCGGACAATCCGTCCTTTGCGGCATTGCCGCTGCCCTAACGCAAGATGGCTTCAAGAGCAGGATCTCCGCCGACAAGAAATGCAGACTTGGAAAGCTGTTCCAGAAGCGCATTCGTGGCGCGTTGAAGCCAATCTCAAGCATCCGGCAAAACATGAGGAACTGCCCGAGGCCAACTTGAGGAGTCTTGGCGTTGTCTTGAGACGCCCATTGGGCGTGTCAGGGAATCCTCGTGAACTGATACCAAAGCGCTTTAGTTCGGACTCGAGGTTGCATTCCGCCTTTTCGCGGATTCAGCGCCTGCCGGGAGCGGCATGGAGAGTCCTGACTTTGGGGGTGCAATCGGTCTCGATTCAGTCCAATGTAGAGTTCTAACAACAACACTTTATTGGAGGTTTGGAATGTCCGCACCTGTGAAGATCTCGAGAACCGATCACACGGCCGAGCAATTGCACCAATTCGCCAGCAAATGCAACAACGCACGTCAGGGGTCAGGCTCGTCGGCTGCGGGCCGTGGCGAATGTCATTGACGGCTTCCTTCCGCGCAGCGCAGTGGCCAGGACGGGCCGGCAACTCAACGCTGTGCTCGGCCTCGGGCTTGCCCTCCAGACTCGCAAAGAGCTTGCCCTCCATCACCATCGAGAACACGGTTGTGTGCCGACCGGACCAACACCTCCGTGCCCTCGGGACGGTCGGCAAGCGGCCGGCCTCTCGACTGCTTCTGGCCAGCCGAACGGGAAAGGACCTGGGCGTCCACCAGACCAAGCAGCGTGCCATGCTCGGCCTCAACCGCAATCGTCGCA
>JAPOOS010000312.1 GCA_026713305.1 Paracoccaceae bacterium
GAGCACATAGTTCGAGTTGCAAACGAGCTCGGATACACCCCTCTGAGCCAGGCCCAGTCGATCCGGACCGGCCGCGTCCGGTCGCTGGGCTTCGTCCTGCAAACCCATGATCACGATGCCCATCGTCCCTTTCTGGCCGGATTTCTGGCTGGAATTTCGCGGGCGGCAAATGCCCGAGGATGGGACCTTACGGTTGCCTCGGCCGACAGCGATCAGTCTACGCTTGAAGTGTTGCGCAGACTGGTGATGGAGCGCAAGGCCGACGGCTTCATACTCCCAAGGCCATTGAAGGACGATCCGAGAATCAAGCTGCTGCGGACGGAGGGCATCCCGTTCGTGTTGTTTGGAAGGCCCGCTGATCAGGCTGACTGCTCCTGGTACGACATCCTTGGCGAGCAGGCCATGAAGGATGCCGTGGTGCGCCTGCACGGCATGTCACACCGCCGCATCGGATTTGTCAACGGCGGTGAACGCTACAGCTACAGCTCGTACAGATTGCAGGGGTATCTTGACGGTCTGGCACAATGTCGGATGAAACAGGACGCGAATCTCATTGTCGGCGATGCCGTGACCACCGAGGAAGGTCGCAGGGCGGCAATGACGCTGCTTGGACTTGATCGACCGCCGACCGCCATCGTGTACGCGATCGACATGGCAGCGCTCGGACTCTATCAGGCGGCCGACCAGCTCGGACTGAAAGTCGGCCGGGACGTCTCGGTCATTTCCTATGACGGCATTCCGGAAGGGTCGTTTGCACGTCCAGCCCTTACAACCTTTGAAGTCGATCGCGGCAGAGCGGGCGAACGGCTGGCCACCCAACTTGTCAAACGAATCTGTGGCGCCCCACCAGATGCCCAGCGGGAATGTGAAGCGGCGGTTCTAGTCCGGCGCGGATCCGACCATCCACCAATTCGCACTAGCGAAGAGCTTGCGGCTCTCTTGCGTGAGGCCGCCCAACAGCAATCATCAATTCACAGGAGTTGAAAAATGAAGAGGTTCAAACACTGGTCTCCCGGTCTGCTGACCGGCCTGGCGCTGGCATTTGCGCTGGCCGCATCAACAGCCAGCGCCCAGAACATCCGTTTCTGGACCACCGAGGAGCAGCCTGACCGGCTGGCCAAACAACAGGCGATGGCCAGCGAGTTCGAGGGCGGCTCGGGCATTTCCGTGGAAGTCATCCCGGTAACCGAGTCGGATCTTGGCACACGCGCAACCGCCGCCTTTGCTGCCGGCGACCTGCCCGACGTGATCTATCACACGCTGCAATATGCTCTTCCCTGGTCGGAAGCCGGCATCCTCGACTCGGATGCAGCCACCGACGTCATCAATGATCTCGGGTCTGACACTTTCTCCGCCGGAGCGCTGTCGCTGGCGGCAGTCGAAGGCGGCTATGCATCGGTGCCGGTTGACGGCTGGACGCAGATGATCGTCTACCGAAAGGATCTGTTCGACTCAATGGGCCTCGCCGCGCCATCGTCCTACGCCAACGCGCTTGCCGCAATCGAGGCCTTGCACAGTCCGCCGGACATGTACGGTTTTGTCGCCGCCACCAAGGTCGACGAAAACTTCATGAGCCAGGTGCTTGAGCATGTGTTCCTGGCAAACGGCGTCTCGCCGGTGGACTCGAACGGATTCAAGCCGCTTGAAGCCGGGCCGACCATCGAGGTTCTTGATTTCTACAAGGCAATCGCCAAGGCATCGCCGCCGGGAGAACTGTACTGGAAGCAGTCGCGCGAACTGTATTTCGCCGGCAAGGCGGCAATGATCATCTGGTCGCCGTTCATCCTGGACGAACTGGCAGGTCTCAGAGACTCGGCGCCGCCGACCATCAACGACGATCCGACCTCGCCCGAACTGGCCTCGAAGACTGGCATCGTCACCAACTTCGCCGGACCCTCGAATGCCGACGGAGCCGCCTGGGGAGATGTCCGCTATTTCGGCATCACGGCCGATGCCGACATCGACGCAGCGTCGGAGTTTGTCAGATTCGCAATGAATGAAGGGTATGCGGACACTCTGGCAATCGCGCCGGAAGGCAAGTTCCCGGTGCGTCGAGGAACCGCGGACAACATGACCGAGTTCGTGGATGCCTGGTCCATGTTGCCGGTCGGAGTCGACCGCAAGGCGCCGCTGGCGGATCTCTACAGCCAGGACATGATTGACGAGATCGTGGGCGGGCTCGACGTCGCACAGCGATGGGGCGTGGAGGAAGGCCAGCTGGCCCTCGCTTCGAAGATCATCAACAGCCAGGTCATCAACAGGCTGGTGCGTGAATACATCGACGACGTGAGGGACGCGGAATCGACCGTGGCCGAACTGAATGCCGAATTGGCGAAAATCAATTGACGAAGGCATGAAATCCAAGTCGTCGGCGCACTGACGGCGCCGGCGACAATCCGCACGGGAGTGGGAAATGGAAGACCGAACCGCGGTGCCGCCGAAAGGCCCCAAGCCGCTGCAAAAACAGGAAGCCAGGCTGGCCTGGGGGATGCTGCTGCCGACAATTGTCAGCATCGCGCTGATTGTCGTCCTCCCGCTCCTCGCCATTTTCTGGATCAGCTTCAAGCCGGTCTCGCTCGGCGACCTTCGCGCACCCTCGCCCATTGCGAACGAACGGTTGCGAGGCGAACTGTCGGCTCCGGGCGACAGAGCGACGATCGAGTATCGACTTCGCAATTCCCATGCCCAAAACAGAATCACTGGCGTCGAGCTGATCGACACGATCCCGGAAGGATTGGCGATCGAGGAACTTGACGACCGTTGCGAACTTGCCGGGCAGAGGCTGACCTGCACATTGGGAGACTGGGAAGGCGGCCATCGCGAATCCCTGCAGCTTCCGGTGACTGCCGAAATCGAGTTTCCGGACGGTCCTCCCAACCCAAGGGATTCGGCGCCCGTGCTAAGCGGCGAGGGGCAGAGCGCATTGACCGGATGGGACCTTACGCTCGACAACTTCATCGCGGTGTTCGATGCCAGGGACTTTCTGAGCGTGTTGTGGGCAACGGTCTTCTATACCGTGGTCGGCACGATCGGCGCGCTTGTCGCGGGCCTGTTTGCGGCGCTTCTGCTCAACCAGACCTTCCGCGGGCGCGGCGTGCTCCGGGGACTGTTCCTTTTTCCGTACGTGGTGCCGGTCATTGCCGCAGCGTTCACCTGGATCACCCTGTTCGACCCGTTTTCCGGTTCGGCAAACGCGCTGCTTCTGCAGATGGGCTTCACGCAGGGACCAATCAATTTCTTCGGGGAGCGTCCGCTGGCGCTGATCATGGTTACCGTGTTCGAGATTTGGCGCTACTTCCCCTTGTCGTTTCTGTTCATTCTCGCCCGAATGCAGGCCGTCGACGCCGGCATGTTCGAGGCGGCGGACATGGATGGAGCGTCGCCCTTTCAAAAGTTTCGCTATCTCCTGCTGCCACAGCTCTTCGGCATCCTGAGCGTGCTGTTTCTTCTGCGCTTCATCTGGACCTTCAACAAGTTCGACGACATATTTCTCTTGACGGGAGGCAATGCCGGCACGCGCACCCTTACTGTCAATGTCTATGAGCAGGCATTTGCCGTTTCCGACATCGGCGCTGGCGCGGCGGTTGCCGTCGTCATCTTCTTCTGCCTCCTGGGTTTCAGCGCCATCTATTTCTGGGCTCTCAGACACGAGGAAGAGCTATGAAAGCACTACATCGAGGTTATGTCACCTCGCCAGTTCTGATCGCCCTGTGGTCGGTCACGACAGTCATTGTTGTTGCGATCGCACTGGCTCTCGGAACCGGAACGGCGGCCCGGCCTTCCATTCCCATGTCGCTGCTGCTGGGCGGCGCAATTGGGATTGCGATGCCCCTGCTGCATCGTCGCTCGCTGGTGGCGATTGCGGCAGCCCTGATCTTTGCAGCGCTGACCTCGATTGGCTTCGGACCGATGGAGTTCGGGGAGGAAATCGGCACGCTGGGCGGCGCTTTGGCCGGCGCGGTGACCGGCCTTGCCGTTGCGTTTTCCGCATCGCGGATCGTGGGCGATCTGCCGTTTGCCGGCATGGACCGGCACGAATTCGAACACTGCGTCATACGGTTTCTGATCGGGTTCGGGTTCGTCGTGTTCACCGCTTCGGTGTTGATTCCCTTCGGCGTCATGGTGGCCACCAGCCTGAAGTCACAGCAGGAGCTGCTCCAGAATCCGCTCGACTACTCGATTGATCTCTCCAAGGGATGGGGTCTTCTGCGGAGCTACAGGGAACTGTTCGTCGACTACAGCTTCGGAAGCTATCTTTGGACGTCGTTCTACGTGTCTGTGGTCACGGTCTTGGTGACGCTGCTTTTCAGCGTGCCGGGCGCCTATGCAGTGGCGCGCCTTCGATTCAAGGGCCAGCGGCACTTGTCCCAGTCGATCCTGCTCATCTACATGGTTCCGATGATTGTGCTCGCCCTGCCCATCTACATGGCGTTTTCGGTTGCCGGACTCAGAAACTCCATCCTGGGCATCGTCCTGATCTATCCGGTCACGACGATTCCCGTCGCGCTGTACATTCTGCAGGGTTACTTCAAGGGAATACCTGTCGAGATCGAGGAGGCCGGCCTGATGGACGGGCTGAGCAGGCTGTCGGTCATTCGCCGCATCACGCTTCCACTTTGCCTGCCGGCGCTCGCTTCGGTGTCGCTTTACGTCTTCATGATTGCCTGGAACGAGTTCCTGCTGGCCTTCATGCTGCTTGACGATCCGTCCAAGTTCACATTGACCCGCGGTGTGGCCATGCTGAATTCGTCGGAGATTCCGCGACAGCATCTGATGGCCGGGGCAGTGATAGCTTCCGTGCCCGTGCTGGCGCTTTTCATGGGCTTGGAGCGCTTCCTCACGCAAGGGCTCACAGCAGGTTCGGTGAAGGGGTAGACCGGCGTGCCGGAGCGAAGAGACATCGATGCGGAGGCCAGGGAAACCATTCGCCTGAACGACCGCGGCAACTATACCGTGCCGACCGCCGGCCTCTATCCACACCAATGGAATTGGGACAGTGCACTTGCCGCGCTCGGGTTTTCCACGTTTGATCTGGACAGAGCCTGGGTGGAACTGGAAACGCTGTTTGGCGGTCAATGGCAGAACGGCATGGTTCCCCACATACTGTTCCATCAGCAGGACGACGGGTACTTTCCTGGACCGGACGTCTGGGGCTGCAGCGGCACAGTCCCATCCTCGGGCATCAGCCAGCCTCCGGTCGCGGCCACGATCGTCCGGCAGATATGGAACGCCGACCGAAAGTTCGGCGAGGAACGTGTCCGGGCGCTGTTTCCGTCGCTGGTTGCCTGGCATCGCTGGTTCATGACTTGGCGACTGGACCGCGAAGCGGTTTGCGTCACGCATCCATGGGAAGCGGGGCGGGACAATGCGCCGGACTGGGATGATGCCCTTGCCAGAATTGATCCCTCCGACGTAGGATCGTATCAGCGGCGCGACACTGCTGTGGTCGATCCGGAGATGCGGCCACGCAACCGGGACTACGACCGCTATCTCTGGCTGGTGAACCTCGGCAGGAACAACGGCTGGGACGAGGCACGGCTGCGGGAATGCAATCCCTTCAGGATGGCGGACCCGACGATGACGTTCATACTGCTGAGAGCGAACCGGGACCTTTCGGCGATTGGCAGGGATCTGGGTCTGGAAGTTGACCAGCTGGACAACTGGACCGCACGGCTGATTCGTGGAGCCAAGTCGCTGTGGAACCCGAACATCCAGAGCTACGATGCCCGTGACGTGCGGTCGGGCGAATGGTCCGCATGCGTTTCGAATGCCTCGTTTCTGTGCTGGTACGGAGGGCTTCGGGACAACAGAATGTTGCGCCACCTCGAGCGCATCAAGAAATCCACGCCCTATTGGATTCCCAGCCATGACCCCGAAAGCGACCGGTTCGACCCGCGGCGCTATTGGCGCGGCCCAATTTGGGCATTCATGAACATGCTGATTGGAATTGGCTTGGCGGAGGCAAGCCTTGCCAGGGAGGCGGAAGCCATCCGCAGGGTGACCGCCAATCTTGTGAAAGGAAGCGGGTTCTCGGAATACTTCAATCCGCTTGACGGGTCCTCGGCTGGCGGCACGGATTTTACCTGGACGGCAGCCGCATGGCTGGCCTGGCTGGGAAAGGAAAACGGAAAGAGCGAACAATGGGCACAATTCAGCTGAATTCCCTGGAGAAATGGTTTGGCAATGTTCAGGTCATCAAGGGGGTCGATCTTGAAATGGGAGATGGCGAGTTCGTCGTGTTTGTCGGGCCATCGGGTTGCGGAAAGTCGACGCTGCTGAGGCTGATTGGCGGCCTGGAGGAGGCATCCGCCGGGAAGATTCTTCTGAACGGCAGGGACGTAACGGGAGAACCGCCGGCGAAACGGGGATTGACGATGGTGTTTCAGTCCTATGCCCTGTATCCCCACATGTCCGTTGGCGAAAACATGGGCTTTTCGCTCAAGATGTCCGGCGCTCCCAAGTCCAAGGTTGACGAGAAGGTCGGCAAGGCGGCCCGAATACTCAAGCTTGAGGAGCTCTTGGAGCGCAGGCCCAAGGAACTGTCCGGAGGGCAAAGGCAGAGGGTCGCCATTGGAAGGTCGATTGTGCGGGATCCAACCGCATTTCTGTTCGACGAGCCACTGTCCAATCTTGACGCCGCACTGAGGGTGGAGATGCGATACGAAATCGCCAAGCTGCACCAGTCCCTGAAATCCACCATGATCTACGTTACGCACGATCAGGTTGAAGCCATGACGCTGGCCAACCGGATCGTCGTGCTCGATCAGGGGCAAATAGCGCAGGTGGGATCACCTCGCGAACTGTATGAAAGGCCAGTCAACCGCTTTGTGGCCCAATTCATCGGCAGTCCGAAAATGAACATGCTTGCCTGCCGGTCCGGTGGCGGATCGTACCGCCTGCCCGGTGGCCGGGGAGGACCGTTCTTCGGCGACGCCGAGGCAGTCGAAGTTGGCGTGAGGCCGGAACACATTGCAATCAACGAGACTGGAAGCGGCCAGTTGGACGGCGTCGTCGATGTTGTGGAGTATCTTGGGGCCGACACTTTCGTGATTGTTGATTGCAGCGAGGCAGGTCAGGTAACCGTGCGCGTCACCGGAACCGCTGAGCTTGTTCCGGGACAGGCGATCGGGCTGACTTTCCCCGAGGACAAGCTTCACTTTCTTGATTCCTCGGGCATGGCCGTGCACGCCGCTCCGGCCAGTTGGAGCGCATAGGCTGCCAGACCGGCGACGGGAAGGAGGACGCCATGCCGTTGTCGGCAGGGCGCTTTCGGAAGCGCCCGACTGGAAGAGCTCGGACAGGTCCCTTTCTTGGCGCTTGTTCCGGGGCAAGGCGTCCACAAATTTCGAAATCCTTCGCCTTCGTCGTCGCAAGGGGCAGTGACGCCTGTTGGCTTGCCACAAACCAGGCGCATTGATGCATTCGGAAGTGGCGGGACTGCGATGCGGCTCAAGACTGCATCCGACAGGCAAGGCTGCGATTGGTGGCCATGCCTGCCACTGCAACTTGCGGCATTTTCCTTGTCGCCCGGACGCTGTTTGTTGTAGTTGACGTCCAGCATTGCGGACGGGCAAGCCTTTCGATCCATCAAGTTGTTCCGCGGCGTTCTGATCAGGAATGGCGGATCTGCATGCGGACGGCATTCGATGTTTCGGCAGCGCATGCAGTTCAATCCGGAAACCGGCATCGCTGCATGCCGTGGGATTGAATTCACGTCTGAATGTCATCGCAATGGCAGATTGGAGTTGACGGCAATGAGCAACGGTTCGCAACTTCGGGAAGCGGCGCCGGAAGCAAACGGGGACTTGCCGGTCACGGCATTGCCGCAGGAGTCGTACACGCTCCCTTCGCGTCTGTACACGGACCCGGCTGTCTACGAACTCGAAAGGAACCGAATTTTCTTCAACAGCTGGCAGTATGTGGCCCACCAAAGCTGCCTCTCCGGCGAAGGCGACTACTGCACGGTTCAGATCTGCGACCAAAACCTGTTTGTCATTCGAGGCGGCGACGGAGAGCTGCGTGCGTTTCACAACGTATGTCGGCATCGCGCACACGAACTGGTTCCACATGGTCAAGGCACCGTGAAGAACCTGATTGTCTGCCCGTACCATGCCTGGACCTATACCCGCGAAGGCATGTTGCGCGGAGCGCCAAACGCTCATTTGCGGCCCGGCTTCAATCGTCGTGACTTCTGCCTTGCACAGGTGCGTCTGGAGATCTTCCTGAACTGCGTGTTCGTGAATCTCAATCCGCATGCATCCTCGCTTGCCGAGCAGGCCGGTGACCTGGAGAGGGACGTTCGCACGCGATTGCCGTTCTTCGATGAAATCAACGTGCCCACCGACGATGGGTGCCGTTCGATTGACATCAAGGCGGGGTGGAAGGTCGTCGTCGACAACTACATTGAATGCTATCACTGCGACCACGCGCATCCTGCATTTGCCGACATCATTTGCCTCGACAGCTATCGGAATGACGTATTCGGAATGTGGGCGCGTCAGCTGGGCGAAGATCTGAAGCTGGAAAATTCCGCCTACCGGATTGCCCCTGACGACGACATAGGGTTCTCCGCATTCTGGTACCTTTGGCCGAACACGACAATCAACGTCATGCCGGGCGAGGCAGGAATCAACATATCGGCAATTCGACCAGCAGGATGCATGGACACATGCTTTGACGGGCACACCTTGACCAGAAGCGGCAAGATCGCCCGGGAGCGCCGCAACTACCTCAACAATGTCCTTGTTGCGGAGGACGTGTTGATTTGCGAGAGCGTCCAGCGGGGACTTGCGTCGCAGGCCTATTCGCAGGGGCCAATCATTGCCGGTCCCACGACGAGCGGTCGCGGCGAACACGCGCTGCACCATTTCCACGGCTTGGTTGCGCGCGCCCTGGACATACAACTTTCATAGGCATCGCCGCCGGCGCCCCGATTCCGCCTTGGAGGTGAGTGCGCTGGCCGCCGTCATGGCTGCCACGGCTTGCCGACAATCGGGCGAAGGCCCGCTGGCGGATCCAGGCGAACTGCCGGGACTTCAAACGGACTGGACCAGCTCCGAGAAACGAATTCCATCTTTTGCTTGCAAGTTGCAATTGATTGCGTTAAGCGGTTAAATGGTTGCTGAAAGTTTCAGAAATTTATCGTTCAGAAACATGCAAAAAGATTTTCGTGGGAGGAAGAAATGAGGAAAACAGTTGTCGCTGCCCTGATGGCCACGGCAATGGCGCTGCCCTTTGCCGGCGGCGCGGTGGCTGGTGGCCATGTGCGGACCGACCTTGTCATTGCCGATCTCGGCCAGCCCGAAACCAACCCCTGGGTGATAAACCGGCACCGCTTCGAGCGATGCGTTGCCGATGCGCTGGATGTCGAGCTGCGCGAGTTTGACGACCAGAACTCGGAGGAACAGCACGTGTCGCAGGCGGAATCGATCATTGCCAGCCAGCCTGACGGCCTGGTGTTCAATCCACTGACCTCGCCGGCGGGCATTCAGGTTGCCCGGCTTCTCGAAGCCAATGGCATTCCCGGAGTGGCAGTTGGAAGGCTCGTCGTCTCCAACTACGACACGGACTACCAGGGCGAGCATTTCATCGCACAGGTGACGCAGAACAACACGACCTGGGGTGAAGCGATCGGACAGGCCACCGTCGATCTCGGCCACAAGAACGTCGCCATGATCTGGAACCAGAAAGGCGTCACTTCGGCCGAAGAAATCTGGGCAGGCGTGCAGTCGGTGCTCGATCAGCATGAAGACGTCACGCTGCTGGCGGAGGCATGGGACCGGCTCAATCGCGAGAACGGCCAGAAGTATGCCGAACAGTTCATTGCCCGGTTCGCTCCCGGCGAGCTGGACGCAATCATCGTGCTTGGCGCGGTGGCTGGACTGGGCAGCCAGTTCGCCATCGATCAGGCTGGACGCGACGACATTGCCGTCATCACGACGGACATCGATGAACAGGTTGCCGAATTCATCAGAACCGGCAAGCTTGCGTTTTCAATCGGCGGCCACTGGATGGTCGGCGGCTTCGGGTTGATTCAGCTCTATGACTACCTGCACGGCCATCCGGTCGAGGACACACAGCCGCTGTTCAGCCTCATTCCGGTGACGGCTGAAAACGTCGAAACCTATGCCAGCGGGTTGCTGAGTGGCTGCATTCTGTCCGAGGAGGATGTTCGCAGTCTCAGCCGCGTCCACAATCCGGATGCGGATCTGCCAGGCTTCATCGACAATTTCTCGAAGAACTGGGAAGAGTTTGTGCAGTAGGGAAACCGCTGCCGGATCCCGGCCAACTCTGGTCGGGATCCCTCTCAATTCTTAGGCAACATTGTTGAGGTCCGCCAATGCGGCTTTTTGGCTATGCTCCCGAGCGAGGCGCCGCCGCCGGCGACACCATGCCGTTTTTTCATGATGGCGCCTGGCACCTTTTCTTTTCGCAGCCGCCGGTCGGCGCGTGGGAATATGTCGAGCGCGCCCGCGTTTCGACTGCCTACCTTCGCTCGGAAGATCTCGCAAACTGGGAAGTCATGCCCGATGCCTTTGGGCCGGGCGAACACGGCGAGTGCGACGGCGACGGCATCTGGACCGGCTCGGTGATCGAACACGAGGGCGTGTTTCATTTTTTCTACACGGGCTACAACCGGCAGTCCACGTCGCCGCAGACAATCTGCAAGGCGACTTCGACGGACCTGGCCACCTGGAGGAAGTCGGGCGCGAATCCACTGATTTCACCGGATCCCCGATGGTATGGAACCGTCGACTGGCGCGATCCATTTGTGTACCGCGACGATGAGGCAGGGCTCTTTCGGATGCTTCTTTCGGCGAGACTGAAGGATGGTCCGTTGTTCCGTCGCGGCTGCGTGGCCACTGCCTGGTCGGCCGATCTCGAACGCTGGGAGGTTGGGCCGCCGCTCGCCTCCACCAGGTTGACGCACTGTCCGGAGTGTCCCGAACTCTTCAAGATGGGCGATTGGTGGTACCTCGTCGAGAGCCGCTACTCGGAGCGGATGCAGACCGTGTACCGCGTTGCGCCCACTCCGGACGGCCCGTGGGAAAGCCGCAGGCTGGACAGTTTGGACGGTCGCCGATTCTATGCCGCGAAATCCGCCAGCGACGGCGCTCGCCGCGTAAGCTTCGCCTGGATTCCGTACCGCAAGCGCCATGGCGCCAACGACAACTGGGTTTGGGGAGGCCAGCTCGGCAGTCCGCGAGAGCTTGTGTCCCTGCCGGACGGAACCTTGACCTGCCGGCTTCCGGCAGCGGTCAAGGCCAGCTACTCCCGGCGGGTTCCGTACAGCATGCGCACAGGGCTGGGCGACTGGACCATGCGCTCCAGTCCCCATTGCGATGCCACGGGCACCTACGCCTACGCGTTGCTGGATGGACCGGGCCGAAACGATGTGATGCTGGACGTCGAAATCGAACCGACGCAGCGCACCGAGGCAGTCGGAATCCTGATCGAGCCGCGAGGCGATGACCGCCACGACAGCGGTTACTTCCTCGCAATCGAACCGGCACGCGAAAGAGTCGTGCTCGATCGCTGGCCGGCTGCAATGGACCCGCTTTGGGACAGCCTCGTGCTCAACGAGCGGCATGGAATCGCAGTCAGGCAGGAAATCGACAGTCCGCTGGTGGAACGGCCACTGGCCCATGCGCCTGAAAGCGGCCGCTACAGCGTGCAGCTGCTGAGAAACGGGTCGGCCATTGAATGCTTCGTGGCCGGGCAGGTCGCAGCGTCGTTCCGTGTCTACGACTCGTCTGGTTCCGATGTTTGGGGGCTCTTCGTGCAGGAGGGCAGCGCCACCTTTCACAATCTGGCATTCAGAAGCTAGCCGGTCTCCGAAAGCGCGGAAATCTCGGCGGAGGTTCCAGGATTCGTCGGCGGCCGGCGCTGCAGGATACGAGCTTTGGAACATATTCAACATGTTTGGGACGGACTGACATCCCGCTTGCCCGGCCGCAGTTCCGCAAGCGATGCAATGGGCAGGATCGGATGCCACGAAGCCTGCATTGGTGACAGTATGTTGGCAAATCAATCAAGCCAGGCAGCATTCAACGTCCACGCCCGAGCAAGGACCCGCCCGGGCGATCAATCGGAAAGCGCCGCAGGGAATTCCAGGTTGCTCCGGCGGGAGCGAACGAGCAACCGCGGCGCAGCGGTGGCATTGGCATGAGCCATGCACTCTTCATAGGGCGGTCGGTTCTGGACGTTACGGCGCTCGTGCAGGATTTTCCAGGACCGGACGGAAAGGCCAGGGCATTGGCCAACGACGTCATTCCGGGCGGTTCGGCATTGAATGCGGCGGTGGTGTTCGCACACTTGGGAGGCAAGGCGGTGCTGGCGACGTCGCTTGGCGCGCCAGGACTGTTTCGGGAATATGTCAACATCGATCTGGCGAGGCGAGGCGTGGTTGTTGAAGATGTCTGTGCCGACCCGGACTACCGGCTGCCATTGTCCACGGTTGTGTCGACGCGCAGCCTCGGCACGCGCATGATTGTCAATGGCGCGGGCGAGGAATGCAGGCGGCTGTTGGAACGGCATGAGTTGTTTTCCGCTGGACACAGGCTGATTCAGCTGGACCAGTACGAACGTCATTTCGTGCGGCGGCACTGCGACGAAATCCGAGCGTTCAATGGACCTGTTGTGCTCGATGGTGGAGGATGGAAGGAGTGGTCGCCCGAATTTTTGGCGCTGACGGACATGCCAATCGTTTCGGAAGTGTTCTGCGAGAAAGGGCCGAGAGTGTTTGCGTCCATGTGTTCGGACCTCGGAATTGAGCGCTGGGCCATTACACAGGGCGCGAAGGGCGTTATATGGCGAGACGGCGCGGATGAGGGCAGGATTCCCGCCAAGAAAGTCGATTGCGTCGACTCGCTGGGAGCAGGCGACATATTTCACGGCGCCTTCTGCCATGCCTATCTGCAGACACGGGACTTTGTCGAGGCGCTGAACAGGGCAAACCTGATTGCTGCCAGGTCCTGCGAAATGGCTGGGACGCGGAGTTGGATGGATGGTTGAATCCATAGGCAGCTACAAGGAGCTTTCCGAACGCGTTCTTGAACGGCTTCGTCCTTCCGGGCCGCCACTCATTGTCGGCATTGGCGGACCGCCGGCCGTCGGAAAGTCGACATTGGCAAGGCGACTGGTGGAGGACATCCAGGCCATGGGTCCGTCAGCCTGCCATTGCCCGATGGATGGCTTTCACCTGACCAATGCGGAGCTGGAGGAATCGGGTCTGCAGGATTTCAAGGGTCGGCGAGACACTTTTGACGGCACTGGCTTTGTCAAGGCCGTTGGACGTCTGGGAAACGCCGCCGCATTCTGGTGGCCGCTATACTGTCGGATCCTGCACGAACCTGTGCAGGAAGGAGTTTATGTCGACGGCGCCGAGGCTGCCTACGCAGTGGAGGGCAACTATGTCCTGTTGGACAAGTCGCCCTGGCGAACTGCGGCAAGGGGAATGGACTTGCGCATCTTTGTCGACAACAGCGACGCTGTGCTTCGGGCTCGTCTGCTGAGGCGACATTTGAGGGGCGGACGTTCCGGACGGCAGGCGCTGGCGAAGATTGACCGGTCGGACCTTCCGAACGCAAGGGAGATCCGCAGCCGGCGAATTGTCGAGGACATGCTATTTGTCGAGGCCGCCGATGTCTGAACGCAAGTTTCGGCCTGGGATGAGTCGTGAACAGGCGCCAGGTTGCGCAGAACGTCGATTTTTGGGCGGGAGCCCGGCGTGAGGGCGTCACAGAAGGGCATGTCGCTCGAAGGGGTGCAGGGTTACAATCGCCGCGTCATCCTCATGGCGATTCGGAACATGGGAGAGTGTTCCCGCAAGCAGATCAGCGACGCAACCGGGCTCAACCAGGCAACGGTGACACGGGTTGTCAGCCCATTGCTTGACGACGGCGTGCTCGAAGAAGTCGGCCTGGTTCGGGGAAGGCGAGGCCGGCGATCCATCAATCTGGATTTTTCGGGGTCCGGCCGCTACGTCATTTGCCTCCGCCTGCAGCGGCGCAGCTTTTCAGTTGCCGCGTTCAATTTGCGTGGCGACACCTTCAGGTCAGTGGAGTTCGCCATTCCACGCGGCCGTGCGGCTGGACAAACGTACGCGCGAATCACGGACGCAATTGACTCCCTTTGCGGAGACATGGATTGTGTCGACGGCATCGGCGTTGCCGTGCCCGGCCCCTTTCTCGAACGCGACGAACGCGTGATCCTTATGACGGAGAGTCCGGAATGGCAGGGATTCGACCTCATTCAGGAACTTAGAACACGCTACCCGACGATTCCGGTGCACTCCATACACGACGCAAAGGCAGCGGCGCTTACCGAATGGCGCTACAAGTCCAAGTCTTCGGATGCCAGGGTTCTGCTGTACCTGTCGGCCGGCCAGGGCATCGGCTCTGCCCTGGTGGTGGAAGGAGAAGTCTATCGCGGCGCTTCGGGATTGGCCGGTGAATTGGGTCACACGTCGATTCAGGCGGACGGACCGGTATGCAAGTGCGGCAATCATGGCTGTCTCGAGCTGTACACGTCGCGCATTGCCTTGCTTCGCGTAATCCGGGACCGCGCCGCAAGCGAGAAGGACACAAGCCTCGCCCCCGACGCGAACTTCGAGGAAGTGCTGAAGGCCTACGCCGATGGCGACCGACTGGCAAAGCAGGAAGTTGACAGGGTTGCCAGGTTTCTGGCGCAGGGCATTACGAACTGCATTAACTTTGCCAATCCCGATCTGGTGGTGCTAGGTGACGAATACACGCAGTTTGGGCAACCGTTCCTGAATTCGATCAAGGACCGGGTACAGTCCACATTGTTGCCGAGCGTCTATAGCGGAGTGCAGCTGGAATTGAGCAGGATTACGGAGGACCCGGTTCTCAAGGGAGCCTTTCTCGACGTGCTGTCGCAAACCCATCTTGGATTGCCGCGACAGCAGGCCGCCCTGGCATAGCATAGGGGAAACTGGACAGCGCGTGATGAACAACGTCGATGCAGCCCCGCCGCTACTCGCGGTTGAAAACCTGTCCAAGTCATTTGGAGGCGTGCACGCGCTTCGTTCCGGTTCGTTCAAGCTGAATCGAGGCGAAGTCGTCGCGATAGTGGGAGCGAACGGCGCCGGAAAGTCGACGCTGATCAAGGTCATCGCCGGCGCCCACGTGCCCGATGGCGGCCGGATAGTCATCAACGGAAGCGAAATACCCCGAACCGAGCACAGTGTCTCCCACATGCGCGAGAAGGGCATCGAGGTTGTATATCAGGATCTCGCCCTGGTTCCGAACATGACTGCGCCCTACAACCTGTTTCTGGGAAGGATCCCGAAGAAATGGGGCATCTTCGTTGACCAGCGAAAGATGCGCAAGAAGACGCGGGAAGTGCTGGACACTCTGAACGTCACCACCGTACAGGACCTTTCCCAGCCGATCTCGTCAATGTCAGGCGGGCAGCAGCAGAGCATCGCAATCGGCCGTGCCATCGCCTGGGGCAAGGAAATCGTCATTCTCGACGAACCCACTGCGGCGCTCGGTCCAAACGAAACCGCTGAAGTCGAACGCATTGTTGAGGAAGTCCGTGACCGCCATGGCACCTCGTTCATCCTCATCAGCCACAATCTTGATCAGGTTCGGCGACTTGCCGACCGGATCATCGTGACCCATCACGGGGTGACTTCGCGCGAGTTCGCGAGGGAGGAAGTCACATCCGATCGCCTTGTAAGGGCAATCACTCTCGGCGAATGAGGAGAGATGCAATGGCCAACGCCACAAAGCTGCGCTCGCTTGTGACGCCAAAACAGATGGAACGGTTGCGGGACTACGTGCCGTTCATCGCCATCGGGCTTGTCATTCTGCTGTTTTGGATGATTTCGGGCGATCGGTTCATGTCGGTTCGAAACTGGACGTTCATCGCCCAGCAAACCCCCGTGTTGATGCTCCTTGCGTTTGCCCAGTTGATTGTCATCACCACCGGATCAATCGACATTTCGGTTGGTTCCAACCTTGCGTTCTCGGCCTTTGTGGCAGCGTTGGGCATGTTGTGGTTCGGTGAATTCGGCCTGATACTGGGCGTGTTTGCGGGCGGGCTTGTCGGCATCGCAAATGGCCTCATCATCTCCGTTCTCAAGATCCCGTCCTTCGTCACGACCTTGGCCATGCTGATCATCATGAGGGCAGTTGTGATAATAGTTTCCGACGGCACCTCGATCTACATCACGGGCGGCAACATCTCCGGCGGCACCAACATCTCGTCGGTTTCGGCGCCGTGGCTGTTGTCGCTTGGGCAGTTTCCGGCGATCTTCATCATTGCCGCGGTGGTCGCCGTGTTCATGTGGGTGTTCTACGAGAAGACAGCCTTTGGCCAGCAGCTGCGAGCGGTGGGCGGAAACGAAAAGGTGCTGCGGCTTGTCGGCACAAATGTCACGCTCTTCAAGATCAAGGTCTTTGCCGCCGCGGGATTGATGGTGGGGCTGGCAGCCTGCGTGAATCTCGCCCGTGCCGGCGCCGCCACTCCTCAGGCCGGGTTGATGATCGAGCTTGATGCGATCGCTGCGGTGGCCCTGGGCGGAACTCCGCTTACAGGCGGATACGGCAGCGTCGTCAGAACCATCATCGGCGCGTTGACGCTGACGGTTGTGCGCAACGGACTGACAATAGCCGGTGTCCCGCCGTCCTGGAGCCAGGTCGCTCTGGGTGTCCTGCTCATTGCCGCTATCGCAATTTCGCTGAACCGCAGCAAGGTCGATGTCGTCAAGTGAGGCGTTGCCCGAACCAGGCTCAATTGCTGCGGCGCATGCCGCAGGCGCGTGTTTCGTGAATCTGATCCACTGAATTCCTGGACGCAGGCGTTTGGCAGGCGTACGCGGTTCGTGCTGCGCAAGATGACTGTTCGCATCCCTGGCCAGTGTGCAACCCCAATCATTGTGAGCGCTGTCGGATGCTTTCTATGCAGGGCGACTTCGTGCCGCGCATCGGACGCGGCCGCGAACCAAAATGCCGCTTGGAAATGACTGGCCAGAGCGCCGGAACAATCGTCCGGCTCTCCACCAAGAATGCAGCCAACCGGCGTTTCAATTGCCAATGACCGGTCGTGGAGCGGCTCAAGCAGCAAAATTCAACCCTTCTGGCGGTTCTCCTGCGAACCGTTGCACAGGATACGCTCTTCGTGAGCATTCTGATCGCCGCGCAGGACAGAGACGACCTCGCAAAAGCGCTGCATATCGTTCCGGTCCCGAGTGCGAAGCAGCAGAACCCAGCAATTGAGCAGCCATTGCAAGAGCATGCGGTCTCATTTTACGTCTGCCATTCGGGGAACTCTGGTCGCATCCTTCTGTTCCCAACGCCGGCGCTGCAGGTCCGGCCATCGGCCGCCGCAGACTTGCTCGCTGATCCACGTTGCCGCCGCAAGTTCAAGCCCCTTCCGCTCCTGTCCTGACTCCCGCGGCCATTGGACGGCAAGCAACCTGACATGATGGATTCCAGTTGGCAGGTTGTCTCGCTGTCGTCATCCATGGTTGATTGAGCGCTTTGGGCGTCGAGAGTTGTCCTTGGGAATGCCGTTCCCATGGTGATTGAACAGTCAGCAATTCTCCAAACTGACATCTTCCCGCCATTTGGAAGGGATCTGCCAAGTTCATGCCAAGGGCGTCCGGCTGCGCTGCCGGCAAGAATCGACGAAATTCTTCTTGCTCTTTGCCAGGAAAGCGAGTTTTCTTCCTCGCGGAGAGTTTCAACTCACTTTTTGAAGAGTTCGATCCGGTCGCCGGTCTATCTGTCCATGGTTTGCAGCGTCATTGTGGCTCCAGTCCATGGTCATTGGGCCTTTCCGCCCTTTGCAGCACTGCATGCCCACCAAGCAAAAAGGCATTCCTGCCAGCTTGACCCATGCCACTTCGACAGGGATTGCCTTGGGCAGGAACAAACCTTCCCCATCGTTTGGGGGTTGGGTCGAGCTCCACAGCATCGCCATCGACCGATGACAAAGGCCGGTTTCCAATGTTCAAGACTGCGAATGCCAATGCTTCCTTGGGCCGAGAATTGCACTTGTCAAACGTGCCATTGCAAGTGTTCAAGCGGAGGCCCGACAAGTTGACTCCGCCTCTTGGACACTCTCTTCCCGGCGCAAACTGCAGCCCGGTCCGTCGCTAGACGGCTGAAACAGGGCGATCGATTCGAAATGCGTTCCAGCAGGCTTCCGTCACGAAATCTCGTGCTGGTCGGTGGCGGCCATACCCACGCATTGGTCCTGCTCGACTGGATCAGGAATCCCATCCCAGGCACTCGTCTCACGCTTGTCAGCGACGCGCCAACCGCACCCTACACTGGCATGCTGCCTGGATACATCGCCGGACACTACAGGCTGGACGAGCTGCAGATAGATCTGGTCAGGTTGGGAAAGCGCGCCGGTGCAAGAATCGTCATTGCTCGGGCGGTGGGATTGAACTGTCAGGAAAGGCAGGTGCTGCTGAAGGACCGTCCGGCGCTCGCCTACGACGTGGCATCAATCAATGTCGGAGTGAGTTCGGCCTTGGCCATGCTGCCGGGATTCAGGCAGTTTGCCAGTCCCGCAAAGCCGCTCGCCGAATTCGCCGCAAGCTGGGACCAGTTTCTGCATAAGGTGGTCGCTGGAAAGGCGGAACCCAAGGTTCTCGTGTTGGGCGGAGGCGTGGCTGGAGTCGAGTTGGCGATGGCCATGTCGTTCAGGCTGCGAACTGAGACAGCACGGGAAGTGCAGATCACAATCTGTGAACGAGAAGGGCAGTTGCTCGGAGAATTGCCCAAGCGATGTCGATTGCTGTTGACGAAGAGGCTGGAGCTTCACGGGATAACCGCAAGGTGCGGAGAGGCGGTTGCTGAAATCACCTCCGATCACGCAGTCTTCGCGAGCGGAGAGCGGCTACCGGCGGCATTTGTCGCCGGCGCTGCAGGAGCCACGCCACATGGATGGCTGGAACAATCCGACCTGCAAACCGCAAGCGGATTCATTGCGGTGGACAAGTTCCTGAGATCCCGCAACGAACCGAACGTGTTTGCGGCAGGCGACTGCTGCCAAAATGCCGAGAATCCAATCCCGAGATCAGGCGTCTACGCAATCCGTCAGGCGCCAGTGCTGGCCGGCAATTTGCGAGTTGCCTTGTCAGGTGGTCGGATGCGGCCCTTTCAGCCGCAGAAAGACTTTCTGAAACTCGTGTCGACAGGTTCCAAGCACGCGGTGGGCACAAAGTTCGGAATGTCGGCTGCTGGCGCCCAGTTGTGGAGGTTGAAGGATTTCATTGATCGCCGTTTCATGGACAGGTTCAAGCTTTCGGCTGCGGACAGTGAGCATGGCACTTCGGCGCAGACATCTGTCGGTCGCAGTCAGGGCGCCGTTGAATCGCCAATGCTTTGTGGCGGGTGCGGAGCCAAGGTTGGACAATCCGCACTCGACGCGGCGTTGGAACCGCTTCGCGGCAGGGCGCCGAGCAAGAAGTTTTGCAGGCTTGACGATGACGCAGCCTTGATCGAATTCAACGGTCAGGAGATGTTCGCGTCAACCGACCATCTGCGCGCCTTTTTCGATGATGAGTGGATTGTGGCCAGAATTGCCGCAATTCATGCATTGAACGATCTTCGAGCGGTTGGCGCTGTTCCCCGAAGCGCACTCGCGGCAGTCACCATTCCCCATGTGTCTGACCGCCTTCAACGGGAGATGGTGAGGGAGATCATGTCCGCTGCTCGGAGCGCATGCGATGAGCAGGGTGTCGAAATAGTCGGTGGCCACACTTCCCAGGGGGCGGAGCTTGCAATTGGATTCACTGTCTTGGGGGAGCCGGGAGAGCGCATGAATGCGGTTTCGGATGCCCTTCCTGGGGATTGCCTCCTATTGACGAAGCCAATTGGGTCCGGAACAGTTCTGGCGGCTCACATGATGTCGCTCGCATCGGGCGAAGAGCTCGTTGGCGCACTGTCAGTCATGGCAAGGTCGGCGCATGCAGCCGCCGAAATTCTTGGGCGGCACGCCAATGCCATGACGGATGTGAGCGGATTTGGGCTGGCAGGTCATTTGCTGGCGATGCTGGAGGGGTCGTCTGTTGGCGCAGAGCTGGAACTTGACGCAGTGCCGGTGATGGACGGTGCAAGGCGGCTGCACTCTCTGGGCGCGAAGTCCACCCTGTGGCCGGAGAACGCCAAGGCGAAGGAGCGCATCCAAGCTGGGAAGTCCACAGATTGCGGACTGCTCTTTGATCCGCAGACATCGGGAGGGATTCTTGCGACCGTGCCTCTGGAATCCCTGAATGGAGCGCTTGCCGAACTGGCGCGAGCCAATGAGCAGGTTCACTCCATCGGAAGGATTGTAGAAGGCCCGCCTGTCATTGCGCTCGTTTGAAGTCCTGCCAGGTCAATGGGCAGGCACGCTTGTGGTTCCGGAGGAGGATTGGCTGCAGACAGATTGCAGGTGTGGCGGAACGGCAAGGCATGGTCGGCGGTTGGCAATTCTGGTTGCGCAGGAGGGTTTGCCAAGGCGTTTTTCCTCGACATCCGTTTTGAACAGGTTGCCGACAGCCTTGCACCTTGCGGCAAGTTCCGAGTGTGCCGGGCACGGCAACCGGCGTCGCTGGATGCGATGCTGGATGCGCCGAAACGAGCGGACGAGCCGGTTTGCGAAGCCGAACGGAATTCCAACGGATCGCCCCTCGGCATGCATGCCACAAAATTCGGTTGCGTGAGCGTGACGGCCATTGGTCCAACGATGTTGGAGTCGGATGGGCATCCTTGGCAGAGCTCTCGCCGAGCTTGCTTCCAAGGCGACGAAGGAGGACGCCTCGGCGATTTTCCCAATCGAGCAAGGAAGATCATGGCCGGTGGCGACCAGGATGGGGAGCGGAAGCTGGGTGTGTTCAACCGCAAGCCGTCCCGAAGCAACAGAAAGGCGCTGCTTCCCGCAACGATGACAGGTGGAGCTCGCGCAACGCCTGCCGTGGTGTCGCTGTGACCAATCCGGTTACGTTGGTGCAGCCGGAAGTGCGCGTTGTCGTCTCCTTTGCAGCGTTCACCGATCTCCGTCGGACACGTCGCGGTTGGACATGCGAACCGGAACTGCCTACAAGATGCGCATGGTGCAAC
>JAPOOS010000170.1 GCA_026713305.1 Paracoccaceae bacterium
ACGACCGTCCGCTTGCCAAGGCCCTGGAATTCCATCTGTCCCTCAATACAGTGTGTTTTCATGGCGACGGGCTCCTTTGGCCTGACAAAGTGTTGGTTCCCGTTACCTTTATCACAGGCATTTTGCCCTTGCAAGCAAATGTTTGTGAGCTATCCGGGAAACCTATTGCTGTCCACATGCCGCATGCCTGCCGCAGTCAGGTGATTCACCAGTTCCGAAGGCTTGATGAACTCCTGCCAACATGACGTTGCTCCTGTTCGGAAAAGGCCTGCGGGGCCTCCATATCCGGACAGAGAAGATGCGGAACAAGGTCAATGAACAGGAATTGGGGTCATTCCAGGCAGTTTTCAGGCGGTCCGGACGGTGTTCGGGAATCGGTGGCTTTGCGGACAGGGTGTGAGGTACACTCTGGAGCCGCTCACGGGCGACTGTCCGTGCAATTTACCCTGACAGCGGCAAGAGCGGCCGCTGGGGAGGGCCGCTGGCAGCGAGCTTCAACCGGGCTTCGTATCTTCCCCGGTGTCGGAGAAATTCGTGATGACCACACTGCCCTGCGGAAACCGGGCCACGATGTCCAGCTCGCCCCCCATGGCTTCGATGTAGGAGCGAAGGTTGGAGACATACATGTCCGTCCGCCGCTCAAGCCGGGCAACGGCCGGCTGTCTCACGTTCAGAACCTCTCCAACTGCCTTCTGTGTCATGGCCCGAGCCTGCCGCAATTCGTGAAGGGGCATGGCAGCGCGAAGTTCCTCTTTCCGAACCTCAATCCGTTTCCGGCGTTCAGGAGAAAAATTCTCTGTCAGCCCGGCAAAGGCGCGATGTCCACTCATGGGATCTCTCCTTCGTCTTTCAGTTCCCGCAAATGCTCGTCATAGAGCCGGTCAGCCTGCGGTACGAACCGCTTGCAGAACCGGTCGTCGCCTGTCTTGTCTCCGCCGATCAGCAGGATGGCTGTGCGCCTCGGGTCAAAGGCGTAGAATGTGCGGATGGGTTTGCCGGCACTCTGGACACGAAGTTCGCGCATGTGACCGCGTCGTTAACCCGCTACTCCTGAGGAATAGGGAAACTGCAGTTCAGAACCGTGCTCCGACAGCAATTCAACCACCGCAACAATGTCATCCTGTTCGCTCTCTGCAAGCCCCGTCCACCAGTCTCCGAACTCATTCGTGTGTTCGACATCCCAAGACATGGGCCCATATATTCCATCAATGGAATACTGCCAATCCGGATAAGCGGGAAAGTCGGTCCTTCCTCCAATTGAACAGATGCCTCTCGACATGACACCCTCTGAATTCATCACCAAATGGCGCCTGTAGGAGTTGAAGGAGCGCTTGGCTGCGCAGGAACATTTCATCGACCTGTGCCGGTTGCTCGGCGAGCCGACGCCGCCGCCGGCGATGGCCTGCTCCACTGGGTCGTTGGAGCCGACGGGCACCTTGTCCAGGCGCCCGATTGCGTCATTCTCAACGGTGTTCGCAGGATCATGCTCTGTCTCGACGACAAGGGGCTGGCAGTCGGGCGCCAGGAACAAGATGTCCGGCCGCAGTCCAGCATGGCCTTGGAACACGTTGGTTTGTTTCGCGCACAGACTGTCCCGCCAGAGCGGGTGTTTGTTGCGGAGCGATTCGGCGAGCGCGAAATTGAACGCGGTTTCGCTGGTTTGGGCCATCTCAATCCATCCAGCGCTTGAAGCGTCACCCTGTTTTCTGCGCTGGTTGCTGCCGCCACCAAGGAAGCCCGTTGCTCGTTGATCCATTCGAACTGCGTCACGCTTGAAGTCTCAATCTCTCTTGGCGACAGGCGCCATTCGGCTCCGCCGCGAATCGTCCGGCGCCGTCTCGCCATTCCCCAAGGGGAATTCCACTCTCGGGCGCTGCTGCGCCGACGCTCGAACGCTTGCCTTCATTCATCAAGCGCACTCCTGTCACCGCCTTCAAGCGACGGAAGTCGTTGCAGCGAA
>JAPOOS010000172.1 GCA_026713305.1 Paracoccaceae bacterium
AGTTGGCGCCGCGTCTGCGCGAACCTGCTAGTTCGATGCCTCGAAGGTGAGTGCGGCGCCGTTGATGCAGTAGCGCAACCCGGTGGGAGGAGGCCCGTCATTGAAGACATGGCCCAGATGGGCATCGCAGTCGTTGCACACAACCTCCGTGCGTCGGCGAAAGAGCGAGTTGTCCTCCCGTTCGCCAACGATGCCTTCTTCAGCAGGTTCAAAGAAGGACGGCCACCCAGTGCCGGAATCGTACTTGGCGCGGGATGAAAACAGTGCAGCATTGCAGCATATGCAGCGAAACACGCCGCTTGCCTTGGGAAAATTGTCGTTGGTGAACGGTCTTTCAGTGGCCGCCCGCCGAGTGACTCTGTAGGAAAGGTTGGAAAGCTGCCGTCGCCAGTCGGCATCCGACTTGACTACCTTGGTGCGAATGGCTTCCTTGCTGGACATTTCAATACCTCCGCTGGAACTGCGTTGCCGTGGCAACCCCCGTTGACTCATGCACGGGCAGGGCGCTCAATGTGGTTTCACCCACCGGTGTGGCTCATGTGGCGCGTAACGTTTCCCGCCACAACCTGCCTGGAATAGTCGAAGTCGTGGCCCTTGGGCTTGCGAGCAATTGCTTCATGTATCGCCGCGATCAACGGCGTGTCGCTGCTGGGGTGGTCTCGCAGCGGCTTGCGAAGATCGGCACTGTCCTCCTGGCCAAGGCACATGTACAGTTCGCCCTTGCAGGTCAGTCGCACGCGGTTGCAGCTTTCGCAGAAATTGTGACTCAGCGGCGTGATGAATCCAATCTTCTGACCTGTTTCCTCGACCCGCACGTAGCGCGCCGGCCCTCCGGTGCGTTCGGCGAGATCCGTCAGACTGTACACCGTCGAAAGCTGGGCTCTCAGGTCCCTCATCGACCAATATTGGCCGATTCGATCCTCGTCGGCTATGTCACCCATGGGCATGACCTCGATGAAAGTAATGTCCATGTCCATTTGCCGGCACCAGCTGACCAGGTTGAAAAGCTCGTCTTCGTTGAATCCCTTGAGGGCAACAGTGTTGATCTTGACGCGCAATCCCGCCTCCAGCGCCGCGTCTATGCCGTCGAGCACCTGCGGAAGCCGTCCCCAACGTGTAACTCTGGAAAACTTGGACTGGTTCAGCGTGTCCAGCGAAACGTTGATCCGGCGCATGCCAAGCTGGTGGAGCTGCGTCGCGAAACGGCGGAGCTGCGACCCGTTGGTTGTGACCGTCAGTTCGTCCAACAGGCCGGAGTCCAGGTGGCGCGAAAAACGCCGCATGAAGTCCAGTATGCCGCGGCGCACCAACGGTTCGCCGCCGGTGATGCGGATCTTGCGCACACCCAAATGCACAAAGGCCGAGCACAGCCGATCGAGCTCTTCCAGCGTCAGCAGCTCTCGCTTGGGCAGGAAGGTCATGTGCTCAGACATGCAGTAAACACACCGGAAGTCGCACCGGTCGGTTACTGACACTCGCAGATAGTTTATCGAACGCTTGAACGGATCGACGAGAACAGGTGGGTACAAGATTACAGCCTTTGTGCGGGAGAGAGTTCTCCCTGCAATTGCAAATGGGCCGACGAGGAGGAGGTTCCAGCATTCACAACTGAATGAAACAGGAATTGACCGGCCAACCTGCCAGTAGTATACATCGGATCAGCGCAATTGCCAATCCAGCCGCAACTGCTTGGCTGGACACCACCAGGAAACAGCACATATGTTGAGTTTGCCCGAAGAGATACTGCTTCTGCTCCTTGAGGACGAAGGGGGCAGGTTCGTGCATGTCCCGGAGCTGTCCATGAGATGTGTGCTGTCCGGCGCGGTGCTGATGGAATTGGCTCTTGCCGACCGCATCGACACTGACCCAGAAAGGCTGTTTGTCGTTGACGCAAAGCCCATCGGTGACGAGCTGCTTGATCCTGCACTCCGCAAGATCACGGCATCAACCGAGTCACGCGACGCGGGATACTGGGTTTCCCAGTGCGCCAGAATGTCCGAGGACACGAAGCGGATCGCCCTCAAGCGCCTCGTCGACCACGGAATTCTGGATCAGGTTGAGGACAAGTTCCTCTGGGTCTTCCGGTCTCGTCGGTATCCGCTGATTGACGGTTCGGCCGAACGTGAGGTCAAACTCAGAATCATGGACATACTGTTGAGCGACCAGATTCCAGGACCGAGGGATGTTGTCATTGTCGGCTTGGTGGACGCCTGCGGTTTGTTCAAGCACCTTCTGTCGGAGAGGGAGCACAAGCGCAGCCGAGACCGGATCCGCCAGGTTCGAAGGATGGACTTGATTGGGCGAGTGGTCAACGATGCGGTTCGGGAGATCGAGGCATCCCTGGCAATGGCGCTTCATCCACCGTTTTGAGCGCAGTTCCCGCCGCCTTGGCAGCCGGCGAACCATTTGGCGCCGCTTCGAAGGGAACCCGAGCGGCGAAACAGATCCAGACCGGCGCTTCATTTGGATCCGCCAATTCCCAGTCGAGGGTTTTCAATCTCCCGCTAGCAGGATGAGTGGCCGGGAATTGAGGTTAGTCCGAACAGAATTGGGCATGACACAAGTCAAGCTGGCGGAACGCCTCGGCGTGAGGCTGCCAAACGTGCGCCGCTGGGAGGAAAGCCAAATGCCCATCTTCGATGTGGCGGAGAGGCAGATTCGAGAAGGGGCCGTGAAGACGCTTGAACCGGAGGTCGAAAAAAGGTGTCCTGGACAGGCCAATCTAACTCAAGGTGGCGGCAAGGACATCAGAGTGCCGAATCTAAAGGGCGTGAACGGGGTCAGCACCAGTTGCAGGCAGTGGTCCAGCGGCCTGCTTCCAGCGAGTGATGCCTTCGCTTCCAAGCTGTGATCGATTGCCGCGGTTCAATCGGCGATGAAGGTCGCCAGCCGGCATGCACCTCCTCCGGCAGTGCACCCGCAAGGCGCGCTCCCGCACTGCTGCTCCGCGCCAAGCCAGCTCCCATGTGAAGGCGTCAATCCCGGCAGGAAGTCCCAACTCACTCAACGGTAACGGACTTGGCCAGGTTCCTCGGCATGTCGACATCCGTTCCCTTGAGCACGGCGGCATGATAGGCAAGCAGCTGAAGCGCAACCGTGTAGACAATGGGCGCCAGGATTGGATCCACCGAGGGAAGGGCGATTTTCTTCCACACGAGATGTTCGGCCGCCCGAATTCCCTCCCGGTCCGAAATCAACACGATTGGACCGTGCCTCGCCCTGATTTCCTCCATGTTGGACAATGTCTTGGCAAACAGGTTGCCCGAAGGCGCCAGAACCACCGTCGGGAAGCGCTTGTCGATCAAGGCAATTGGGCCGTGCTTCAGTTCTCCGGACGGCAATCCCTCCGAGTGAATGTAACTGATTTCCTTCAGCTTGAGCGCTCCTTCAAGCGCAGTGGGAAACATCAGGCCGCGTCCGATGAAGAGTGCGTTCGAATGTTCGGCCAGACCCTCCGCAGCAGTCCTTATGCTGCCGTCAAGATCCAGCACCGCGTTCACCAGTCCCGGAATTCGAGCCATTTCGCCTTCAAGCTGTACCCGCCTGGCTTCCTGCAAGTGACCGGATTGAACCCCCGCTCTGATCGCCAGGCCGGCAAGGATCGCCAATTGGCAGGTGAAGGCCTTTGTCGAGGCAACGCTGATTTCGGGACCGGCATGAATTGCGACCGGCAGCGAACACTCGCGTGCCATTGTGCTTGCCATGTTGTTCAGGAGCGCCGTCGTCCGAAGGCCAGCCTCCTTGACGCATCTGAGCGCCGCCAGAGTATCGGCGGTTTCCCCCGACTGGCTGATGAACAGGTACTGATCGGTCTTGCGAAACAGCTTGCATCGATAACGAAACTCCGAGGCGACTTCCGCCCGCGCATGAATTCCGGCCAGCTCCTCGAACCAGTAGCTTGCGATTGCGCCTGCGTAGCTTGCCGTTCCGCAGCCGAGAACGGCAATGTAGTCCGCATTGCCAAGGTCGGGCAGCACGGGATGGGAGTCCACGCCGGCTGCATTCCGGCAGACCGAGCCAATGGCCTTGGCCAGAACGCGCGGCTGTTCATGGATCTCCTTTAGAAGGTGATGCTTGAAGCTTCCCTTGCCAACATCGATCGGGCTGAATCCAAGGTTCGATGAGTTGCGGTTGACCTGCTGCCCCGAAGGGTTCCAAATGGTGGCGCCCTTGCGGGTCACCACTGCGGTGTCGCCTTCCTCGAGATAGGTGATGCGCGAAGCCTGACCGGCCATGCCAATCGCATCGGACGACAGCAGCATGACGTCGGCGCCGTGCCCGATGGCCAGCGGCGAGCCGCGTCTTGCGCCTATGATCAAGTCATCCTGTCCGTGGAACAGGAAACAAACGGCATACTGTCCGTTCAAGCGCGCAAGCGTGCGTTCCGTTGCCTCCAGAGGTGCATGCCCTTCATCCAGGTGTCCTTGGCACAGGGCCGCAATTGCCTCGGTGTCGGTTTCGCTGCGAAACCTGTATCCGTGGGCGATCAGTTCGGACCGCAGCTGGAGTTGGTTTTCCACTATCCCGTTGTGGACAACCGCAACGTTCCTCGTAACGTGTGGGTGGGCGTTGCGTTCACTTGCCTCGCCATGGGTTGCCCACCTCGTATGGCCGATGCCGGCCAACCCAAGAATGGGTTGTCTAACGATGAGATTGGAAAGGTTCGACAGCTTTCCGGTTGCCCGGCGGAACTGGATTTCGCCGTCGCGAATGGTGGCTATGCCGGCGCTGTCATAGCCGCGGTATTCCAGCCGTCTAAGCGCCTCGAGCAGGATGGGCGCCGCCTCGTTTTCTCCCAGGTAACCGACAATTCCGCACATTTGCCGGTGTCCTAACGATTCCCGGCGGTGCGAAGGCGTTTCAGCCGGTCCGCATAGTCCGGCTTGTTGGCCTGTCGGCTTCTGGCGATGGATAGCGAGTTGTCGGGCACGTCGTCGGTAATGACCGAACCGGCCGCAGTGATGGCGCCGTCGCCTATTGTGAGAGGCGCCACGAGCATTGTTCCTGAACCGATAAAGACTTCGTTGCCAACGCGCGTTCTGTGCTTTCGCTCGCCGTCGTAGTTGCAAAACACGGTGCCGGCGCCGACATTGGTCCGGTCGCCGATGGTTGCGTCGCCGACATATGACAAATGCTGAATCTTCGTGCCTTGACCGATCGTCGAAGCCTTGATCTCGACAAAGTTGCCAATCCGTGACGACGGGCCAATGATCGTGCCCGGTCTGATGCGCGCATAGGGCCCGACCACCGCGTTCTCGCCGACGCTGCAGCCTTCGAGATGCGAAAACGCACGGATGTGCGCGCCGTTGGCGACATTGACGTCAGCTCCGAAAACGACGTTCGGCCCGATGGTTGCGCCGTCGGCAACTCTTGTGTCGAAGCTGAAGACAACGCTCTCCGGCGCCTTGAGCATGGCGCCTGCCGCCAGAGCCCGCCTGCGGGCGCCTCGTTGAAACACTGATTCGGCATGTGCCAGCTCGCTGGCGGAATTGACCCCGATAGCCTCGTCCTCATGGCACTTGACGATCACGCATCGGATTCCGCGGGCTCTGGCAATGCCCACGATGTCGGTCAGATAGTACTCGGCTGCTGCATTGCTTGGCTTGATCCGCGGCAGCAGGAGGCGCAGCAAGTCGACACTGGCACAAAGTATGCCGCTGTTGCACAGCTTTATGCTGCGTTCGGAGCTGGTGGCGTCCTTGTGTTCCACGATTCGTTCAAGCCCGCCATCTGCGCCGACCACCAGTCTTCCGTATCGAACCGGATTCTCGGTTTCGAAGCCGAGCACGGCAACTCCTGAAGCATCCCTGGCGGCGTCAATCAGCGATTTCACGGTTCCTGTGGTCAGGAACGGCGTGTCGCCGTACATGACCAGCGCCTGTCCTTCGAAGTCCGTCAGTTCCTTGAGCGCAACGCTTACCGCATGCGCCGTTCCAAGGCGCTTTCTTTGTTCCGCAAAGCGGAAGTCCAAACCAAATTCGGCGAAGGACTGCTGCACAAGCTCGGACTTGTAGCCCAGAACTGCGATTCTATGGGAAGCCTTCAATTCGGAAACGGTGTCAATGGCATGGACGTACAGAGGCACGCCTCCGAGTGGGCACAGCACCTTTGGAATGTTTGCCCGCATGCGGTTGCCTTCGCCCGCAGCGAGCAGGATTGTCGCAATCTTCAAATTGTAACCCTCGCCTGAACTCCCCTACGGCGTTCGTAATTGCCAATTACTGAATCTGGCGCAATGCGATACAGAAAAGGCTTCTGGTCGCAGGTCACGCTGAAGTTCCGAACATTCAAGTGTCCAACGTGGCCCGTGGCGGGAAGCCGGAAGGGAAGGTTGTTCGGGAACCACGCAAGTTCAGGCATCGCTGTCCTCGCCTGCACCAAGTTGGAATGTGCCGCGCTGCATGGCCGCCAAGGACCGACAGCTTGATGTTGCCTTCCTCCGCGAACGGGGCAGCGCATTCGCTGCCGCTCGGCCGGCCGCCACTCTCTCAGCCAAGGGCGGCGCCGTGGAAGTCCTCGCGATACGGTTTGGCGCTTGGCGGCAGGCTGCGCTTAAGGAAGAAGTCCTCGTATCGAAGCTGCCGCTTCAGTACAGGCCACAACTCGCGATAGGCATGGTAGATTGAGGGATTTGCCGCTGGCAAATCGTGCCTTATCCGTTCGTGAAGGCTTGGCAGCTGCCAGAAGGGCACCATGGGATACATGTGGTGTTCAACATGGTAGTTCATGTTCCAGTAAAGGAAGCGGCTTACCGGGTTCATGTAGACGGTCCTGGTGTTGAGCCGATGATCAAGAACGTTTTCGGCAAGACCGGCATGTTGCAGCACGCCGCACATCACATGGTGCCAGGCTCCGAAAAGGCGCGGCAGGCCGATGAGCATGAGCGGCAGAACCGACGAAAGGGCGAATGCCGACCCAATTGTCACGGCGTAGATGCCTGTCCAGATCCTGGCCACACGGACTACCTTGGGTTGCTCCGCCTCCGGAATGAAGGTCCTCTCCTCCTCGCTCAGGCGACCGGACGCGTTCAACAGCATGCGGCTCCAGCCTTTCCATGCGTCGACGATGCCGAAGAAATTCAGGAAAATCCTGAACAGTCGGGGCGGACGCATGGCCACGATTTCCGGATCGCGGCCGACAATGATCGTGTCCGTGTGATGCCGGAAATGACTCCAACGCCAGGTGACGGAATTGCGAATCATGCAGAAGCTTGCAATCTCGTAGATGACGTCGTTGAACAGCGGAGTGCGAAATGCCGTGCCATGACCGCATTCGTGCCACCGGGAGTCCATGGCTGAACCGTAAATGACTCCGTAGGCCAGCCAGACAGGCATCGACCAAAGTGACGGCCACATGGCGATGCCGATGCCGGCGAAGGCAAACATGGCTCCGAACAGGACGATGGAATCTCGGACTGCCGGCCCGTCCGTACGCTTCAGCAGCTTCTTCATTTCGCTGCGAGTGATGTCGCTGTGATACCACTTGGCGGATGCCAGACCGACTTCGACCGCGCGTTCGGCATCCGGTCCCACAAGGCTGTAGTCGCGCTTGGCCATCCTTTGGTTCCTCAATGGTTCGTTCCGGGCATCCGATTCGCGGTCGAATGCAGCGGCTGAAGCAGGTGCGAGCAGGGCGGGCCCGCGCTTGCAGAATTCCTGTCCTTGCGCCGCGCCGGCGAGGGACAACCTGCCGGTCGGAGGGACCCTACTCGACAAAAGTTGCAGGCGCTGGCCACAGTTTCGCTGGACGCGGCGATTTGTAGCGGCAGGCGCAATGTTGGTCAAGCTTGGCGGCGAGGGAAAGCTCCCCACGCAGCTGGCTTCGGGGCATGCCTTGCAACTGGCCGATGCATCAATGTCGGTTCCCGGCCGCAGTCCCTGTCCGACCTTCAACGCGTTCCGTCGGATGGCTCGCTCACCGTGCGGTGGTCCGCCTTTGCAATCGGTTGCAAGGATTGCTATACGCATGGGTTGGCAATTTGGCCGATTGAATCCGTTAATTTTCAGTATTGGAGTACGATATGAGAAAAACCATACTCGCAGCGGTTATGGCTGCCATGATGACGACCATTGGCGCAACTGGCGCAGTCTCGCAAGTCATCGGAGTCACGATGTCGCAATTTGACGACAACTTTCTGACAGTCCTCAGAAACGGCATGATTGAGCAGGCCGAGGCTCGAGGCATCGAGATTCAGGTCGAGGATGCATTGAACGACGTTGCCAAGCAACTGGACCAAATCAACAACTTCATCGCTTCAGGTGTCGACGCAATCATAAACAATCCAGTCGACACGTCGGCTACAATTGCGATGACCAACGCCGCCGAGAGCGCCGGGGTGCCCATGGTCTTCGTAAACCGCGAGCCGATCAACGTTGACAGTCTGCCCGACAATCAGGCGTTTGTGGCGTCGAACGAGATTGAATCCGGAACGCTCGAGACCTTCGAGATCTGCAAGATTCTGCGCGGCATGGGCAAGGCCGGAGGCGCCCGGGCATATCTGCTCATGGGAGAGCTGTCGAATCAGGCGGCTGTCCAGCGGACCAAGGATGTGGACGACGTCATCGGCATGGACATGTGCAGCTTCATTGAAATCATCGACCGGCAGACAGCCAACTGGTCCCGTGACGAAGCGCAGGACCTGATGACGAACTGGCTGTCGGCAGGCGAACCGTTTGACGCGGTCATTTCCAACAACGACGAAATGGCGATTGGCGCCATCCAGGCCATGAAGGCTGCCGGCCTCGACATGGCGGACATCGTGGTCGGCGGTGTCGATGCAACCCAGGATGCCCTTGCCGCCATGACTGCAGGTGATCTCGACGTAACGGTGTTTCAGGATGCGGCTGGCCAAGGCTCCGGTGCGCTTGACGCCGCGGTGGCGCTCGCAGCCGGAGAGGAGGTTGACCAGAAGGTTTACATTCCGTTCCAGTTGGTGACACCCGACAACATGGACATGTTCATGGCGAGGAACTGATTGGTCCGATCGCTGTAAGTTGACGGTGGCGGCGACAGCCGCCACCGCCTTGATCCGTTTTTGAGACATCGAATTGAGAGGGGAACTATGGCAAAGGACAAAGTTCGGTCACAAAAGGGGGCCCATGGCATTGGGGGGCTGAAATACGACCCATCCAAGCGCACCAGGCCGCAAGAGCTGAATGTCTTCATGGCATTGATATTGATCGTCGTGATCTTTGAAGCTCTTGGCTGGATGGTGATTGGAGACAGCTTCCTGTTCAACACGCGTGAAAACGTCGACGGCATATTCAATGTGCGCCGTCTGCGAATCATAATTCTTCAAGTTTCAATCATCGGCATCATTGCAATTGGTGTCACACAGGTGATCATTTTGGGAGGAATCGACTTGAGCTCCGGCTCAATCGTCGGCGCCACGGCCATGATTGCCATGAGTTTTGCCCAAGTGGCCGAAGTCAATGGACAACCCAACCCGAAAGGCATGTTCCTCGAGCAGGGATGGGTGGATCTTCCGGTGCTCGTTCCGGTTGCCATTGGATTGGGCTGCGGAGTGCTGGCGGGCTTCATCAACGGCTTCTTCGTCGCCGTCACCAAGATACCGCCATTCATTGCCACGCTGGGCATGATGGTTGCGGCTCGCGGTGTGGCCAAATGGTGGTCGAAGGGGCAGCCGATTTCGTTTCCGACGGATTCCTACGCGACCATCGGTTCAGGGATGACTCCGGTGGTCCTTTTCGCGTTGCTGGCCATACTGTTCTATCTGATCATGAAGTACACAGTGTACGGCAAGCACACCTACGCCATCGGTTCCAATGAGGATGCGGCTCGAATGTCGGGAATCAAGGTCGATAGGCACAAGATCATCGTCTACACGATCGCCGGCTCGCTCGCTTCGCTGGCTGCCATAGTTCTGAGTTCAAAGAACCTCACGGCCCAGGCCGGCATGGGAATCATGTACGAACTGGACGCAATCGCAATGGCGGTGATCGGCGGAATTTCCCTTTCCGGCGGGCGCGGATCGATTGTGGGCACCGTTATCGGAGCCCTCATATTCGGCGTCATCATTTCTGGGTTCACTTTCCTGCGGTTGGATGCCTACTACCAGGAAATCTTCAAGGGAGGCATCATCGTGGGCGCCGTGGTTCTTGACCAGTGGCGTCAGCAGCGCGCCGCCAGGACCTAAATCGGGAGAGCGATATGTTAGGAGAAGTAATTCTGCGAACCGAAGGGCTGACAAAGCACTACGGCGGTGTCCACGCTCTTGAGGATGCCGACTTTGAGATACGCAAGGGAGAGCATGTCGCCATAATGGGCGACAACGGAGCGGGAAAGTCGACATTCGTGCGGCAAATCACCGCCGTGGAGCAAAAGACCCGCGGAACAATCTGGTTCGATGGACGCGAAGTGAACTTCGCCGGCCCTCTCGACGCACGCGAAGCCGGGATCGAAACGGTCTTTCAGACCCTGGCCCTTGCCGACGACCTCGACGTGCCGGACAATCTGTTTCTTGGACGTGAGAAGGTGTTGTTCAAGCTTGGCAAGTTTTCAATCCTGGACTACCGTGGAATGCGCGAGGCCACAGAAGAGGGTTTGCGCAAGACGGCTGTCAAGATTCCAAATCTCAACAACTCGATTCGCAACATGTCGGGCGGACAGCGGCAATGCGTGGCCATCGCCCGAACGGCGACCTTCCGTTCCAAGCTGACCATCATGGACGAGCCGACGGCGGCGCTTGGCGTGCAGGAAACCGAGCAGGTCGAGAACATCATCCGGACCCTGAAAGAGGCTGGAGAGCCGCTTATCCTGATCAGCCACAACATGCGGCAGGTGTTCGATTTGGTCGATCGGATCATTGTGTTTCGCCGCGGCAGAATGGTCGCCGACCTCAACAAGGAGGAGACCGACGGGCAGGATGTCGTGGCCTACATCACCGGCGCCAAGACGCAGCCGCAATTCGCGGACAAGGCCGCCTGAGCGGAGGCTGCGGAATCGCTCCGTGAGCGCCAAGGACTGAAAACGGACAGGCGCCTGCCAGTTGAATGCCGGAAAGGCGGCAGGCTTCCTGTCGACAGCTGGCGCCGCCCGGCGCCAGCTTTCTCTCAACCGCAGCGAGAAGGCCAACTGGCTGGAGAGAACGCGCGGTGGCTCCGGCTGAAGTCTTCGTCAACCCATTCCGCTTTGCCGTTCGGAGCTTCAAGAGTATACAGATGACGCGGGTGCGCAGTCCCGCTGCTGGCAAGGTCGCCGTGACCCGCAGGCAAACATCCGCAGCACACAGCGAGGAGTGAACGCTTGTTCGACCTGTCGCATCCCTTTTTCAAGCCCTTGTGGACGCGTGTTGTCATCGCTGCGGGCTTGGACATTTGGGCAATTTTCGAATTTGCAACGCTGGAACTCTTTTGGGGAATCCTGTTCGGAGCGCTGGGCATCTGGTGCACGTGGCAGTTTTTCTTCACCGATCGCTTTGCCGATTCCGAGAACGGCGACGGCGAGTCGTAGTTCCTTTCGCCGATGTCGCCGCGGGACTGGCGTTCAGGCCGTGCGGCGGCGAAGTTCCGCCAGACCCAGGTCGAACTGTTCCGCCTGGTCCTTGGTAAGGCCTTCAAGCGGAGGCAACAGGCGAAGCCAGTTCGGGTTTCCCGAACGCAGCGCCTCGTGCCGCTTCATTGCAGGCACCAACGGAAACTGCATGGCAAACTCACGCGCGGCGTTTGCCAGTTCAATCCTTCTCGGCAGATCGGGACTTTCGCGCTCCAGGGTTCGGCGTGCCAGCTTGCCAAAGCTGTTGGTTGAACCTGAAATCACGCCGGCGCAGCCGGCCTTCAGACCGTCTTCCAGAAACGCCTCGGACGAAGGGAATATGTCGAAGTTCCGTGCAATGCCGCCCGTGGCCCGAACGAAGGCAAGGCTCTGCCGGAAATCTCCCGAAGAATCCTTGAGGCCGGCCATGGTTTCGCCGTATGCCGCGATCAGGCGCACGACGAGCTGCGTTGACAGCGGCGTCGCCGACATCTGGGGGAAATGATAGAGGTAGAGGCGGAGTCGGCTGTCGTTGACCTCGGCAATGACGCGTGAGTAGAACTCGAACAGGCCGTCATCCCCGACATTCTTGTAGTAGTAGGGCGGCAGAACGAGCACGTTCACATAGCCGGCCTGAAGGGCCGCCCGCGACAGTTCGGCAGTGTCCTTGATGGACGGGCAGCCAGTGCCGATGATGGCCCGGTCCGGCTCGATGCCTGCGTCGGCAAAGGCTTCGGGTACACCCAGCTTGCAGCGCAGGGAGATTGACGGGCCTTCGCCGGTTGTGCCGAGGGGAGCGACCCCGTCGCAGCCACCTTCGCTCAGAAGGTAGCGGCAATAGGCGGCCAGCGCCGGCCTGTCGAGCTTGAGTTGACTGGTGAGTGGGGAAATCGCGGCAGCGTAGATGCCGTGACGCGCTTTTGTCATCGCCGTCCATCCAATTGTTGCAGTTGCGGGAGACCAATGTGGTCAAACAGCGTCGGCTGCCGAGTGGCCGTGTCCGGTCGCGCCGCAAATGGGGCTTGTAAGCCTTTTTTCGGAACTGCGCCAGATCGAGACAATCGTCAAGCGTTCACCACGGGTTTCGTGGCACATGGGCCTTTTTGTGCCGGCTGCCGTTGCGCGGCTTGGCGAGGATGTGCGATGACCATGTCCGCCGGCGCGAGGAATGCGCTTGGCTCAGGCGTCAATGCCGGCGAAAGGGTCGCAGAACGGCGGCAGCTCGACCGAACTTCGGCGCCGCAGGGTCGCTGGCTGGAACCTCCAACCACAGGATTTCAGGAAATGTCACAATCTTGTTGACAGCGACCACCTCGACATGGTATTTGCATTCGTATGCAAACGCACTTCTTGTCAAGGACGAGGCCGATATGTCGGAAATACAGCTGCAAAGCGTAACCAAGCGTTGGGGCAGTTTTGTCGGGGTGGCCGATTTCGATCTGACCATTGCCGACCAGGAGTTTCTTGTGCTTCTCGGGCCCTCTGGCTGCGGCAAGACAACGACAATGCGCATGATTGCCGGTCTCGAAGATGTGACCGACGGCACGATTTCGATCGATGGACGCGTCGTCAACGACCTGGACCCCAAGGATCGGGACGTGGCCATGGTCTTTCAGTCCTACGGTCTGTATCCCAACATGAACGTCTACGAGAACATCAGGTTCCCCCTGAAAGTGCGCAAGGTCGACAAGTCGACGCATGACGAACGGGTCATGAGAGCCGCAAGGATGGTTGAGCTCGAGGAGTTCATGCATCGCAAGCCAGCCGAGCTGTCCGGCGGACAGCGCCAGCGCGTGGCGCTGGCCCGGGCCATCGTCCGAGAACCGAACGTGTTCCTGATGGACGAGCCGCTTTCAAACCTTGACGCCAAGCTGCGCGTGTCGACCCGCGCCCAGATAAAGAACCTCAGCCACGAACTGAAGGTGACGACGGTCTACGTCACGCACGACCAGATCGAGGCCATGACGCTGGCCGACCGAGTGGTCGTGATGAGCCGGGGCATCGTGCAGCAGGTCGGAACTCCCACCGAAATCTACGACCGTCCGGCCAACACCTTTGTTGCCGGCTTCATCGGCTCGCCAGCCATGAACCTGGTCGAGGGAACGGCGTCCCGCGGGACGTTTTCGGCGGAAGACATCAGCATAGGCGGCCTTTCCTGCCCGGATGGGCCCATAACCGTGGGATTTCGCGCCGAAGATGCCTCGCTCAGTTATTCCCATGCTGAAATCAACGCTCCCCTCTACACTCTGGAGCTGTTGGGGGACGCCACCATGCTGACCTTCAGAATTGCCGATTCTCTGGTCTCGGTGAGAGCGCCCAAGGAATTCAGGGCGGACATCGGATCCAATGTGTCGGTTTCGGTGCCGGCGAACATCTGCCGACTCTTCGATTCAAAGACCGGCGAGCATCTTAACCACTGAATCCGGCGCCCTGCGGGATCCGGTGCGGTCCGCAGCACAAACGGCGTCGACTGACAAAAACAAGGAGTAACCATTGATGAGCATTCTGCGGAGCGCCTTGATGGCAGGCATGCTGGCCTTTGTCGCCAGCGGCAGCTGGGCCGCATGCGCCTACAACAACACAATTCCGGTCAAGTCGCTCTCGGCCGGCTTCGAGGCATGGAAGGCAGTAACAGGCGCCATGTCCGAGTGCGGGAACGTCGAGGCCGAACTCGATCAGGAATTCCGCCTCAAGCAGCCCGACGCCTTTGCCGCCAGCCCGGCGCTGTACCAGATCGGCGGAGTCTCGAATTCGACATTGGTGCCCCTGCTCAACGCAAAGACCATTCGTCCGCTTGACGATCTCATTGCCAAGCACGGCCAGAATCTGAGACAGAACCAGTTGATTTCGGTCGACGGGCAAATCTGGGCAATCGCCATGATGGTCAATGCCCAGCATCTGATGTATCGATCCGACATACTGGCCGACCTTGGCATCGAAGTGCCGTCGACCTACGAGGAGCTGCTGGCGGCGGCAGCCAAGGTTGCCGAGGCAAACGTGGTCGAATATCCGCTCGGTGGGACCTGGAAGCCTGGATTCAACATCGGGATCGAGTTCGTGAACCTCTATCTCGGACATGGCGGCGAGTTCTTCAATGACGATCTGACACCGGCAATCAACAATGAAACCGGCGTAGCCGTGCTGAATCTGCTCGGTGAAATGAAGCAGTACATGGATCCGGAAATCCTGGTCTCCGATTCCACCTACGTCCAACAGCAGTTCCAGCAGGGCAAGATCGCCATGGCGAACCTGTGGGCAACACGCGCCGCTGCCATGGACGACGAGGCCGAGAGCACTGTCGTGGGCAAGGTTGTCATGGCAGCCGCTCCGAACGGTTCGACAAGGCCTTCGTCGACCCTGTGGTGGGATGGCATTGTCATTGCCGCCAACATAAGCGACGAGGAAGCCGAAGCTGCCTTTCAGGTTGCGCTTGAGGGCATGGACAGCGAGATGGTCGAGGCCAACACCGAAGTCGCAGTGTGGCTCATCGACGGCTACGTTCCAGGACGACTGGCGGCGGGGGCCGCGGCGACTGCGGCCAACGGAGCGCTTCCCTATCCGGCCAGTCCGCAAATGGGCGTCATGCTGAACTCGCTTGGCAATGGCGTTCCGGCCTTCGTGACAGGCGACAAGGATGCCGAGACGACGCTGGCGGACATCGAAGCCGAGTATCTTACAAAGGCAAGGGAATCCGGTCTGATCGAATAGGCCAGATTTCCGCAGGAGGGCGTCCAGCCCTCCTGCAACCCATTTCTGCAGGAATGTCTGACCTGCCGAGAACACGAAATCGGGGTGGACGGAAATGAAACCAAGAACATTTGCAGCGTTTGTGGGACCTTCGATGTTCCTGATGCTACTGTTTATCGCCGCTCCTCTGATCAGCGTGCTTTCTCAGAGCTTCTACGTAACCCAGAGCGTGTTCGAGACCGTGGAGGTCGAGGTCTGCACGCCGGGTTTCCTGACTCAGACATGCGAGATCGAACAGCGCACACAGCCCATCCTGGACGACGACGGCAATCAGGTCGTCAACACCGAATTCGTCGGTTGGACCAGCTACCGAAACGTGCTCAGGATGGGCGACGCATGGGATGCACTCAGCAGTTTCGACTGGTCGAAGTTTCAACAGATCGACTTTTGGAAGGCGCTGAGATTCACGCTGACCTTCACGCTGATAACCTTGCCGCTTGCAATCGGGCTAGGCCTTCTGCTGGCAATTACAGTCAACAATGTCACTCAGGCCCTCAAGGGACAGATCATATTCATTTCGCTCCTGCCGTTCATCATCACGCCGGTCATTGGCGCGCTGTCAATAAGGTGGCTGTTCATCGGCGACGGAATCATGACCGCCCTCCTCGAATGGTGGCTCCAACGTGACATTGCGATGTTCGCCCAAGCGTGGACGATCGAGGTGTTGATGCTGTTCTACCGCGTCTGGCATGTTGGTCCGTTCGCGTTTGTCGTCTTCTACGCCGGACTGCAGACGGTGAACAACGACACGCTGGAGAGCGCCATCATCGATGGGGCGAGCCGCTTCGAACGCCTGCGATACGTGATCATCCCACACTTGATGCCGCTCATCGTGTTCGTTGCGCTGATTCATCTGATGGACTCATACAGGGTGTTCGAGGAGATCGTCGGATTCGCGTCCCAGGCGCACGTCATATCGCTGCAGTGGCTTACATACGATTTCCTGACGCCTGACGAGGCCGGAAACCGGTCCGTCAGCCGCGCTTCGGCCAGCGCCATGCTGACCATGGTTGGCATCGTGATTCTGCTGATACCGTTGCTGCGCAAGACTTGGAAAGATCACAGGAGTGCCCACTGATGTCCGTCCCAAAGGCTCTTCAGACGCCGCTCAACCTGCGCCTGGCATCTTCGGCCTTCATCGTTGTTTGGTGCTTGATCGCGGCTTTCCCGATTTTCTGGATCACCGTGATGAGCATCAAGGTGCCGATCGACGCATTCGCCGCAAATCCGTTCAGCGTCATTTTTGGTCCAAGAACGGTTGCCGAGGGCAAGGGGCTTTCGATTCCCGACATTGTTGTCGGAGTTGTCGTCCTCTACTTCTTTGGTCGTTTCTGCGTGCGAAACCTTCCCAAGCTGGTCAAGCGCCACTCCCCGTTTGGATTGATCGCTCTAGGCTGGCTGGCGTCCGCGCTTGCCGCCGGCGTAGCCTTCGCTCTGACCTTTGCCATCATCCTGCCAAACGTGATGTCGGTGGTGAACGGCGCTCTCGGAGTGTTCGGAAACCCGGTCCTCGGCTTTACGCCGGAACACTACCTGGCCGTGTGGGTTGACAATCAGTTCTACCGGAACTTCATCAATTCCCTTATTGTCACGACAGGCGTGGTGACCGTTTCCCTGACGGTTGGCACACTCGCCGGATACGGACTTGCCAGAGCGGGTTCGAACATCGCCTTTTGGATTCTGATCGCAGCCCTGATCTTCCGGTCGCTGCCGCATTCGGTTCTGGTTGCGGGCTATTTGCCCGTGTTCATAAACTCGGCCGAGATCCTGAGTCCGATACTCGGAGAGAACGCGCCGACGCTGTACGGACAGCCGCTGGCGGTCATCGCCGTGCTGGTGTCAATCAATCAGCCGTTCACTATCTGGATGTTGAGGTCCTTCTTCCAGAACATCCCGGCCGAGCTCGACGAGGCGGCCCGAGTTGATGGCTGTACGCACTTTCAGGCTTTCCGCTGGGTAATCATGCCGGTCATGTGGCCTGGAGTCATCACTACCGGGCTGTTCAGCTTCCTGCTGGCCTACAACGACTTTCTGGTGACGTCGCTCCTGCTTGATGCGCAAAACCAGACAATGGTTCCAGCCATCGCCGGCTACTTCAACCGCGAAACGACGACGACCGATCAGGTCGAGGCAGTTGCTGCAGCTGTGTCAATCACGGCGCCGCTGTTCCTGCTTGTCATGGTTTTCCAGAGGCAGATTGTCAGCGGACTAACGGCCGGCGCCGTCAAGGGGTGATGTCGAGTCCCATGCGCAGCGACAGGCTCCCTGGGCACAGGGAAGGGCCGGCATTCGTGCAGCGGCCCTCCCAGGCGCTGCTGACGCGCGACACGGACATGACGCGCACGGATGCAACGCGAGCGGTGATCGAGCGCATGGTCGACGGTCTCAACGACCATCGCATTGACGACATCGGAGAGTTCTTCGCCGAAGGCTTCAGATGGATCGGCAATCGAGGGTGCGGCGTGAAGAACAACCTCCGAGAGTTTCAGGACAATTGGCAGCGACCGTTTCAGGCGGCCTTTTCGAACAAGGTGTGCATTGACGAGGCGCGCCTGTTCATGGGAGAGTGGGCTGCCGCCTTTGGACGACAGGAAGCGATCCACTCCGGCGCCTTCATGGGAGTTGAACCCACCGGAAGGAAAGTCGTAATCCGGTACATGGACTTTTGGAAGGTTGTTGACGGAAAGATTGTCGACAACTGGGTGATGGTCGATTTCGCCGAAATCCTGCACCAACTTGGAATCGACGTTTTCAATGGCGAGGGCTGGGAAGCTTTCGACAGCGGCGAGAGGGCGCCACCCTCGCCGGCAACTGACCAGTCCAATAGAGAGTAGAAGTGCCAGTAACCTGCATAAAGAGTGGAATCTCGGATCAGGCGCGGAATGCCGAAGATCGAATTGTGGCCGAGCGCGTCCGCGCCATTGTCGAGGATGTCGAAAGGCGAGGCGACAACGCGGTCAGAGACTATTCGGAACAGTTCGACGGGTATTCGCCAGCGTCCTTCCGTCTTTCGACCTCGGACATCCAGCGCCACATCGAAAGGCTGTCCGAACAGGAACTGCACGACATTCAATTTGCGCAGTCGCAAGTCCGTGAATTCGCCCGCGCACAGCGACAGTCGATCAGCGACATCGAGATCGAGACCTTGCCCGGCGTCATACTTGGACATCGCAACATTCCGGTGAACGCCGTTGGCTGCTATGTGCCCGGAGGAAAGTATCCAATGGTTGCCTCGGCGCACATGTCGGTCGTGACCGCCAGCGTTGCCGGGGTGAAGCGCATCGTCGCCTCAACTCCGCCCATCGACGGCAAGCCAAGCTCAGCCGTAATCGCCGCGATGCACTTGGGAGGCGCCGACGAAATATTCGTCGTTGGAGGCGTGCAGGCCGTGGCAATGATGGCGCTCGGCACGGAAAGCTGCAATTCGGTGGACATGCTGGTTGGACCTGGAAACGCCTATGTCGCCGAGGCCAAGCGGCAGTTGTTTGGAAGGGTCGGCATCGACCTCATCGCTGGACCAACGGAAACCATGATCATCGCCGACAGCACGGTCGATGCCGAAATCTGCGCCACCGACCTTCTGGGTCAGGCGGAACACGGCATCAATTCGCCGGCCGTGCTGGTAACCAACAGCGAACGGCTGGCCGCCGACACGCTGGCGGAGGTCGAACGCCTTCTCAAGATTCTGCCGACTGCCGAACTGGCTGCTGCCAGCTGGCGCGATTTTGGCGAGATCCATTTGTGTGACACCTATGCCGAAATGCTGGAGGTGTCGGAACGCCTGGCCTTCGAACATGTACAGGTCATGACCGACCGGGATGAATGGTTCCTGGAGAACATGACGAACTATGGGGCGCTGTTTCTGGGCCCCCGCACCCACGTCGCCAATGGCGACAAGGTAATCGGCACGAACCACACGCTGCCGACTCGGCGAGCAGGCAGGCACACCGGCGGCTTGTGGGTTGGCAAGTTTCTCAAGACCCACACCTATCAACGTGTGGTAACCGACGAAGCGGCCACCTACATTGGAGAGTATTGCAGCAGACTGTGCATGCTGGAGGGTTTTGTCGGCCATGCCGAACAGGCCAATGTCCGGTTGCGCAGATATGGAAAACAGAACATTCCATACGGTGCAACTGCGGCATATGCAGATCGAACGCAGAACGAGAGCCTTTAGGCCGAAGGCGCCGACAGTGACCCCCATTGTATTGCCGAGGATGCCGTCGTTTCGCCTCGACGGCAAGCGTGCCCTGGTTGCAGGCGGCAGCCGCGGCATTGGACTGGCCTGTGCTGCAGCGCTTGCCGACGCCGGGGCAGACGTGGCCATCGCAGCAAGGGACCAACAACGCGTTGCGGAGGTCGTCGAGGCGCTCCGGGCCAATGGCTGCAGGGCGAGCGGCAGGAGTGTTGACGTAACCGATCTGGAGCGGGTGAAACAGTACTTTGCCGAGGAGGGGCCGTTCGACGTACTTGTGAACTCCGCCGGAATGGCGCGCCACAGCGAGGCGCTTGAGACCAGCGTCGCAGACTACGACGCGGTGATGAACCTCAATGTCAAGTCGGCCTATTTTGTCGCAGCCGAGGCAGCGCGAGGCATGCAGAACGGAGGAGGTTCGATAATTCAACTGTCGAGCCAGATGGGGCTGGTTGGTGGCAATCGGCGCACCGTGTACTGCGCCTCAAAGCATGCCGTGGAAGGCATGACGAAGGCCATGGCGATTGAATGGGCCCCCGACAACATTCGTGTGAACTCAATCTGTCCAACTTTCATTCGCACGGAGTTCACTCAGCGCACTTTGAGCAATCCTGAGCGCCTGGCCCGGATCAGGTCGATGATCAAGTTGGGCCGGGTGGGCCGCAGCAATGACATCATGGGAGCGGTGGTGTTTCTGGCTTCGGAAGCCTCTTCGCTGATCACGGGAACGCACATCGTGATCGACGGCGGCTGGACCGCCGAGTAGTTGACACGGAAGCAATGATGCCCAGTTTTGGTGGCCCTCAGGGACGCAGCGAACGAGCGAAGGGACGAACTGGCCGCGCAACGTCGCTGGACGTGGCGCGTCGCGCCGGCGTTAGCCAGTCTGCCGTGAGCCGCGTGTTCACCGAAGGGGCATCGGCGTCGGCGGCAATGTCCAAGCGGGTCCAGAAGGCAGCCAAGGAAATTGGCTACCGTCCCAATGTTTTGGCACGGTCCCTGATAACCGGACGCTCGCGAATGGTGGCGCTCGTGGTTGCCTATCTTGACAACCAGTTCTACCCCGACGCGCTCGAGAGGTTTTCAAAGGCCTTTCAGGAGAAGGGATACCACATCCTCGTCTTCCTGACTCCAAATGGCACCGACCAGCAGGCGCAGGCCGTGGTAGACGAGCTTCTCGACTACCAGGTGGATGGCATTGTGACCGCGTCGGTGTCTCTTTCCGAAAACCTGACTCGGAGGTGCCGGGAGTCGGGCATTCCAATGCTGCTGTTCAATCGCAACCAGGGAGAGGAAGGACCTCCATCGGTCACTTCCGACAATGTCGACGGCGCTCGGAAAGTCGGCAAGTTTCTCGTGCAGGCCGGCTATCGACGCATTGCTCATGTTTCGGGCTGGCAGGGGTCGTCGACGGGCCGCGAGCGCGAACGGGGGATTCGCCAGGGTCTTGCCGAATGCGGGATGCAGCTGGTCGGTTGCCTTGACGGAATGTACGACCGTCAAACGGCGATGCAGGCAACGCGCCGGATGTGCGGCCCCGACGGCTGCAAGCCCGACGCCCTGTTTGTCGGCAACGACCATATGGCATTTGCGGTGTTGGACGTGCTTCGGCATGAACTGTCGCTGCGGGTTCCGGAGGACATCGCCGTTGTCGGCTATGACGACGTGCAAGCCGCTTCGTGGCCTTCCTACGACCTGACGACGTTTTCCCAACCGGTCGAGCGCATGGTCGAAACCACGGTCGGCGAGCTGATCAAGCGCATCAAGGATCCGGACTTGCCACGCAGGCAGGTCAGACTCGTTGGAGAACTGAAAGTGCGTGGAACAACAAGACGAGTGGGGGAAGCGTGACCGGCATCAGCACAAAGTACAAAGCATTCCCCGACTTTATCCTGGGCATTACGCACGAAATCTGGGAGAGTCGAGGAGTCGACCTGCTCAACGGATACTACTCGAAGGACATTCCAGTTCGCTCGCCCGACGGTGTCGTCAAGGGCAACCAGGCGGTCATCAGGGAAACGATGGCAACCTTGAGCGAGTTTCCCGATCGCCGGCTGCTCGGCGAGGACGTGATTTGGGACCGGACTGGGCCCGACAGCTGGTATTCCTCCCATCGCATCATGTCCCTGGCAACTCATTCCGGTTCCGGCTTCTACGGAACTGCAACCGGCAAGCAGTTGCGGTACCGCGTGATTGCCGATTGCCATGCCGAGCGAAACGAAGCGACCGGCTGGCGCATCAACGATGAATGGCTGGTCCGCGACCGCGGCGCCGTGGTCAGGCAGTTGGACAGGTTCCCGTTCAAGGAAGCGTCAAGTCTCAACTGTTCGATGGACAGCCGCAACTCAAGAGAGCTGTTTCGCGGCGGAACGAAGTCGGATGCCGGCCCTTATGGTGGCGCTGGCAACGACAGCGCCGTTGGACGCCACTATGCCGGGCTGATGCAGGAAATCATGGGAGGCGGGATCAGGCTTGTCAGGCAGGAATATGACCGTGCCTGCCAGCTCGAGCACCCGGAGGGAGTGACCTGCCATGGCTACGGACCGGCTGAGCATTTCTGGATAGCGCTCAGGACATCCTTTCCGGACGCCAAGTTTTCAGTCGAGCACCGACTCGGAATCGAGGAGGCCGGTCTGCCGCCGCGCGCGGCGCTGCGATGGAGCTTGAAGGGCAAGCATTCGGGCAAGGGCATGTTTGACGGGCTTGGCAAAGACAGGGAAGTCTACGTGATGGGAATGTCGCACGCCGAATTCGGCCCAAACGGTCTGAGGCGCGAGTTCGTCCTGTTCGACACATTGGCCATCTGGCAACAAATACTCGCCGTGACCTGACGAGCGGTCGAAGCCACCAACAACGAAATTCAACAGTGCAGGGCAAATGCAATGACCGACAAACGCAATGGCGTGAGAGTAGTGCGCTACGGTGAACTGATTCCGTGCCGCACGGCGTTCATTGACACGCACACTCCGGGGTCGAATCTCAAGGAGAACTTCACCATCGTTGGTGGAGGGGTTTCCGAGAACCCTGATCAGCATGTCCACATAGTCGACAAGCCGGGGTTCAACATCGGCGCTGCCGGACAGCCTCCGCACTGTCACAACTCGCTTCATTCTCACAGGACGGCGGAGGTGTTCGCCGTGTTGAAGGGGAAGTGGCGCTTTTTCTGGGGCAGATGGGGAGATGCCGGCGAGGTGGTGCTCGAGGATGGAGATCTCTTCAACATTCCCACGGGCATGTTTCGAGGCTTTCAGAACGTCGGACAGCAGTACGGAATGCTGCAGGCAGTGCTGGGCGGCGACGATGCAGGCGGCGGCGTGATCTGGGCGCCGCAGGTCATCGAAGCGGCTGCGAATCACGGATTGGCGCTTTCGGAGCAGGGAAAGCTCTACGACTCGAAGAAGGGCGAGGAATTGCCGGAAGGGGTTGGCCCAATGCCGCCATTGACGGAATTGGAACTCTCAGCCTTTCCCGAGCCATCCGCCTCAAGCGTTGTGCCAAACTATGTGGCCAGACGCTGGGACATGGTGGCGCTGTCCGCTCCGGAGCCTGCCAGGGTGATTGGCGAGAGCGGCATGATCGTCGACCGGCCAGGATTCGAGCTGGACTTCCTTTCGGACCGGACCGAGCCGCAAAGCTACAACTGCGAGCATTACGAGGTGTTGCTGGTTCGTGAGGGACATTGGAGAATCGGCATTGACGGTTCAACCGAGATTCTTGCGCCGGGCGACACATGCCTGGTGCCGCCTGGTCTTGACCGCACGGTGGAGGTTGCCGTCTCGGGCGAGGCCGGGATGTTCAGAGTTCGTGGCAACGACGATCCGGCAGGGCCAACCTGGCGCCACTGACACGCTGTTTGCCGTTGCCCAGCGCAGGCTGCCATGCTGTTCGCCGCACTGTCCGCAATGGGCCGACGCAGAGTTGAACCGGCGTTTCTCCGGCAACCTGAATTTCCAATGAAACGCACAAAAGGGGGAGTGCGAAATCCATGAACATTTTGACCACCCATGTCGGCAGTCTTCCTCGCAGTCAGGAAGTTGTCGATTGGCTCTTCAGGCGCGAACGCGACGAGGAATACGATGTTGAGGAGTTCGACCGGGCGATGGCCGACGGCGTTTCGGAAACCGTGCGCAAGCAGGTCGAGGCGGGCATCGACATCGTGTCCGACGGCGAGACCTCGAAGATTTCCTATTCAACCTATGTCAAGGATCGATACACCGGGTTTTCGGGCGACACGCCGAGAAAGCCGCCTGCAGACCTGCTGCTGTTTCCCTCGTTCCTTCGGAAGTTGGCCGACCAGGGAGGCACTCCCCAATATTCCCGGCCCCGTTGCACGGGCAAGATCGTGTCGAAGGGCAATGGCGAGCTTCAAAAGGACATTCGCAACTTGAAGGATGCCATGCAGCGCCACGGCGCCGGGAAGGGCTTCATGAATGCGGCCTCGCCGGGTGTCATCAGTTTGTTCCTGCCCAACGACTACTGGCCAAGTCGCGAGCGCTATCTGGCTGCCCTGAGCGAAGCCATGCATGAGGAATACAGGACAATCGTCGACAGCGGACTTCACTTGCAGCTTGACTGTCCCGACCTGGCTCTGTCGCGTCACGTGCAGTTTCCCGAGCTTGACGACGACCAGTTCGTCGAGGTCGCGAGGCAGAACGTCTCCGCGCTCAACGAAGCGTTGTCGGGCATTGATTCAGAACGTGTCCGAGTTCACATCTGCTGGGGAAACTATGAAGGTCCGCATGTTTGTGACATTGCCATGAACAAGGTGTTCGAGCTCCTGATGTCCACGAAGGCAAAGCACTTGCTGTTCGAGACTTCGAATCCTCGGCATGCCCATGAGTGGACGGTGTTTCGCGATCGCCTGAACGAGATTCCGGACGACAAGATTCTGATTCCAGGGGTTGTCGACAGCACAACGAACTTTGTCGAACATCCGGAAGTCGTTCGACAGCGACTGGAGCGCTTTCTCGACTTTTTTCCGTCCGAGCGGTTGATGGCTGGATCCGACTGCGGTTTCGGAACGTTTGCCGGCTATGGCGCGGTTGATCCCGACATAGCGTATGCCAAGCTGGCGAGCCTGTCCGCCGGAGCTCGACTGTTGGCATGAGCGATGTCCCGCTTGTCCTGTTGCCCGGGCACATGTGTGACAGGCGCGTGTTCGCTTGGCAGATGCCGCGGCTGAGACAGGCAGCCGGTTCCGTCTTGGTGCCGGTGCCAATGGCGGACACGATAGAGCGCATGGCACGCGATGTCGTTGACGCAGTGCCGGGAAGCTTTTCGGTTGCAGGGCACTCGTTGGGAGGAATCGTGGCGATGGAAATCGCCAGACTGGCGCCCAGCCGGATACGGCGGCTGGCGCTCATTTCGACAAACCATCGTTCCGAAAGAAGTGAAGTTGCGGAGCTGCGCAAGGACAGGGTTGCGAGAGTCACGCGTGGGCAGCTCGAAACGGTGATGCGCGAGGAGATGAAGCCGGCCTACCTGGCGGAATCGTCGCGAAAGGTGGAAACTCTCGACCTGATCATGCGCATGGCTGTCGATCTCGGGCCGAGTGCATTTGTCCTCCAGTCGCAAGCGATCATGACACGACGCGACTACAGTTCCACACTGAAGCAGGTGCAGTTGCCGGTGGCGCTTGTCTACGGAACAGAGGACACTCTTTGTCCGCCAGACTATCACTTTGCCATGTCGCGGATCTTGCCGAACGCCGTGCTTTGTCCCGTGCCTGATGCGGGACACATGCCAATGCTGGAGCAGCCCGAGAGGTTCTGCAGCCACATGCTTGCCTGGTTGGAGACACAGCCATGAATGGACAATTGTTGGCAGCTCTCGTTGCTGTCGATACGCCCACGATCGTCAACGCGATCGAGGTTGCAAAGGGTTCCAGGGACTTCGATCGCTTTACGCGGTCGCAGGTCTACCCTACGGACCCCGCTGCGCCGCCAATTGCCGGACGAGCGGTGACAGCCCGCATTCGGGCCGCTGCGCCTCCGAACGAATCTCCCGAGGTCACAGCCGCCAGGCGGGACGGCTACTACCGCTACCTTGCGCAGGCGGACCAGCCTGCAGTGCTTGTCATTGAGGACCTTGACCATCCGGACTGCGTCGGCGCTTGGTGGGGAGAGGTTCATGCAGCGCTCCACAAGGCGCTCGGCCTGTCGGGCGCGGTCACCAACGGATTGGTTCGGGATCTGGACTGTCTGGCTCCTGACTTTCCGATTCTCGCCGGCGCGGTGGGAGTCAGCCATGCGCATGTGCATGTCGTGGATTTCGGAAAGCCGGTGCGGGTGTTTGGCATGAAAGTGTCGCCGGGAGAAGTCGTGCACGCCGACCGCCACGGCGCGACCGTGATTCCCGAGGCATTGCTGCAATTGATGCCGGAGGCCATTGTCCGCATGCAGAAGGCGGAGCAGATCGTTCTTTCGCAGTTCCGAAGCGGTCAATCTCTAGATGTTGACGCCCTCGCGGACAGTTGGGCTGCCTACCGGGAAGCGCTGCGTTCCCCGTCCAGCAGCGGCTGACGCTGACAGACAACCAAATCCAGCGGCAGCGAAGATTCCTGTCTACTGCACTTTCCTCGAAAGATACTGAGCAAATTCGTAGTTGGGCAGTTCAAGATGGGAAAGATGGCCGGGAGAGGGAAAGTCCGACACCAGGCCGGCGTAAACACGTTCCGTGCACGTTCGGTCTTCCAGGTTGACCACGTCCAGCAGCTTGCGCAGTTCGGAGAAATGCCGTTCGCTGTCAGGATCTTCTGCAAACTCCTTCGACATGCCGCCCCCGAAGTAGATCCTGACTTTGCCCGTCTCAAGTGGATAGAGAGACAAGTACCAGAAGTACCCAGGCGTCAGCGTGACCATCATGCTCGGATATATGGACAGCAGGTAGGTCGTGAATCGGCGTTCACCCTTCAGACGCCTGTTGTTGGGGTGAGCAATTGACAGCGTGAACGTTTCCTCCTTCTGCAGCGTATGGTAGTTGAACTCGTCATAGCCGTGAGGACACTCCACATCATCCACTTTTGACAGCCCGCCAATCGACGCCGCGTGACACACCGGCAAGTGGTAGCTTTCCATGAAATTCTCGGCCAGCACCTTCCAGTTCGTGTTCCATTCCCATGTTTCGAAAAACGCTTGCTTGTACGAAGCCATGTCGTAGTCGCCGATCATTTTCTCGATCCTTGCAAGCTTGCTTGCGGCGCTCTCGATCTCGGGATTCAGGGACACCAGGATCCACCCCAGCCATTCCTCGCAGCGAATTTGCGGCAATCGGTACTGTGAGCGATCGAAGCCCTCGTTGCGAGTCATTGCCGGAGCGCCTCGCAGTCTGCCGTCCAGCCCGTATGTCCACCCATGATACGGGCACACGATGGTTCGTCGGTTCCCGCGTCCTTCGAGCAGGACCGACATGCGATGTCGGCACACGTTCGCCTGCGCCCTCAGGATGCCGCGATGATCGCGCACCACCATGACTGGCTGTCCGGCAAGTTCCAGCGCCATGAAGTCGCCCGGATTGGGCAAGCCGTCAACTCGTCCGACGCAAAACCATTCCTTGGCGAATATTTCACTGATTTCCTTCTGCAGGAATGCATCCGAAGTGTACACGCTCTTGGGCATGGCTCGTGCCCTCTCGAACGGCAATTCCACGTTTCGGCGCAGTTCGAGAACAGGACTCAACCTTGAATTGGATCCATCCATTGAAACCACCTAGAATTTCCAGAATCTCTTGAAGGACATGCAGTGCGGGAACTCCGTGGCCGGAAATCCGCAGGACTGCATTCAGTGCAGCAACCTTCTTAGCACAACATTGCGGAGATAGAACAGAATTCCGGTCCGCTCCGAGCAGTAAGGAGCTCCCGTTCGGATGGACCTATGGCTACAAGGAGGATTTGAGTGCAATGGCATCAGATGCGGCTGTGTAGGGTCAAGGGACGCCAGAGCCACTGCCTGCACCCGTCCTGTCCGGGTGGCTGTTCTGCTGGCCGAGGAGTTGCTGCATTGCCGGCAAAGGGACATGACCATATCCATTGATCGGTTCCGCAATGAGACCATTCCGCTTGAACGCATCCAGCCGCGCCGCGGCGAGGCAGCCAAGGCGGTGGCCGTGCTGCGGCAGCGCCGATTGGCCACTGTCAACAGCACAAAAGGCCTGGCTGCTGTCTGGAAGGCGCTGAGAGCCCAGGCCTTCCCGGACAATTCCGACGACGATTGACGGTCGCCGTCACACGGGACCAATGGCCTTGGTTCCGAACGGGCGGACATATGAATGAACTCGGAACCGCGGTTGAATGGCTCGGATGCACCATTCGGTCATGTGCGCTTCGGCAACGCAGGCGTTTAGGCCACCCGGCACCATTCCCTAAAGCGACACCGAATTTGGACTGCCCAAGAATGCCGAGGCGCAGCAATGCGCTTATCGGCCACCGACCTTCTTCCGGTAGACGCCTTGGGCAATCCTGTCTATGACCATGGCGCAAAACAGGATGGCAAGCCCTCCCAGCAGTCCCTGACCCTTGGCGGCGTACTGCAGGGCTTCGAGAATGAGCGCACCCAATCCTTCGGCGCCGATCAATGACGCAATCACGACCATTGAGAGAGCCATCAGAATCGTCTGATTGATGCCAGTCATGATTGATGGAAGGGCCAATGGCAGTTCGACATTGAACAAGAGCTGCCGCGGCGTACAGCCGAACGCAACGGCTGCCTCCTTGGTGCTCTCCGGCACGCCTCGCATGCCCAGCGCCGTGAGGCGGATTACGGGTGGCATGGCAAAAATCACCGTAGCCAGAACCCCGGGCGGCTTGCCGGTTCCAAAAAACGCTATGATTGGGATCAAGTACACAAACGCCGGCATGGTCTGCATGAAGTCCAGCACCGGTTCGGCAAATGTGTATGCACGGCGGGACTTTCCAAACCAGATGCCCAGCGGGATGCCCATCAGAACGCACAGGAACGCTCCTGCCCCGATCAACGCGACGGTTATCATGGCCAGTTCCCACAGTCCCATGAACGCAAGATAGGCTAGCGAAGCGGCAGTGAAGATCGCAACTCTGGGCCCCGCCAATCGCAACGCCATCACGACAGTGACAAACATCACCACTGGCCAGGGGGTCTGGATTAGCAAGAGTTCAAGCCAGTCGAGGACCTGGCGAATGCCAGCGCTGACACCGTCGAACACACCGCCGAAATTGATGGCCAGCCAGTCGAATCCGGCGTCCCCTTGCTTCGAAAGTTGGGCAAAGTACTCCTTGCCTACAGGGAACTTGCTGATTGTAATCCTTTCACCCAGCAAGCCTCCGGTCAATCCAGCAACCATTTCATCTGGCTTGGTAACCGTGAAGCGGATTAGCGTCAGCGGCCAAATGGCGACAATGCCGATTGCCCCGAACACGATTCCTGATCGCCTAATGCCCGCCTGCGCCTTCTTTCCCGATCGGTATCGCAGGTACTGCGCTTCGTATGCGTAGTTGGCATAGACGCCTTCCGCCACCTTGATCATCACAACAAGCGCCAACCCCAAAATCAGAATCGAAAGCGCCTTTCCGCTGGCTGCTTCGGCTTCAATCAGCGTGTTGTCTGCCACAGACCGCAAGTTGTCGGCGATGTTCAGCTTTGACTGGGCGCCTTCGGGATCTCCGGCGGCAATCAACTCGGCAGCCTGCTCCTCGCGGCGCGCGATGTTGGCCATCAGCCTTTCGTAGCGAACAAGTTGCTCCGCGCCCAGCTCGCCCCACAAGCCTCGGCCAACTTGCACAAGGGCAAAGAGCTCCAGGACCAGGAAGATCCAGAAGAAGCCCCAGACCCCGCGCGCCGCTCCCCAAAGAGGACCAAACACGGCGGCCATGGTGTTCCAAGACCATGTGAAACCAGTCTTGCCCTGTATCTTGCCGAACTGTTCAGCGTAGTATGAGCCGTTTTCGACCGCAAAGTCCTCAACATCCTGGAGAGACGTCATTTTCGCAGATTTGGTCATGCCTTGCCCCCCTGCACGCCCTTGAGCAAGGTTGCTCGATCGATGACCCCAACATCCATTCCCTCATCGTCCGTGATGACGATTACGTTGTCGGTGGTCGTCGCAATGTCTATCAAGTTGTCCAAGTCTGTGCCGTGGTGGATTCGCGGGCTTTCATCATAGCTGACCGACGGGCGTGTGTTCGTGTATTCATCGATTGGCACCATGATTGAATGGGCAAACACAAGCTTCAGTTTGGAAATCCCCTCAACAAAGTCCCGCACGTATTCGTTGGCCGGATTGGTCACAATCTCCTCCGGAGTTCCAATCTGGACAAAGCGTCCATCATTCATGATTGCAATGCGGTTGCCGATGCGGATCGCTTCGTCAAGGTCATGGGTGATGAACACCGTGGTCTTCTTCAATTCCGCGGAAAGCGCCATGAACTGATCCTGCAACTGACGCCGAATGAGCGGGTCAAGGGCCGAAAACGGTTCATCCATCAACAGTACATCCGGGTCCGAAGCCAGCGCCCTTGCGAGGCCAACTCTTTGCTGCATCCCACCTGAAAGCTCGTGAGGAAAGCGATCCTCATAGCCAGTCAGGTTCACGCGCTCCAGACATGTCATGGACACTTCCCAGCGCCTCGACTTGGGCTCGCCCCTTACCTGCAATGGAAACGCCACATTGTCGCGCACGGTGCGATGCGGCAGCAAGGCCATGTGCTGGAAGACCATGCCGATCTTCTTTGCCCGCATTTCCCGCAGTTCCGTGCTCGAAAGCGCCAGCATGTCACGTCCCAAGATCGATATCGATCCTGCAGTGGGCTCGATCAGCCTGTTCAAATGCCGCACCATGGTGGACTTGCCGGATCCCGAAAGCCCCATGACACAGAAAATCTCGCCTCGATTGACCTTGAACGTGACGTCGACGATTCCCACGACGCAGCCGAATTCCTCCAAAACTTCGGGTTTGGACAAGCCACGGTCCAGAACAGCTGCCATGGCGGTATCGGCATTTTCGCCGAAAATCTTCCATACGCCTTCAAGCGCGATCACTTCGTCGGTCATTTCCTGTTCCATGGCGTCAGGGGAGAATCCGGCCGGCTCAAAGCCGCCCGGAGTCTTGCTTTCAGCTCAGGTCAGTTGAGCCAGGAATCAACGGCGTCGCCGTTTGCATCAACCCATTCACGGGCATAGTCGGCCGGGTCCTTGCCCTCGACCGACAGTGCGTAAACCAAGTCGTTGACGTGTTCCGTGGTCAAGGCGACCTTGGACAGCATGGCAGCTGCTTCGGGCTGCGTTTCCTCCAGAGCGGCGGAAAAGGCGATGTGCAGATGTGCAGCATCCCATGCCGTCGGAGCGGAAGAGAGTTCCAGCCAGTTGGAGTCATCCGTCGGCTGCGTGATCGACCATTGAGATGCATCGTAGGGTGGCTCGCTCAACTTCACGAGGTCATACAGCGCGTACATGTGGTGGGGCGTATAGCAGTAGAATACAATGTTCTGCCCTTGCGCAATGGCGTTGTCCACCTGTGCCAGGGCCAGAGTTTCATCCATTTCCATCAGGCTCATGGTCTCGGCGTAGCCATATGACTTGGCCCGAATCTTTTCGACATTCGTTGACGCCCAGCCAGCGCCGCCAATCCACATTTCGCCGAGCCCGTCGCCGTCCGTGTCGAAATTTGCGGCCATCACGGGATCGCCAAGTTCGGTCAGCGCCGAGATGCCGGTCCGTTCCTGTGTATCCTTGGAAACGCAGATGTTCTGGTCCGACAGAACCGAATTCGGATTGAGATTCACGGTGCCCTTGCCGGAAATGAAATTGTCGTAGAGGTTCTGCTGATTTGGCAACCAAACTTCAGGATGCACATGCATGGCCCCGGAATCCATGGCCTCGAAAATGATTGGATTGGTTCCATTCTGAAGTTCAACCACAAGGCCAAGGTTGTCTTCGAGTGCAACTTTCAGAATATGGGCTGTTCCGCGGACGGATGTCCAGTTCGGAACGCCGATGACAACATCCTGGGCAATTGCCGCAGATCCTATCAGGCAAGCCGTTGCGGTGGTCGCCAGTTTTGTCCATAGGTTCATCTTGAAATCTCCTTTTCAACCGTCACAGGAGCATACGCGAACAGGCAACTACAATAAAGGAAAATGCGAAAATCTCGCGCTTGAGCTGTCATGGCAACCGGTTTGCGGCTTCCTTTCGAAATTTCATTCATCCCAGCATCCAATGCCCCGACGGACAGCCATGTCCGAAAATGTCGGCCTGATCGCAGGCAAAGTTCCCTGAAACGAACCTTGTCGCTTTAGGGTCAATGAAACCAGACATCCGAATCTGCCGCGTCCGGCAGCTCCCACGGCTCCTGAAATCCCGGTGGTTCATGCCTGCCTGCAAAGTTCAAGCTTCCTCTCGATGCAATGCCAAACACAGGCAGTGCACGCCACCGCCGCCCAATGTGAACATCGACAAGTCTGGGTCGTAGACCTCAAACCCCAAAGCGCTAAGACGTTCGTTCAACTTGACCGATGATGCCATCGACAGCACTTTCCCGTCGCCGAGAGAAACCAGGTTGGCGCCCAGATTCCTTCCCTCGCGGTACGTTACATCGACGATTTCGACACCCCATCCCTTGATTACATCGACCAGCCATGGTTCCATCGCATCCGCACAGGCCACCACCATTTTTTCCGCCAGAGGCACGACCAATCCATCCATGTGAACGAACTCTCGGCTGATGGGGGCCACAACGGCTTCCCAGCCTTCCGCTCGAACGAACTCGGCGACCTGCTCCGAACCACTCCTTTCCGATCTTTCGCCACAGTGGCCGATCAGCACACGTCCCGGTTCGATGATGACGAAATCTCCCCCCTCGAAGTGGCCGGCTGTCACCCACTTCCAGATCGGTATCCTGTTGTCCTGGTAGAACTTGATCGCGGTCACATAGTCCGCACGTCGGCACTTCAGCTGCATATGGCAGATCAGAGCGCCCCATGGCGTCATTGCGGAAGAATCGCGGGCAAAGAAATTTCGGTGCAGAACCTCGTCACTGTCGAGGTAGTGGCAGGTGACGCCGTTTTCCTCGAAGATTGAAACCATTTCGGAATGTTGTGCCATGGCCAGCTGCAGGTCGAACTTGACGCCGGTCTTGTGAGCGTTGGCAAGCGTGCGCCCGATCAGGGGGCCAGCTTCGACCCATTTGTAGTATTCCGGCTTGCCCAACAGCACATCGGTCAACTTCGCATAGTCGTTGTTGATGCCCCAGCGCTGGGAGACTCCGTCACCTTGGTTCATTTGATCTCGATTCCCGCTTCTACGGACTAGGGTGTGCAGCCAACCCGTTAGGCCAAACTGGACGGATTGGCAATCGCGCGCCGCCTGGTTGCCTGTCCATCGCCTGCGCAATGCGCTCACGGTCGTTGTCGTGAATCTTCCCTGATGTTTGCAAGCGGCCACCGGTCCGGCTGAGGAGGCCAACCGCGCAGAATTCTCTTGCAATTTGGAATCTGTCGTGAGGCTCGGCCCATGGCGCATGTGCCGGCTACCGGACAGGCAAAGCTCACCAAGCGCGAATTAAGTGCAAATGGCTACCCAAAGACAAGCGTCAGGCGCCGCCGGTCAATTCGAACTGCTTCCGGGGCGGCACGCTTGAAGTTCGCTCAATTCGCAAACTTTCCATGCTGCTGGGAGAGAGCGGTCCACTGTGTTCAACACTGCACGCCACGCCATCCGTGCAAGATCCGCTTCGTGTCTGCTGGCCGAAGCGCCGGCTGAGCGCCGCCGCTCAAAGGCAGCTGCGGTAGAGTTCCAGCGTGTTCTCGTAGGTCATTGGCACCGGATTGCTGGCGGCGCTCGGATCGTCCAAGGCCATCTTGGCCATTTCCTCGATCCTGTCCGGCGCGGCTCCCAGAGCCGTCAAGTTCGTCGGAATGTTCAGCGAAGTCGTCAGCTCCCGGCAGAAGCCAAGAAATCCTTCAAAGCCGCCCTCAATTCCAAGATAGGCGGTAGCAAGCTCGATCTTCCCCTCTATGGCGGACCGGTTGAATTCCAGCGCCTGCGGGATGACAACGGCGTTCGTTGTGCCGTGATGCGTTCCAAACAACGAACCAACCGGGTGCGATATCGCATGGATGGCTCCAAGGCCCTTCTGAAAGGCTACGGCTCCCATGGATGCCGCGCTCATCATGTTTGCACGCGCCTCCATGTCGGCGCCGTCAACAAAAGCTCTTTGCAGGTTGTTCTTCACCAGCCGCAGCCCTTCCAGCGCTATCCCCTGGCACATTGGATGGAAGTTCGGCGAACAATAGGCTTCGAGGCAATGCGCAAAGGCATCCATTCCAGTTCCGGCCGTGACCGCCGGAGGCATTCCGACCGTCAGTTCCGGATCGGATATCACGGCTGTTGGCAAAACCCTTGGATGAAATATGATCTTCTTCACCCGGGTTTCCGAGTTGGTGATCACTGATGCCCGACCGACTTCGGAACCGGTCCCGGCCGTTGTCGGCACCGCCACGATGGGTGCAATTGCAGCGGCATCTGCACGGGTCCACCAGTCGCCAACGTCCTCAAAGTCCCAGATTGGACGTGTCTGGCCAACCATGAAGGCAATCATCTTGCCCAGATCAATGCCCGAGCCGCCTCCGAACGCCACCACGCCGTCGAATTCGCCCTGGCGGAACGTTTCCAGTCCCGCGGCAAGGTTCAACTCCGAGGGGTTGGGGTCAACCTCGGAATACAGCCCGCACTCAAGTCCATCATCCGCCAGAATTTCGAGGGCGTTGCTCGCAATGGGAAGTTTGGCCAGCCCCCGGTCGGTGACCAGGAGCGGACGATGAACGCCTGAATCTCGGCAAGCCTCGGCCAGCTCGCGAATGCGGCCCACGCCAAAGCGGATGGAAGTCGGGAATGACCAGTTGGCGTACAGGCTGCTCATCACTGCAACTTCATGTGGTAGGACTTCGGGCGGGTCAGGGTTTGGTAGCCGATGGGCGACAGCGCTCCGCCGCGGCCGGTCTGCTTTCTCCCCGACCAGCACAGCGCCGGATCGAGATAGTCGCACCTGTTCATGAACACGGTGCCGGTGTCGATCTGCATGCCTATCCGAGCCGCCCTCTCCAGGTCGGCTGTCCACAGGGATGCCGTAAGGCCGAAGTCGCTGTCGTTTATCAGGGCCACGGCCTCCTCATCGGAATCCACCTTCATTATGCCAACCACGGGACCGAAGTTTTCCTCCCGCATCAAGCGCATTTCGTGTGTCACGCTTGTCAGCACCTGAGGAGAAAGATACGACCCTCCGTCGTCAGTCGAAAACCGGGGAATGTGGGCCACGGCGCCGGATGCCGTGGCCTCCTCAATCTGCCGTCGGACCGCATCTGCAAAGCG
>JAPOOS010000278.1 GCA_026713305.1 Paracoccaceae bacterium
AGCGTTCTCGTCGATGACCTGAACTCCCTGTCCGCTGGCAGTGGCATGCTCGGACTGAGCGTCTGGAGACTGGAGCACGGGTTTCGCTTTCGTTCGCTGACAGTGCTTTCCGAGCAGGACATATTCGGAGCGCGACTTGCTCGCCCGCCAAGAAGAAAGCGGAAGCTGCCGCGGTTTCTGACCGAAGGCGGACAACTGAGCCAGGGCGACCTGGTCGTTCATGTTGAGCACGGCATCGGAAGATTTGTCGGATTGAAGACCATTGAGGTCGGCGTGTTCAGGCATGAGTGCATTGCGCTGGAATATGCTGGTGGGGACATCATGTACATTCCAGTTGAAAACAGCGAAGTGCTTTCCCGGTTGGGGCCGGAGAAACATGCATTGGATCGACTGGGAAGCGTCAACTGGCAGCGGCGAAAGGCACGCCTGAAGAAGCGGCTTCTGGCTCTGGCGCGGGAATTGGTTGAAACCGCGGCAAAGCGCCAGCTTCAGCAGGCTCCGGCAATGGCAAGGGACAGCAAGTCCTGGGATCTGCTGCTGTCAAGCTTCCAGTACTTGGACACTGAAGATCAGCAGCAGGCGGTCGCGGATGTTGTCGCCGATCTCGAATGCGGGCGGCCAATGGATCGGCTGATTTGCGGTGATGTTGGGTTTGGAAAGACAGAGGTGGCAGTCCGAGCCGCGTTCATTTCCGCCATGGCTGGCTGGCAGGTTGCCATTCTTGCTCCAACGACGCTGCTTGTGCGCCAGCATTATGCACGGTTTAGCGAGCGGCTTGAAGAGTTTCCGCTCGAGGTGCGGCATTTGTCCCGCATGACCGGCACGCGCGAAGCAGCAGCAACCAAGGCTGGCCTTGCAAACGGCAAGGTCGACATCGTGATCGGCACGCACACGCTGCTAGGACGGCGCATCAAGTTCGACAGGCTGGGTTTGCTCATTGTTGACGAGGAACAGAGTTTCGGGGTGGTTCAAAAGGAACGCCTCAAGCAGCTGAAGTCCGATCTTCATGTGCTGGCCCTGACTGCCACCCCGATTCCGCGAACGCTTCAACTGGCGACAACCGGCGTGCGTGACATGTCGATCATCAGCACGCCACCGATAGACCGGCTGGCAATTCGAACCTATGTGCTTGAATTCGACCCGGTTGCAATTCGGCAGGCCTTGCTGAGGGAACACTATCGCGGTGGCCAGAGCTTTGTGGTTGTGCCGCGCATAAGGGACATTGCCGGATTGGCCAAGTTTCTGCAGGAACAGGTGCCCGAGGTGAGCTTTCGCTCTGCACATGGCCGAATGCATTCGGAGAAGCTCGCCAATTGCATGAACGGCTTCTACGAGGGCAAGTTTGGCGTACTTCTGTCGACAACAATCATTGCCTCAGGACTCGACATCGAAGCGGCCAACACGATTGTAGTCTGCAATGCCGATCGATTTGGCCTGGCACAGCTCTACCAAATTCGGGGAAGGGTAGGCCGGTCCGATGTAAGGGCATACGCCTATGTCACCTATTCCCCGAAAAGGCCGCTGAACGAGCAGGCGCGTCGCAGGCTAAAGGCGTTTTCAGGACTTGAATGCTTGGGGGCAGGGTTTTCGGTCGCTTCGCAGGACCTTGACATTCGGGGTGCGGGCAATCTGCTTGGCGACGAACAATCGGGGCACATTCGAGAGGTTGGTCTGGAACTCTATCAGTCGATGCTGGAGGAAGCGATTGCCAAGCTGCGTGCCGAGAGCGGTTCGGAGCGCCAAGTTGCAGCCGAAAGCTCGTGGACTCCACAGCTTCGGCTAGGAGTCGACGCAAAGATTCCGGAGGAATACGTGCCTGACCCCGATGTGAGACTGGGTCTCTATCGCCGCCTGGCCACGCTGACGACAGACGACGAACTGACCGAAATGAAAGAGGAGTTGGCCGACCGGTTCGGGCCGGTGCCATCCAGCCTGCACACATTCTTTGAACTGCTTCAAATAAAGAGCAGATGCAAGGAGGCGGGCATTGCCAGTCTCAGTTGCGGACCAAAGGGCGCGGTTGTCACGTTTCACGACAGCTCGTCCGCCGACGTTGATCGACTTGCTAGATTCGCAAGGCTGCAGCGAGGTCAGGTGCGCGTAAACCGTGACCGCATTTTCTTCAAGCGAACCTGGCCTTCGCCAAGGCACCATTTGAGCGGTGCGCGGAAGATCGTTGGCGATCTGATGGAATTCAAGAGACGGCACGCTGCCGGGCAATATGCCGTCTCGAGTTCAATGGAATGGCGATAGCGGCTTGGAACGCGCCCTCAACGCCGCCAGGGAATGAATGAAGGAGCCGCTGCCTCTCCGGGGTGGCCGGCAACCGTCCCCTTTGCCTCCACCAAGAGGCCGTTGTGTGATCCAAAGTGAAATGATTCCAACCGGTGGGGCTGACCGACCGGCAAGAACGCCAGGACCGCGGAAGTCCTGACACAAGATGTGGATGGAGCGGCGGACCAAGCGAACCACAATCCCCTCCGCAATGTCGGCATGAATTGACGAAGCGCGCAGGCTGGCCGCCCGCGTTGCCGAACTTCATTCAAACTCCAGTCGGATCCGATTGACACCAAGTTCGAGCCAACTGCTCCGCTACAGATCCACACGCGTGTCCAGTGGCGAAGGGCTTGGCTTTGTCCTGGGCCGGCAATTGGGGCAGGGGAGGCGCCGACAACCGCGACATCGAGTTGCTCTGTAGGCGGCTGCATTTTTGGAGGGCACTTTCACAAAGGAGCGGGTCGTGCATTGAAGGCGCCGAACAGTCGATTCGGCGGCCCGCAGAAGATCACATGGCGGAAAACCCACCGTCCACCGGCAGCACGGCGCCAGTGATCTGGTCGGCGGAACTGCTGCACAGGAACACGACCAGATCGCCGATTTGATCGACCGTGACAAACTGCTTCGACGGTTGCCGATTCAGCATGACATCACGGACCACGCTTTCCTCATCCATGTTGTGTATTCGTGCCTGCGTGGGAATTTGATCTGCAACCATTGCGGTCCGCACATAACCCGGGCAAATTGCATTGCATGTAATGGGCTCCGTGGCCGTCTCAAGCGCCACGGTCCTGGTCAGTCCAATTATGCCGTGTTTGGCGGAGATGTATGCTGACTTGAACGGAGAAGCGCGAAACCCGTGCACGGAGCTGATGTTGACAATGCGGCCCCATTGTTTCGCACGCATGTTTGAAAGCGCGGACGCTGTCGTGTGAAACGCTGCCGACAGGTTCACGGCGAGAATTTCATCCCAGTGCCTTGGCTTCATTTTGTCAACGGCCGCGACATGCTGGATGCCGGCGTTGTTGACGAGAATGTCGATGCCGGAGGACTTGTCGACCAGCCTTCTTGCCTGTCCGCCGTCTCGCAGGTCAGCCTGCATGTAGGTCACGCGACTGCCGAACTCGGCCTCGATGGCCGCCGCCAGTTGATGATCACTGGCTTCATTTGTGTACGAATTCAATGTGACGTCAGCTCCCTGGCGAGCCAACGACTTGGCGATGGCCAGTCCGATGCCGGAAGTCGAACCGGTTACCAGCGCGTGCTTTCCTGCCAACATGCTTTCACTCCGAATGATTGAAGGACCGACAGGCCGATTTGCGGGCCAAACGGTTGGCGCTTCGAAATGCGAGGAATATATCCGCTCCATTGCCTTGCACAAGGTCGATATCGCAGGCAAGACACATGCCGCTAGCGTAGCGAGAACTTGCCCGGGAAATAGTGGCGGCGCGAATGAAAGATAGGATGTATAGCACACGCTCGTCCTGCAGCGAATTCGGGAGAAGGGTCTCGAATGCGCGTTTGGCGGCGCATTCCGAGACTCGCCGTGCCCGAGCACACATTGGCACAAAAAAAGACGCCCGCTCGAAGGCGGGCGCGAGTCGTAGAGGCAGGTTTCGTACAGGCGAGAAACCCGTCGAGCAGTAAACGACCCTTACCTATCTTGTCATTGGTTGACAAGCGAAAACATGCTAACTATCGGCAAACAAGACAAGTTAGCCTTGATACTTACGGATGTTGCCCAAATGAAACAGCAATTCTTTCGATCGCTTCGAATTTTTCTTGCGGTTGCCATGCCCATTCTGCTGCCAATCGCGGTTGAGGCGGCGCCCAAACACGCCATCGCCATGTATGGAGAGCCGGCTCTGCCTGCAGATTTTGAAGCTCTGCCCTATGCCAATCCCGCAGCTCCCCAGGGAGGAACCATTCGATTTGGCATGGCTGGAGGCTTTGATTCCTTGAATCCTTGGATCGTCAAGGGACGCGCTCCATGGGCCATTCGTTCATTGGTTTACGAGCCATTGATGGGACGCAACTGGCACGAGCCGTTCACGCTATACGGATTGCTCGCCGAAACGATAGAAACTGACGATGCTCGCAGTTGGGTGGAATTCACGCTCCGGGAGAACGCCAGGTTCTCGGATGGCAGTCCAGTGACGGTGGAGGATGTCATCTGGTCGTTCGAGACCCTGGGCACAAAGGGTCATCCCCGATACCGAACCGCCTGGAACAAGATTGCAAGCATTGAGGAAACCGGCCCGCGCAAGGTGCGAATTACCTTTAGCGTCGAAGACCGGGAATTGGCGCTCATTGCCGGACTGCGCCCGATCCTGCCTCGCAAACAGTGGGAAGGACGGGAGTTTGACGAGAGCTCAATGAATTTGCCCGTTGGCTCCGGTCCGTACATTCTTGATGACTTCGAAGCCGGCAGGTTCTTGAGTTTCCGACGCAATCCCGACTACTGGGGAAACGATCTGGCGTTCAACAAGGGCAGGCACAACTTCGACGAAATCCGATACGAGTACTTCGGAGATGGCGGCATTGTGTTCGAGGCGTTCAAGGCAGGCGAGTTTTCGACCTACCGGGAATGGAGCGCCGCCAAGTGGGAGGAAATTTACGACTTTCCTGCAGTCGCGGCAGGAGACATCGTCAAGTCGGAGATTCCACACGAAAGACCGTCCGGCATCCGAGGCTTTGTGTACAACACGCGAAAGCCCCATCTACAGGATTGGCGGGTGCGTGACGCGTTGATCCACGCGTTCAATTTCGAGTTCATCAACAACACAGTGGGAGGCGGCAAGCAGCGACGAATCAAGTCCTACTTCCACAATTCCGTATTGGGCATGGATTTGGGACCGGCAACAGGCAAGGTCAGGGAACTGCTGGAACCGTACGAAAGCGAACTGCTTCCAGGCGCTCTCGACGGGTATGTCCTGCCTGTGTCGGACGGTTCGGAGCGCAATCGAAAGAACATTCGGACTGCGACGCAGTTGTTCCTGGATGCAGGGTGGAAGGTGGATGACAGCGGCGTTCTGAAGAACTCAGAAGGAACACCATTCGAACTGGAAATGTTGTTGGTCCAAGGCGCATCGGAAACCTTGGCGATAGCCACGATTTATGCCAAGTCGCTGGAACGCCTTGGCATTGATCTTACGCTGACCGTCATTGACAGCGCCCAATATCGTGAACGCACAAATGCGTACGACTTCGACATGGCCTGGTACAATCGAGGCATGTCCTTGAGTCCGGGCAACGAACAGTACCTGTATTGGGGTAGGGACGGCATCAACACGCCTGGAAGCCGCAACTGGATGGGCATGGACAGCCCAGCGGCGGAAGCGATGATCCGAACGATGCTCGAGGCTCGAAGCCGTGAGGATTTCCTGGCTGCCGTCAAGGCGCTCGACAGGATACTCACCAGTGGAAGATACGTTGTCCCGCTTTGGTTCTCCGACTATTCGAGAATTGCCCATCGAAAGGAGCTCAAGTTTCCCGAACAGCTACCGGTTTATGGCGATTGGATCGGATTCCAGCCCGATGTTTGGTGGTATGAGGAAACTCCAGGCTGACGCCTGGCAACGCCCTGCCGTCGAAATTCAAGCCGGACCGTTGCTTGCCAGCACGGTCTCCTGCTGATTTTCGTAGGGCGGGTAGACAAGACCGGCAGAGATCACGACCTTTCCAGCGCTCTCAAGGCTCATGTCCAGCATGATTAGCGACGAGACCGGCAGAAACAATATGAAGCCGGAAGTTGGATTGGGCGTGGTCGGAATGAATATCGCAACAATTTTGTCGTCGTTCGGGATCTTGTGCGAGATTTCACCCTTGGCCGTACTTGAAATGAACGCAATGGCCCAGAGGCCTGGGCGAGGGTATTCGACAAGACAGGCCTGTTGAAACAGCTTCTCCCTGTCGGCGAACGCCGTTTCCAAGATTTGCTTGAGTGCGTTGTACACGGTCCTGACGATCGGCAAACGGGCCACGATTTGCTCGCCCTTGGAGACTATCCAATTGCCGACAAAACCCCTCGTCAGGTATCCGACGGTGAGCGTGAACACGACGAAAATCACCAAGCCGATCCCGTGAACATTTACCCCTAGGTATGTCTGAGGATTGTACCGATCCGGCACAAGCGGCAGCACCCACGAGTCAATCAGCCCGATAGCGCCCCAAATGATGTAGATGGTGATTGATATTGGAGCGACGACCACAAGTCCTGCCAGGAAATTCGTTCGGAGGTAGGACAACAAGCCAGGACGCCGAGGTTGTTCTTGATCAGAGCTTGGTTTCATGTTGGACGTTCTCGAGTGTTGATGTCAGGTCAGTATATCACAATGTGGATTGACAGTGTAACGACAGTTGCCAAATTGAGGGCTGGAAGCCAAGATTGGACCGCTGAAACCTGAAACTCGAAGTGACGCCCAATGCTCGATGGCCTGACATGGGTGGACGAAGATTCAATCCTGGATTTCGCAGCTGCAAGGAACCGAACTTGCGGTCCTTCAAGGCGAAGGTGAACTGCCGCATCAAGGTGTCAACGACCTGCCGCCTTGTACCGGCAGTCGTCCAAATCATTGGCGATGCGCGCTGCAAGAGCGGCGTTGGCAACGACAAGTTTCCGATTGGCGTCAACTGTGCGCCCCTCCGACAACTGGTACAGCCGAGCCAGCAGGAATGGCGTGATTTGCTTTCCGCCCACACCCTCTTTCCTTGCTTCTGCCAAGGCAGATTCGATCCAAGGTTCAATTTCGCTGCGTGAAATCTCGTCGGTGGTGGCTATGGGATTGGCAACAAGAACGCCGCCGTCGAGGCCCAGCTGGCGCCTTGCCAGCAATGTGGCGGCAATCTGTCTTGTGTCATCCAGAAACAGCGGGGATTCGATGCCCGAAGACGTCGACCAGAAGGCTGGAAATTCCCTGCTGCCGTAGGTGACGACCGACACGCCCAAGGTTTCAAGAATCTCGAGGGAGTTGGCGATGTCAAGAATTGCCTTGATCCCTGACGCCACGACGATCGACGACGATTGGGACAGCTGAACCACATCCCGAGAAATGTCGAGCAACTCGAAGTGGCGGCGGTGCACGCCACCCATCCCACCGGTTGCGATCACGTCAATTCGAGCCAGCCTTGAACAAAGCAGGGTGGTTGCCACAGTCGTTGCGCCACTGTGTCCGCAGGCGACTGCAGCTGGCAGATCGGCGCAGCTCAATTTCAGCATGCGCGTCGAAGCGGCGAAGGTTTCGATTTGCCCGCGGTTCATGCCAACGACAATGTTGCCGTCGATTACGCCAATGGTTGCAGGCATTGCCCCCTGTTCCCGCACGGTTGCCTCAACTTCCAATGCAGTTCGGAGATTGAGCGGATAGGGCAGGCCCTGGGCGATAATCGAGGATTCAAGCGCAACCACAGGAACTCCCGAGGCCAGCGCGGACGTCACTTCGTCGGCAATCAGGAGCGCGTTCTGTTTCAATTCGAAATTCATTGTCAATCTCGGACAGCAAGGCCGCACGCGGCAAGCAGTGCATCGCCTCTCTTGTCGCCGGCAATCGTCCTGGCAATGTGGCATGCCGCCAACCTGTCGCCGGCGCCTGTTGCCTGCATCGACAAAGCTGGCTTCGGCGTGACGGAGACCGGACCGTCGCTGTTGCAGTCGGCAGCTGTTCGCGCTCCGTTCGTTACAACCACCCGTTCATACCCCAACTTGCACAGGCTGGCAGCAGCGTCGACCGCAGAGTGGAGTCTGGAAGTGCCCGGTATCAGTCGATTGGCCTCCGCCAGGTTCAAGTAGATCACGGTTTGACTGCGACCCGCAAATGCTCGAACGCCGTCAAGTTTATGGTTCGATGCAACGACGACACTCACCTTGGCGTCACCGTACAGTTCTCCGCCTGCAACTTGCGAGAGGTGCCCTGGGAGCAGATTGGTGTCGACGACGATCCTGCGTGCGCCCTTGGAAAATCGGGAAGCCGGAAACCGAGCTGCTGCCAACTCAAGCAGTTCGCGGCCACACAGTTCGATCGCCCTGCAATCCGCGACCGCAGCCACCAGTTCCTGACCAGCCTCAATGGCCAGGTAGGCGCCGGAGGAACACTCCTGAGCGGTCAGGAATTCGCAGGCTGAGAGCCCCGACTCGGTCGCCTGTTTCCTAAGCCAGGCGCCCGAAGTGTCCTCACCCACCACGCTGAACAACGCGGATCTGCAACCGTTGTTCTGCAGCGCCTTGGCGACGCGGTACGCCACACCGCCAACTGTCGACTTGATGCTGCCCGGGACGTCATCTCCTGCTTCAATGCGGTCAGGAGCGATTCCGAGAAGGTCGGACTGGATTGCCCCTATGCAAAGCACATCGATTTTCCTGGTCATTTCGCTTTCGGCAGGTCCTGCACTTGAACTAATGTGGTTCGCCTACTAGTTTCCAAGACAATTCACAGGCGGAAATTCGGGCATTCCAACCAATTGCAATTCGGAATGTCCACCGGTTGGGAAACACTTCCCTAATTCCGCCGAGGTACAAACCGGAAAGGAGTACGAAATGGCAGTTCCATATTTTACGCTCCGCCAATTGCTAGAGGCGGGCGTACATTTTGGGCACCAAACACATCGCTGGAACCCGAAAATGGGGACCTTCATCCATAGCCAGCGAAACGGCATCCACATCATCGACCTTACGCAAACCGTGCCGCTTCTCCAAGCAGCTCTGCGCGAGATCGAGAAGGTGGTGGGAAAGGGAGGCACCTTGCTGCTGGTTGGCACGAAGCGGCAGGCTCAGGGGCCTGTTGAGGAAGCGGCGGAGCGTTGCGCTCAGCACTTTGTCAATCATCGTTGGCTGGGCGGCACGCTTACCAACTGGAAGACAGTTTCCAATTCCATTTCCAGGCTGAAATCTATCGACGAACGTGTGCAGGCCGGCGTCGAGGGGCTGACCAAGAAGGAGCGCCTCGGAATGCTGCGCGACCAGTCCAAGCTCCAGGCATCGCTTGGCGGCATCCGCGAGATGGGCAATGTGCCGACCATGTTGTTCGTGATTGACGTTCGCAAGGAGGCCCTTGCGGTTGCCGAGGCAAAAAAGCTGGGCATTCCCGTGATTGCGGTCGTCGACACAAACTGTTCTCCGGATGGGATTGCCCACGTCATTCCAGGAAACGATGATGCCATCCGCGCCATAAAGCTCTACTGCGACCTGGTCGCCCGCGCAGCGATCGAGGGAATGGACAAGTATGCGAGCCGCGCCGGTCTGGACGTTGGCGAGGAGATTGAGATTCGGGTCGAAACCGCAGCCGACGAAGAGCTTGCCGAAGAGGCAGCAGAGGAAATCGAAGCTGAGCCCGAGGTGGAAGACGTGGTTCCCGAAGTTGAACCAGAGCCCGAGCCTGTGGAGGAACCCGCAGTTGAGGTCAAGCCGGAAGAGACCAAGACTTCCCTGGGAATGTCGCCGGATCAGTTGGTGCCCATCATCAGGGTCTATGCACAAACAGTCACCGAGGGCGGAAACGAGGCTTGGAGACCGGTGTGCGAATGGGATGACAACACGATCAAGCTGGTGCTTGGGGACACCAACAGCGCCGAGCGGGCAATCTCGATAATCGAGCGCAGCTTGTCGCGATAGCAGGTGATTGGCATTACATCAAGCTGAGCGAAGTGAGCTTCCTCCCGATGGCAAATTCTCCATCCAGAGGTCGAACAGACAGCACAGCTTGGTGATCGTCTCCATATCCAAATCAGTTTGAACGGTGGATTCGGAAGCGGCCGCAAACAATCAGTCTCCGCCGCCCCATCCCAACCCAATGCAAATGGCGTTGTTCCGGTGTTTGCAGTTGGACGGTTGGACCACCTCCAGCAAGGGCAGCAGATGCCCAAGCTCAAGTTTGAGTTAGAAGTGATCTGTTCAAGAAGGAACCAAGCAAAATGTCAGTAACGGCCAAGATGGTTAAGGCGCTCCGTGACAAGACTGGCGCAGGAATTATGGATGCAAAGCGTGCGTTGGTGGCAAACGACGGCGACATTGAGGCATCGGTCGATTGGCTGCGTGCCAAAGGCATGTCGAAGGCCGCCAAAATGTCGACCAGAACTGCAGCGGACGGGCTGATCGCGGTCAGCGTTTCCGAAGGGGTGGGGGCAATGGTCGAGGTCAATTCCGAAACCGACTTTGTTGCCAAGAATGCAGAATTCTGCACCCTCGTTGGAAGTATTGCGGATTGCGCAATCGGTGCGGATGGACTGGAGGATCTGCTGGAGGCGGACATTGAAGGGAAGAGCGCCGCTCTCCGGTTGCAGGAAGGCATTGCAACGCTTGGCGAGAACCTGACGTTGAGGCGGATGGCCAAGGTAAGCGGAGAGTCAATTGCCTCATATGTCCATTCGTCGGTCAGTCCCGGCATGGGCAAGATTGGCGTGTTGGTCGCAATGAACGGTGTCGACACCGGAATCGGAAAGCAGGTCGCGATGCACGTTGCGGCAAGCAGTCCGTTGTCGCTGTCGGAGGCAGACATGCCTGCCGACCGGCTTGTCCGAGAACGCCAGGTCCTGATTCAGAAGGCTCACGAGCTTCGCAAGCCGGCAGCGATCATCGAACGAATTGTCGTTGGCGGCATCAGGAAATTTGTTGGCGAAAACGCTCTGCTTCAACAGAGCTTTGTCATTGATCCGGACAAGTGCGTCGGCGACGCCGCACAGTCTGCCGGAGTGGAAGTCACCGGTTTTGTACGATTTGCCATTGGCGGAAACTGATTGTTCAGCCGGAGCGATTCGGTCCATCCAGCCGGGAGAACTCAGGCAGATTTGGTCTTGAAGCTTCAATTCCTGGGTTCGGTGCGCTGCGGGAAGAAACGATCGGGGTGTCGTTCCGGTCGTGAGGACTACCGATTCATGATGCATCATCATGAAAAGAAGGCCATGTGTCCGGTCCCAGGGTGTACGGATGAGCGGCCAGTCGCAGGACGTCTGGCGTGCCGCGAATTGCGCATTCGCTGAATCTTGGCGCCATTGAAGATCAATTGCAAGGTGTCGTTGGGGATCCAAGTCTTCAAGAGCCATTGGCCCAAAGTCGGGGAGGCGGAGGCGCTGCCCGCCGTGGCGGCAACCATCGTCAAGCATCGCATCCCATGGCAGGTGGAGACCCGGACGGGAGACACGGCATGACGCTTTCGGCAAGGCAGATTGAGGATCTGGCGCAGTTCATTCGTGACCTAGACCGCAGCGTGCCGCCCTACTATGCGGGCCGTGCGGACATGCTCGCCGACATCGAGGAGTGTTGCCTTGACCTGTGGAAGCGGCGCAAGGGCAGGGAGCTGCAGGCCAGCAGCCTGACGCGCATTTTCTACGGCGCGCCCGGGGCCGGCAAGAGTTCCACGCTGATGCATCTCAGAGACAAGTGGGATGCAGCCCCCAAGGGCTGGAAGTTTGC
>JAPOOS010000221.1 GCA_026713305.1 Paracoccaceae bacterium
CGCCGGACAGCGGGATCAAGGCGATCATGCAACTGGCCGTCGTCCAGCATGTCTCGCCTTCGCCTTCCTCGCACAACGCCGTGAAATCCCGATGCAGGGCGCTGAGCGGATCATTCCACATCCTACGGATCAGTTCGAATTTTTCTCCCGCTTGTCGAATGCCATGGCAACGCCGCAAGGAAGCATGCTGTTCAACCGATCTCAAGACGTGTCGTTGCAAGGCGCTGCTGCCCGTTTCATGCCCAATGGCAGCGCTGGTCAGGCGAGCATGGCCGTGCCGCATCACCGGATGGCCGAATTTCAGACAATGCCTGCAACCCTGACGGACGTCGCTGTTGCCAGCGACCATTTGCACGCCGCCGCACCTGTCCGACGGCGCCGGGCTGCGCTCCGAGGCGCAGTCGCCGAGGAAACGGACTCGGGGGCGGCGTCCATGCTCTGGCTTGAAGCGCTCAGTTCTGGTCAATTCAGGCCTGCGTCGGCCACTTGCCTATCGAGACTTCCCGGATGCGCTGATGCCAATTGCTCCCAATATGACGACTCCCGTCGTCAAGTCGCGATAGAAGGGATCTGCATTCAGGATGTTGAAGCCGTTGTTGATCAGAGCCAGCAGAAACACGCCTGCCAAACTGCGCCAGACCGCCCCAGCTCCGCCAAAGATGCTCGTGCCTCCAAGAATCACCGCAGCAATTGCCTGCAGTTCGAGTCCCGTGCCGGCTGTCGCCTGTCCCATCGAAATCCGGGACACCGAAATTGCGGCGGCAACACCGGCTGTGAGACCGGCAATTGCAAACGTCATGATCCTCACGCGTTTGGTTCGTATGCCAGACAGGACAGCTGCCTCCTCATTGCCGCCAACGGCAAAGATGCGGCGGCCGTAGGTCGTTCGAGTCAGAAACAGGGACAGCGCAACAGCGAACACTGCCAGCACGATCACGGCAATGAAAACGCCGCCAATCTTGCCACGTCCAAGCCAAGTGAAATCGTCAATCCGGACCGGGATCAGCCGGCCATCTGAAATCACGATTGCAGTTCCCTTGAAAACGAGGCTTGTGGCGATTGTCGCCAGAAAGGAATGAACGTTCAGCCAAGTTATTAGAAGCCCGTTGACAAGACCGAGCATCAAGCCAACCAGCGGCGCAATGGCCAGTCCCAGGAATGGATCGATGTGCAGACCCACCCAGGCCGCGCAAACCCCGCTGACAGCGAACGTGGCGCCTACGGAAAGATCGAAACCGCCTCCGATGATGACCAACGTCATGCCGCAGGCCATTATCGCCAACGGTGCGTTCTGGTTGAGGATGTTGAGGAGGTTGCGGTACGTGAAGAAGTTGTCGCTGAGCAGGGTCAGCGTTGCCAACAGCCCTGCCAGCATGATGAGAACCGCGTAGTCCCGCAGGAAGGGCGTGACCTTGTGGCGATCAATCATTGGAGAGCCCCGGCGTGCTGCGGAGCGCCGCTCTTGCTGGCGGCGCGAATCTCGAACAACGCTTGAAGCACCTTGTCGACCGGTTCGGCCGCAGGGTCGATTTCGCCAACGACCGTTCCCCCGGAAACCAGGTAGGCTCGGTGTGCAAGCCCGAGCGCTTCCTCGAGTTCGCTGGAGATGAGCAGGACCGAGGCGCCGTTTTTCGACAATTCCCCGATCGCCTCGTGAATCCGTCGGCGAGCTCCGACATCGACGCCGCGGCTCGGTTCGTCAAGGATCACTATAGAAGGGTTGCGCAGCAACCACTTGCCCAGCAGCACCTTTTGCTGGTTGCCGCCGGAATAGGTCGCGATGTCGCCGTCGATCTGCCTTGGCTTGACGTCGAAGAGGTCTATCGTTCGCCGAGATTGACGCCGTTCGCTTCTGTTCCTGATCCTGCCGAACAATCCGGAAAACCGTGCCAGATGAGGCAATGTCAGGTTGGAACGGACAGGCATGGCCAGCACCAGTCCCTGATTGCGCCGGTCTTCAGGCATGAGAACCATTCCAAGGGCGGTCGACCTTGCCGGGCTTCTCCTGCGATACTGTTTGCCGCGAACCAGCACTGTCCCTTCGGTGGCCGCGTCGGCGCCGACGATTGCCCTGACAATTTCCGATCGTCCGCTTCCAACGAGACCCACGAGCCCCACAATCTCGCCGCGCCCAACCCGCAGCGACACGTTGGTCGTTCCATTGGGCGAACTCAGGGAGCGAACTTCAAGCTGCGTGACATCCCTGTCCGGCTCCGGTGGCCTGAGCGAATGGATGGTGGTGTCCCTGCTTCCTCCGAGCATCTCCGACACGAGATCCTGCCTGGTTGTGCCGGCGCTTGGACGGGTTGCCACGAGATCGCCGTCCCGAAGAACCGTGACTCGATCAGAGACCTCGAGGATGTTGTCCAGATAGTGCGACACGTAAATCACGGTCCTGCCGTTCCGCCGTAGATTCAGCATTGTCTCATGGAGGCGTTGAATCTCGTCGGCAGCCAGTGAGGATGTGGGCTCATCCATGACGATGACCCTCGCATCGCGAGCGATTGCGCGCAGGATTTCTATCTTTTGTCGATCCGCGATCGACAGGCTCGACACACGTGCCCTGCCGTCGACCTGAAGTCCGGTTCGTTCAAGAATCGACGCAAGCCGCTCGTTTTCGTCGTTGGCGAGAACGCTGAATCGATTGCGTTCCATTCCGAGAAACACGTTCTGCGCAACGGTAAGCTCCGGCACGAGCTGCAGTTCCTGGTGCATGGTGACAACACCCTTGGACAGGGCCTGCGGTGGAGTCCAGTTTTCCGCCGGACTGCCAAAGACATGCATTCTTCCGGTGTCGTAGGCGTAGTGTCCACCAATGATCTTGCCGAGCGTCGACTTGCCGGCGCCATTTTCCCCGACCAACCCATGAATTTCGCCTACGGCGATGTCGAGGTTGACATCTCGCAGAACGCTGACCCCGGAAAACGACTTCCCGATTCCCCTCAATCGGACGCAAGTGTCGCTGTTCACGGTCACGACTGCGCAGCAACGGGAGTTGGTTGCTCCGATCGCAGGATGCCTCGCATGGAGCGATTCGGCTCGCCGGCTGGCATTGTTCAGGCGGAGCGCGGCAGGGATCTGGCTCCGTCAACTGTCAGATCGTCGTTGAAGTGAACGCCGTATTGCTTGGCAGCCTCTTCCCTGCTGACAAAGCCGCGGCGGACATCCACCTGCACATTCTCGCAAGGTCTCGCCATTGGATCGCCATATCCGCCGCCGCCGCCCGTGGTGGTCTCGACGATCGTTCCGGCAGGCAATGGGCGGGCCCGCATCTTGAGCGGCCGTTCGACGGACCCGTCCGGAAACGTGATGCAGTTGGCCGGCCCTCGGCCCGACGATCCACCGGCAAGACCCCAGGCCGTGGTAACCGATCTGTCGAACCAAAGCGCTCCGTGGCAGTCTTCAAGCATCTTGAAAACTCTGATCACGCCACAACCGCCGCGCCATCGGCCTGGTCCGCCGGAATCGGGATTGAAGGCAAAGCGTTCGACCCGCACCGGAAACTTGGTTTCGTAGATTTCAGCCGACATGTTTCGGAAGCTGCCATTGACAAGGTTGATCAGGGCATCCTCGCCATCGCCGTCGGCGCGGGCTCCCCATCCTCCCGCCGTCGGTTCGATGGCGATCCAGCTTCCGCGCTCGGAATCAACCGCAAAATATGCCGACACCATGGAATCGCCGTAGTGCGCGGCCGTGGCCCGTTCCGGCATGGCTTCCGAAATGCAGGATATCATCAAATCGGCAAGCAGTCCGAGCCCCGTGAAATACCACTCGCAAGCAGCGGGTTCGCGGGCATTGAAGACGCATTCGTCCGGTATCTTGACTTTCATCGTCTCGAAGGAGCCGCCGGTGATGGCGCGATCCGGGTTGATCATGGACTTGTAGGCCAGACGAAGCAGCGAAACCGTCTGAACGGCGCCGCAGTTGACCGAGCCTGCAACAGGCCCTGAGGTTCCGGCAAGGTCGATCACCATTTCCTCGCCCTTGATGGTCAGGGTGACAGCGACCTTGATTGGCTCGTCTCCAAATCCATCGTCGTCAAGACAGCCTTCCCGGTAGAACGTGCCTTCATTGAGTTCGGCAATCGCCTTGCGGTCCAGTTCACGCGCCTGTTCGAAAATGTTTTGGCAGGCGGCATCGTAGACATCCGGGCCAATTCTGTCGAGCAACTGGCCCAGCCGCCGCTGACCAGTCTTGATTGCGGCAATCTGGGCATTCAAGTCGCCTATGGAACATTTGGGCAGCCGAGTGTTCAGTCGCAGGTGGTCATACCACTCGCGGATGGGCTTGCCTGCGCTGATGATTCTCGTTGGGCCAAGGCGCAGTCCTTCATGGTAGATGCTGGTCGACCCCATGGTTGAGCCTGGGTCGATGGCCCCAATGTCGCTCCAGTGAGCTCGGGCGGCCCCAAAGCCGACCAAACGTTCGCCATGGAATATCGGGCCGATGGCGGTGACGTCATGCAGGTGCGTGCCCTGCAGGTAGCTGTCGTTCATGATGAACACGTCGCCAGGGCGGATGTCTTCGCCATAGTAGTCCATTACATGGTGCACGCAGGCATCGATTGCCCCAATGAACAGTGGAACGCCCGTTGACTGGCCCAGCATGTTGCCCTTGCTGTCCAGGAGTGCAACGGCGCTGTCTCGTCCCTCATAGATTACCGCCGAGTAGGCGGATCTCCACAATGCGGCGTTCATGTCCTCTGCACAGGCGGTGACGAAATTGCGAACCACTTCGGTGGTTACCGGGTCGGCAGCGGTCACGGCGCACTCTCCCTTCTGTTCAGCATCAGATGTCCGCCGTCAACTTGCCGCGCCTGCCAGTCCGGCGGCACCAGCGTCGTCGCCGTCCCTTCCTCGATGATGGCGGGCCCGTCGATCACAGAATGGTCTCCGATCGAGTCACGATCGACGATCTTGGTAGGGCAGGGCCTGCCGTCAAAATGGACTTCGCGGCTGCAAGCGGCAGCGCCGGTCAAAGCAACGTCCATGTTCGGCTTCGGCCGGGAGATCAGGCCAATGACAACCAGGCGAATGTTGGTCATCTCCACTCTGGATTCAGGGCTGTTGTGACCGTATTGCCTCAGATACGCCGCATCGAAGCGGTCTCTGACAGCCTGAACGTCAATTGGCCCCTCGGGAAACTCGATTGTGAGCACGTATTCCTGACCCTCGTACCGGAAATCTGCAGAACGGGTGAAACGCAGGTTTTCGCGACCCACGGACTCGCTCCTGAGATGGTCGACGCCAAGAGATTCGAGCCGTCTGAACCGTTCCTCCAGCCTGGATATGTCAGCCTTGTCGAGGTAGGAGTACAAGGTCTCCTTGAAGTCGTGCCGGATGTCGGTCTGCAGCATGCCCCAGGCGGAAAACGCGCCGGGCATCACCGGGACAAGCACCTTTCCGATTTCAAGCTGTTCGGCAAGGGCGACCGCCTGCGAAGGTCCGGCGCCTCCGAACGCAACAAGCACAAACTCTCGCGGGTCAATGCCCCGCTTGACGGTTATTGTTCGAATGGCATCCGCCATCTTCGCGTTGGTGATGTCGACGATGCCCTGCGCCAGCTCATGGTCAGTCATGCCAAATCGCTTGGCAAGCTGGCCAAGCGCCTCGCTTGCGAGGCGGCGATCCAGAACAATGCTTTCGTCGGAGAAATTGCCCTCGTCGAGCCTTCCGAGCACGAGATTGGCATCGCTTACCGTCGGCAGCTTGCCGCCAAGCCCATAGCAGGCCGGTCCGGGCGAGGAACCGGCTGATTGCGGGCCTACTCGAAGAGCTCCCGTTTCAGTCCAGGCAATTGAACCGCCGCCTGCGCCGATCACGTGAATGTCGACGACGGCCAGCTGAACTGGAAGCCCGATGATTTCGGCTTCGTTGGAGCCCGAGGGCTGCCCGTCAATGATCAGGCTGGTGTCGAACGACGTCCCGCCCATGTCGATGCATATCATGTTGGCAATGCCCGTGGAGCGCGACAGCTCCCGGCCGCCGACCGCCCCGCCAACCGGTCCCGACAGCACCGTCTGCAGCGGCGCGCGACTGGCGCTTGCGGCGGTCATGATCCCGCCATTTGATTCCATGATGTGAATTGCATGGCCGCGGGCAATGCGGTCGGCGAGCAGATCGGACAGCTCGTCGAGATAGGCGCTGACGACCGGCGACAGGTAGCTGTCCATCACGGTGGTTGAAGTGCGCTCGAATTCCCGCCATTCGGGAGAAACCCGGTGCGACAGGGCAATTCTTGTCCCTGGCAGCTTCCGCTTCAGGAAGGCTTCCGTTGCCAGCTCGTGCTCAGGGTTCAGAAACGAAAACAGAAAGCACACGGCAACCGCCTCAAATCCGCCGTCCCTGATGGCGTCAGCCACCTGCTCCAGCTCGGTGACGTCCAGGGGTGTGACCACCTCTCCCTTTCCGGAAATCCGCTCCGCAATCTCGAAAGTGTGTTCCCGAGGAACCAGCGGCTTCGGCTTGTTCCAGCGTATGGAAAAAATTTCCTTCCGGTCGTTCCCCTGTATTGTGTAAATGTCGCCGAAGTGCCGAGTGGTTATCAGTGCGACGCGTGCGCCGCGTCGCGTCAGAAGCGCATTGATCCCGACAGTTGTTCCGTGCACGAAAAAATCAATGTCCGCGTCGCTCGGAAGCGCTTGAGCAATGCCTGTTGCGACGGCTCGCGCTGGATTGGCCGGCGTGGACAGCACTTTGGCTGCCCGGCATTGTCCGGTGCCGGTGTGCTGAACGACGATGTCTGTAAACGTGCCGCCGATGTCGGCGGCAACCCGGTACGAACCGTTCGCCATCGCGGTTGTCCTGTTTCAGTGCAAGGGAAGTGGAACCGGCGACTGGCTGGCGGCCGCCGGCACAAGGGCAGTTACTGGGCCCACTCACCGTTGAAGTCAGGATGCTCCTCGAGCACTTCCATGGTCACCATCGGTGGAAGCGGCCCGAACTCGTCCATGTTGATTGAAGCCATTGCCTCGCCGCCGCGCAATTCGGTGATGATGGCTTCGGTCGCAAGGTATCCCATTGACCACGGGAAATAGCCAAGCGTGGCATCCCATCTTCCCTCGCGGATGGCTTCGATCGAGATTGAAGCTGCGCCGCCGCCCACCATGATCAGGGAGGGCACGTCGAATCCAGCGGCCTCCAAGGCGATTTCGGCGCCGATCAAGTGCTGGTCTCCGACCGAAATCACGGCGTCAACCTGGTCGTTGGCTTGAAGAATGTCCGTCATTGCCGTCAGCGAGACATCCGGCGAATAGAAGCCTTCGGCTTCGGCCACGACCTTTATGTTGGAATGTTGTTCAAAGACTTCAAGATACCTTTGCAGCCTGAGATTGTCGAAAGGAGAGGTCTTGAAGCCGATGATGATCACGACGTGGCACGGGTCGATGTCAGCACAGTGCTCCGCCACGTATTCCGCCTGCGAAATGGCTCCGGGGGAAGGTGGCGACACCACCGTTGAAGTCAATCCTTCAACCTGAGGCTCGAGGCTGTCAAGTTCCGGGCCAATTGGAAACAGCGTGGTCGCCATTGGGAATCCTGCGGACGTGACCTGGGCAACCGCTCCCGCAACGCCAATCGGGTCGTTCGGTGCGATTATGAACCCGTCAAATTCTCCGCCTGCCACCACATCCTCAATCTGGTTGTACTGCAGTTCGGCGTCGAACTGCCCATCGTAAATTGCGGTCTCAGCTCCCATTTCCATGGCCCGAGCCTCGACCCCTTCATATATGGCTTGGTTGAATCCGTTCTGGGACGATGCAGCAAAGAATGCTATCCGTTCGCCTTCCGCCAGTGAACTGTGGGCTGCAAGCGCAGCGACCGCAGCTGAAAATGCCGCAATTAGGCCTTTGGTGATCTTCATGTTTCTCCTCCTTGATGGAATTTGGACAAGATACCTTGCCGACAGGAATCTTCAACTGTTCCTCTGGCAGGCGAGGACGATCTGCGCAGGCCCGCCGCCAGTGAGCTGAAGCGAGGGGTGCGTTTCATCCAGCAGAACGCGCTTTGCACTTGATTTCGGGAACACTTGGGCGTCCGGCGGCAGTTCAAGCACATTCCAGCATGCTGTCAAAGGGCGCCGCCCTTGGGGTGGACGTGCAAGCAAGTCATGCCGCCGTCTCCTGTCGGTTCCGGCGCCAATCTCCCAATGAAGGGAGCGCTTACGATGAACATGACCATGCTGCTTTCATCCAAACACACAAGGCCTGCGCCAGACTTGTGCGAGCTGGTCGATGCCGGCATGCCGGTGGCGGCCCTTGAAGCCTTTGAAGGCGCTGTTCACAATTTCCTGCAACCGAAGGGCGACTCTTGCGGAGGAGGAGAGCGCTGCCTTCGCCGGTTCGCTGGAGCTCGGCCGCGAACTGCTCGTCAAGGTTGCCGCCAACCTGGGCGACAAGGCGAAGCGCAACCTGCTTGGCGGCGAGCGGCGTCAGCGCTGTCCAGTGGACGGGGGCGTCGTCTGGTCGCAGGGTGCATGGCGCGTTCGGCAGTCAGGCATGCCCTTCAACAGGCATGCTCGTTGACGTCGTGCACGCGGCTTTGCAAGAATGTGGCTGTCGAACGGTTCCACACCCACCACATGAGATTGAGTTCGGGACAGTTGGCCGACAGGGGGCCGGCGCCGAATTGTTGGAAACTACGAGCGCCTTCAAACGTTGCCAGCTGGCATGGTC
>JAPOOS010000149.1 GCA_026713305.1 Paracoccaceae bacterium
ACGGCCATACCGCGCGGAATGTGCCTGCCGGGAACAAAGGCTGCCAGATCGGAGTCCCACTGCGGCCTCCCGCCATGGTGGCAGGTCAGTTGCAGGTTCGGGTTCCAGCCTCCCGACACAGCCAGGCAGTCCACCTTCAACCGTTCGCCATTGTTCAGCCTGATCGCCGACAGCGACCTTCGGCCGTAGGCATTTGTCACGCGGCCATCGAGAATGATTCTGGCATTCGTTTGAGGAGGGCTTGTCGGTTCGGAACGGGTGTCGACTATTGCGGCAACATTGACCCCCTTTGCCTCAAGATCTGTCGCCGTTTGCCAACCGGAATCGTTGTTGGTGAAGACGGCTACATTCCTGCCGCAAAGCACACCGTGCCTGTTGCAGTAGCTGCGGACGGCGCTCGCCAACATTATTCCGGGCCGGTCGTTGTTGGGGAACACCATCGATCTTTCGGTGGCGCCGGAGCAAACGATCGACCGCTTTGCATATATTCGCCACAACACCTGTCTCGGACGACCTTCGGAGGAGATGAGATGGTCGGTCCGCCGTTCAAGCGCTCCGTGAATTCCGTGGTCGAAACGCCCGTACACCGTTGTTCTCGGCATAAGGCGGACATTGTCCATTGAAGCCAGTTCGATGGCCAACCTGTTGGCCCAGACAACAGCCCTCTCGCCATTGATCCTGCCGCTTTCGCGGATTGCACGGCCTCCCATTCGAAAGTCTTCGTCCGCCAAGACAACCCGGGCGCCGGCTCGTCCCGCCGCAACTGCCGATACAAGACCTGCGGGCCCTGCACCGACAATCAAAACGTCGCAATGGAGAAATCCCTTGTCGTAATGGTCCGGGTCGGGCGACTGCGAAAGCCTGCCCAGGCCGGCAACCGCCCTGATTCTCGGCTCGTAGACTCGTTCCCAGAAAGCCTTCGGCCACATGAATGTCTTGTAGTAGAACCCGGCGGTCAGAAAGGGCGACAGCAGGTCGTTCACGGCCAGCAGGTCGTTTTTGAGCGAACCGCGATGGTGCTGGCTGCGGGCGGTCAAGCCATCGTAGAGTTCGACCACGGTTGCCCTGGTGTTGGGCTCGAGAAACTCCCCGCTGCCCAGCTCGACAAGCGCGTTTGGTTCGTCGGATCCATCGGAAAGCACGCCGCGAGGCCGGTGATACTTGAAGGAACGGCCAACCAGTCGTCGACCGTTCGCCAGCAAGGCGGACGCAAGCGTGTCGCCCAGCAAACCGTGAAGCGTCTGGCCATCGAACTCAAAGCTCAACTGCCTGCCATGATCGACCAGGCCGCCGGGAATCCTGTATTCCTGGGTCATGGCTTCGCCTTGTTGCGACGGGCTACGTCCCTCGCAAGTTCAACCGAGACGATGTCGTGCGTTGTGGTGTCGCGTGTGACCACCAGCCAGGAGCGATCTCCCTGCTCATGGTACCACAGCTCCCGATGCAGGCCGGCCGGATTCTGCCGCAGGTACAGATACTCGTAGAACCGTTCCGGCGCCTGCGGGTCCTGCCAGTCCGGACGGTCAAGGAGAGCGGCATCGCCCAAAATGACGAACTCCGCTGAATCGCGGGGGCCCAGCAATGGATGGTCGACTATCACCTGTATCCCCGTTCAATGCAAATTGGGTTGGGCGCCAACGCCCTTTTCGTCAATGAGCTGGCCGCGGCGGAAGCGGTCCAGACGAAAGCCGGCTGCAAGTTCGTGCGGCTCGCCCGTCGCCAAGAGATGCGCTGTGCAGTAGCCGGAAGCCGGAGTGGCCTTGAAGCCGCCATAGCACCAGCCTCCGTTGAAGTAGAGTCCGGCAATCGGAGTTTCGTCGATGATCGGCGAACCGTCCATCGACATGTCCATGACACCGCCCCACATGCGCAGCAGACGGGCCCGTCCCAGCATCGGCATGATGGCCATGGCTCCCTCGCAGACATCTTCGAGCGCCGGGAGATTGCCGCGCTGAGCGTAGGAATTGTAGTGGTCCAGACCGCCCCCGAACACGAGACCTCCCTTGTCGGACTGGCTGATGTAGAAATGTCCCGCGCCAAAGGTCATCACACCGGGCAGGCACGGCTTGAGACCCTCGCTCACGAACGCCTGCAGGACATGCGATTCGATCGGCAGCGTGATTCCTGCGTTTTTCATGACGCGGCTGGACGAGCCGGCGACGCATGACACAACCCTGCCGGCGGCTATCGGTCCAAGCGTCGTTTCCACGCCGACGCATCGGCCCTTGTCGATCCGGAAGCCGGTCACCTCGCAGTTCTGGATGAGATCCACGCCGAGCTTGCTGGCGGCGCGGGCGTAACCCCAGCTTACGGCGTCGTGCCGGACAGTTCCTCCCCGACGCTGCAGCAATCCGCCACGGATGGGAAATCTCGCGTTGTCGAAGTCAAGATACGGGCACATCCGGCGCAGCTGGGCTTCGTCCAGCAATTCGGCATCCGCGCCGGACATGAGCATGACGTTGCCGCGCCGGACAAAGTCGTCTCGCTGGGAATCGGAGTGAAAGAGATTGACGATCCCGCGTTGCGAGACCATGGCGTTGAAGTTCAGTTCCTGCTCCAGACCCTCCCACAGCTTCAGCGAGTGCTCGTAGAAGGGCTGGTTCTCGGGCATCATGTAGTTGGAGCGAATGATCGTTGTGTTTCGGCCCGTGTTGCCGGACCCCAGCCAGCTCTTCTCCAGCACCGCCACATTTGAGATGCCGTGCTTGGCGGCAAGGTAGTAGCCTGCCGCCATGCCATGGCCGGCGCCGATGACGATTACGTCATAGGAAGGCTTGGGCTCGGGTTTGCGCCAGAGCTCCTTCCAGCCGCGGTTGCCGGTCAACCCCTGGGAAAAAATCGTGAACGCGGAATAACGCATCTTGAAACCGAAAGCGGCAAGCGGACAAAAGGAGACTATGTCAAAGCGATGTACAGAATACAGCGTTGACCGCTGTCTGAAAATGGCTGTAGAATGTCCTGAAATGGACCTGTCTGCCGAGCATCGCCAAACTGTTGACGTGAGGGTGCTGCTGATTCACGGTTTTCCGCTCATGTCCTACGCCGGAGTGGTGGAGCCGCTCCGGGCTGCCAATCTCATCGGTGGAGAGACCCTCTATCGGATTGCGCACTGTGGCGTGGGGGAGCGAATGACGGCCTCCTCCTCGGGAAACCTCGTTCCGGTCCGCCCTGTCGCCGAACAAGCGACCGAGCCCGACTATCTCTTCGTCGTGGCCGGCGGCAATCCCTATCGCGTGGGCGATCCTTCGATTTTTGCGTGCCTTCGTCAGGCGGCGCGCCGCAAGGTGACGATTTGCGGCGTGTCGGGCGGTCCAGTCGTGATGGCAAGGGCCGGCATCATGTCCGGCTATCGCATGACCGTTCATTGGGAGCATGCTCCGGCGCTGCAGGAGAGCATGACTGACATCTATCTCGAGCGAAGCCTGTTCGTTGTCGACCGCGATCGCATAACCTGCGCCGGCGGAATCGCCTCGTTGGACTTGATGCACACGCTGATCGTCCGGCACAACGGCAACTCGCTTGCCAACCGTGTGTCCGACTGGTTCCTGCACACGCAGATTCGGGAGCCGGAAGGCACCCAACGCTCCGGCTTGGTCGAGCGCTACGGAACGACGCGCCGGCCGCTGATCGCCGCGCTTTCCCAAATGGAAAACCACATAGCGGACCCTCTGACACTGGATCAGATTGCGATTCTTTCAGGCGTTGGAATGCGACATCTCAACAGACTGTTCCGCAGCCATCTCGACGTATCGCCAATGGAGCACTATCGCACGTTGCGCCTTGAGCATGCCCGCAGGCTCTTGCTCGGAACAACGCTGTCGGTAACCGAGATTGCGCTTGCAACAGGGTTTTCCGGGTCGTCTCACTTCACCTGTGCATTCCGAACCCTGTTCGGAATGGCTCCTACCGCCTGCCGCGCAACGGAAGGGACGTGAGGAGACACCTCGTGCCGGGCGTCGCATTCATGCGCCGCCTCTTTGCCGTTCGACACACCTGCCGCGCGTCGTTGAACATGTCCTGGTGGTAGATGCGGCTTCCGTTCAAGCCAGCATGTGTTGTGGTGTGGGCGCAAACCGCGAAGCTTCATCGTGCCTTCTCCTGACCCTGTCGCGGCGCAGTCGGCGAGTGAGGGCGGCGGTGCATTGCGGCCTGCAGTGTTGAGTGGCATGCGACTGTGACGAATTTGCGCCCGCGTTCCCGATAGGCCCAAGGCGAACTGTGCTGTGTACAGCCTGTGCAAGCTGGATTGCAGGTTTCAAGTCCGGCGCCGTGTTCGGGTCCGTCCACTGCAATGACCGTGGATGGAGTTGTCATGGCGGCATTCCGGATGCACATGTCGTTGCAGCCACCGGGAGAGCAAAAACGGTCCAAGCAAATTGACATATAGCCGGACTAGCACGATATTGGTTGGGTTGAAGAACGGGAGAACTTCCATGTGCGGAATCGTCGGACTATTCCTGAAGGACCCAGCTCTGCATGACAGCCTTGGAGAAATGTTCGCTCCGATGCTCATCGAGATGTCGGACCGCGGTCCAGACAGCGCAGGCGTTGCAGTGTATCGAAACGCGACGAACGGTTCGCGCAAGTTCACGGTTTCCACAGGACTCGATGAAGGTGACTGGAACGAGGTCTGCAACCAGCTCCACAGACTGACAGGGAAGAAGGTCGCATCCGTGCAAAACTGCTCCCATCGGGTGCTGACAACCGACGCGGAGCCGGCCGAAGTCGAGAAGGCCCTCGCCGATCTCGATCCTTTGGCCCAGTTGATGAGTGTCGGCCGAATGATGGAGATCTACAAGGAAGTGGGCCTGCCCGCCGAAGTCGTGGAGCGATTTGGAATATCCGGGATGAAGGGCAGCCATGCAATCGGGCACACGAGGATGGCCACCGAAAGCGCCGTGATCACAGCGGGTTCCCATCCGTTTTCGACCGGGTTGGACATGTGCTTGGTGCACAATGGATCTTTGTCCAATCACAACCGCTTGCGCGAAGTCCTGCGTCGGCGAGCAGGCATCGAGTTCAAGACCGAGAACGACACGGAGGTTGCAGCCGCGTACATTTCCGATCGCATCGACAGCGGCCACTCTCTGCACAACGCGCTTGAGGCCTGCATTGACGATCTCGACGGCTTCTACACATTCGTTGCCGGGACTTCCGATGGCTTCGCGGCGCTGAGGGATCCAATCGCCTGCAAGCCGGCGGTCCTGGCTGAAACAGCCAGCTACGTTGCATTTGGTTCCGAATACAGAGCCCTGGCGCGGCTGCCGGACATTGCGGCTGCCCGGGTCTGGGAACCCGACCCTGCGAAAGTCTACAGTTGGACCATGCAGTAATGTCTGCGTTGCGGGAAAACGTCCGCGTCCTTGACCTGTTGGAGATGTCGCGGCGCAAGGTCAACGTGGCGCTGCAGTCGCACAACGGAAGCTCCGAGCCCGCACACCTGCGAATCCTGAATCCGGCCGGTGCGCATGCGTTGGCATGTGGGTTGGACGCGCCGGTCAGCGTCGACATCGAAGGGCACACCGGGTACTTTTGCGCCGGCATGAACAAGCTGGCGCAGATCACCGTGTTCGGCAACGCGGGCCAGGGCGTGGCCGAGAACATGATGTCGGGACGCGTTCACGTGCGCGGCGATGTCAGCCAGTCGGCAGCGGCCACGGCACATGGCGGCCTCCTTGTGGTCGAAGGCAATGCCGCGGCGAGATGCGGCATCTCGCTCAAGGGAGGCAACATCGTCGTCAAGGGCAATGTTGGTCACATGAGCATGTTCATGGCTCAGGCAGGCTGTCTTGTGGTGCTGGGAGATGCCGATGAAGCGCTTGGCGACTCGATTTACGAGGCAGCCATCTATGTGCGCGGAAGTGTGGCGAGTCTGGGGGCCGACTGCGTTGAAAAGGACATGGCCGATAGCCACCGCGAACAGCTGAGAGGCCTTCTGCGTGAGGCTTCCTGCGGCGACATCAAACTCGATGGGTTTCGGCGCTATGGTTCGGCACGCGAGCTGTATCACTTCAAGCAGCAGAACATTGGAGTTTACTGAGAGGCCAATGAAGGAGTCAGACTGGGCGCTTCGCGAGTCGCATACGTTCGACCGCCACGCCATTGCATACATCCGGCGCGCGGCAAGCACTGGCTTGTATCGAATCCGGGGATTTGGCGCCAAGCGCCGAATTCCCAACTTTGACGATCTTCTGATGAAGGGAGCGTCAATGTCGCGCTATCCGCTTGAGGGATACCGCGAACGCTGCCGAACCAGTGTCACGCTTGGCACGCGCTTTGCGAGCAAGCCGATTGAGCTCGAGATTCCGATTACGATCGCCGGAATGAGCTTCGGTTCGCTTTCCGCAAACGCCAAGGAGGCCTTGGGCCGGGGCGCCAGCGCCGCCGGAACCTCGACCACGACAGGCGACGGCGGCATGACGCAGGAGGAACGGAAGCATTCCAGGAGGCTTGTCTATCAGTACCTCCCCTCGCGCTACGGGATGAATCCGGACGATCTTCGCGCGGCCGATGCAATCGAAGTGGTCGTCGGGCAGGGCGCAAAACCCGGCGGTGGCGGCATGCTGCTTGGAGAGAAAATCAGCAAGCGGGTTGCCGAAATGCGCACGCTGCCGGAAGGAATCGACCAGCGTTCGGCCTGCCGGCACCCCGACTGGACCGGTCCCGACGATCTGGCCATCAAGATACTGGAACTGCGCGAAATCACGAACTGGGAAAAGCCCATCTACATCAAGTGCGGGGCTGCACGGCCGTACTACGATACGGCGCTTTCCGTGAAGGCCGGCGCGGATGTCGTTGTCATTGACGGCATGCAGGGTGGAACTGCGGCGACGCAGGACGTGTTCATAGAACATGTGGGCCAGCCGACGCTCGTGGCAATCAAGGAAGCTGTGAAGGCGCTGGTGGATCTGGACATGCACCGCAAGGTGCAGCTTGTTGTCGGCGGGGGAATTCGTTCCGGCGCCGACGTGGCCAAGGCGCTGGCAATGGGGGCGGATGCCGTTTCCATAGGAACCGCGGCGCTTGTCGCCATCGGCGATCAGGATCCGGCGTTTCAGGAAGAATACGAGGCGCTCGGTTCGGCGGCTGGATGCTGGGAAGACTATCAGGCCGGCACCGACCCGGCGGGAATTACCACCCAGAACGACGAGCTGGCCAAGCGACTGGACCCGGTTGCAGGCGGGAAGAAGCTGGCAAACTACTTGCGAGTGTTGACACTCGAAGTACAAACCATCGCACGTGCGTGCGGAAAGAGCCACATTCACAATCTGGAGGCGGACGACATGGTTGCGCTTACGGTTGAGGCGGCGGCGATGTCCGGCATTCCCCTGGCCGGCACGAACTGGGTGCCCGGCGCCTGATCGCGGGAACGAAAGCCGGAAATCCGAGCATTTTGATACAGGAGAAGCGGAAATGACCGATATCGGAACAAAGGCCAAGGAACTGGGAATCCGGTATTTTCTGGTAAGCTACACGGATTTGTTCGGTGTTGTGAGATCCAAGCTCGTACCGGCCGCTGCGATGCCGGACATGGTCGAGGAGGGCGCCGGCTTTGCCGGTTTCGCCAGCCATCTCGACATGACGCCTGCGCATCCCGACATGTTTGCCGTTCCGGACGTCGATTGCATGGTGCAACTGCCCTGGAAGCCTGAGGTGGGGTGGATTCCCGGCGATCTGCACATGGATGGCGGACCGGTCGATCATGCTCCGCGCTTGGTGCTCAAGCGACTGCTCAAGCGTGCCGAGGAAGCCGGCTATCAAGTGATGGCAGGCGTCGAGCCCGAGTTTTTCCTGCTTTCCGCCGACGCAACGGAACTGTCGGACCCGGGAGACATCAGGGCCAAGCCCTGCTACGACCAGCAGGCGCTCATGAGACGCTTCGACGTCATCTCGGGCATATGCGACTGCATGCTGGAAATGGGTTGGGGCCCGTATCAGAACGATCACGAGGATGCCAACGGCCAGTTCGAGATGAACTGGAGCTACTCCGATGCGTTGACCACCGCCGACCGTCACACGTTCTTCAAGTTCATGGTCAAGTCGCTGGCCGAACAGCACGGTTACCGCGCAACCTTCATGCCCAAACCGATGCCTTCACTGACGGGCAACGGCTGTCATGTGCACCTTTCGATGCTCAATGTGCGGGATGGCGGAAGCATCATGACCGGCGACGGCGAACTCGGCCTTTCGTCCTTGGCCTACAACATCATCGGCGGGGTTCTCAACAACGCCCGCGACCTGGCGTTGATCACCAATCCCGTGATCAACTCCTACAAGCGCATCAATGCGCCGCGCACGACTTCCGGGGCCACATGGTCTCCCAATTCCGTAACCTATGGCGGCAACAATCGAACCCACATGATCCGCATACCGGGCGACGATCGCATCGAGGTCAGGTTGGCCGACGGCGCCGCCAATCCCTATCTGCTTCAGGCGGCGATGATCGCAGCGGCGCTTGACGGGATCGAGCGGAATTCGGATCCGGGAAAGCGGCTGGACATCGACATGTATGCCGAGGGGCATCTGGCAGAGGGTGCGCCGAAACTGCCTTTGAACATGCTTGATGCACTGCGGCAGTTCGAGGGTTCATCGCTGGCGAAGGAGTATTTCGGCGACGAGTTCTGCACTGCGTACGCCAAGCTGAAGCTGGAGGAGTGGAACGCCTACATGCGGCATTTCTCGTCCTGGGAGAAGGAAAACGCGCTCGATGTCTGACGGGCTGTCTCTCCTGCGCTGACGTCCGCGAGCAATCGTCAGGACGTCGGGCGGAGCGCGGCTCCGCAAAGCCCTGAAGGTCAGGGGGGGGAGGGATCTGCCTGAGCGTCCCGACCAGGATGAACCGCGAAAGGCCAGGAACTCGCATCGCCGGATGCGCCTTGCCATCGCGGCGAACAGCTTCGCACGGTTCAAGGACTGGTTTCGCGGTTTGGCCTCGCTGCTTGCCACAACACGCTGTCTGCGGCGACAACCGGCGAAAAAGTCATTCGAAACGACAGCCCTGTCGGTCAAAGCCAGCAGGACACCAGCGCCAAAGTGTTCTGCTTGTCCGGAAAGGGCTATGGATGCAGGCAAGCTCAGCGCTGCCTGTTCGAAGTTGTCCGCAGTACTTCATCGAACCGTCCAGGGGATGCCGTGGCTGGAAAGGTCGTGTCGGTCGCAAGTGATGGGACGGCAGTCAATTGCTTTGAGCTTCCTTTGGTTCAGTTTCTGTAACAGCGCGGCAATATCCATGGCCTGTGGCCGCATTGGATGTTCCGGGTCCATTTGCTCCAAGTGCAGCACAACCCTCCATCGGCGTTTTGCCAAGGCAGGTTGCTCTGGTTGGTGTTCGTGACGCTCGCCGGATTCCATTGCTGCCGGCGCCGACCCTGCCAAGGCATCGCGGACCCTGTATTCCAGCTAGTCGTCGATATCGATCGCTTTAGTGCGGCAATGTTTCCAGTTGTCCTTGATCTCGATCAACCATGAATTGTCGCCTTCAACGCAGAAATTGTCGACTGCCTTGGAGCCACCTTCGATGGCTCAAAATTCCTCGCGACAAAAGGTCCAGTCTTCGTACTTGCAGACTTGGCAACAACTCGGAAACTTGAATGTGAGCTCACCCTCCTCCAATTCAGTCACGCTTCGGGTTCCGCTCTCGACATGAACCGCTCGATAAAGCGGTCAGACTGACTCAACTCTTCGTCCAACATGACCAGAGGTTCAATGTAACTGATATCGTCGTCTTGGGATACATCCACGCCATCATCGCCTCGAAAGAGTGCGATATAGTGTTGGTCCACCTCGGCAAATTCCTCGCATGCGAGGAGCATTTCGAACTCTCTCAGCAAGAACAGGCTGTGCGTGGCCGCAACGACCTGAACACCTGCCTTGCAGATGCCGAGGATGGCGCGTGCAAGTTCACGAATCAGTCTTGGGTTAAGATCTGCTTCCGGCTCGTCCCAGAACAGGCAACCCTTGTCCAGAAGGGTGCCATTGAAAATTAGCCGAACAAGCATGGCGAGCTTGCACCAACCTTCTGCGACCAGAGAAATCTCCATCTTGCTTGCCCCAAATGGCTTCAAATGGAAGCGACCATTAGCCTCCAGGATCCTTCCGCCGAGCTGTTTCTCCAAAGGTTTCATCAATTTTCTGGCTGTGGGGTCCCGCGGTCCTCGTTTCATCGGCACGCCGAGCAGCTGGCAGGTGTCCCGCCAAGTTTCGTCGAATTCCAAGTGACGAGTGTCATACAGCGCCAAAAAGCCCGGATAGAGGGTCAACAGTTCTTGGGTGGGAAGGAACACCGGCGGCTTGCTTTGCCACTTGGAGGGACCTTTCTCCACGTTGACTTTGGACTTGGCAAGCGAGGAAAACTCAAAAGCCAAGGATTCCCCAGGTTGCCGGAAGCTCAGCTCAACTTTGCATTTGTTGCGTCCTCTCTGCCGGTGCACAAGGCTGCCCAAGCGGTCTCCCGGGCGGAAGACTCCAGAGAGCTTTTCGGCTATTCGGGTCTGCAGAAGTTTCTTTGTGGGCGCATTGTTGTGCTTCCTGCCTTCTTCAGCGCTCATTGCCATTACAGCATAGGGAAGCTTTAGTAGATGCGTCTTGCCGGTTGCGTTCTCGCCGACATTGACGTTGAGACCCTTGGCGAAATTCAAGCTGGCCTTCTTGAAGACCGTGAACCCTCTGATCTCGATGGACTCAAGCATGGGTTGCCTCCTTCAGCAGAGCACAGTCTAAATCCCTTGTGCCACAATCACGCCGGCAAGAAATCCAATTCGGGAAAACGTCGATTTCCAATTTCTTGCCCACATGGAACGGCTCTGCTGGGGTCAAGCCATCTTTGAGCGGGTGGCCCGGTGCCCTTTCCACGAGTTCGATCTCAAAACTACGACACCACAAGGCTTCGAACATTCTAGAGCTTCGATTAAACACAGTCTTGGCTTGCTGATCAGTGTCTTGGGGTGAATCCGAGTATCTACATCCGGGCTTTCGACCGCTACGCAATAATGGTAGACCGTTCCCAACTCCTCACCGGCAAACCAAGTCTGGTTCAATTCTCACGCCGCTCCGTGATGCGCACAAACAAGGCGTGCAATTTGCGCGGTGGTGCAAAGAACATGGGAGACAAGAATGACGGAAGAACTACGTCTCTGGTCCATTAGTGAATCGGGGGAGGCGGAACTCTTAGTGCCTCTCCAGCAAATGCCTACTGAATTGGCGTTCGAAGATCTATTGGTGCAGAACCCCGAAATCCTGGACCCGGACATCGAGCTCGTGGGCCGGCAAACACCGACTCAATCTGGCTGGCTGGATTTGCTAGCCGTCGACCGGGACGGCCGCCTCGTCGTTTACGAACTGAAGCGAGGCACATTGACACGAGAAGCCGTTGCCCAAGTCCTCGACTACGCTTCTTCCTTGGACGCTATGAGTGCCAGCGACCTCGCCAAGCACATTGCCGATCGCTCCGGCAATGACGGAATCCAGGGAATCGATGGGTTCCAGCAATGGTATGCCGATAACTTTGGCGGAGACGATCTGTCCCGTCTGCTGCCACCGCGGATGGTGTTGGTCGGCATGGGTATCGATCCCGTTGCCGAGCGGATGGCGAGGTTCATATCGGGAGGACCGGTTGATCTGTCCGTTGTGACATTCCACGGATTCACTCGTGGTAACGAAAGGCTGTTGGCGCGGCAACTTGAGGTTGCGCCGGAAACCGGAGGACGCGAACGACGCGGTGAATATGCAACTGCTGGCGAACGACGCAAGACCTTGCGCAAGCATCTAACGGACAGCGGCCATGCGAACCTCTTTGACCAAATCCATGGCGACATTCGCGCTCTTCTCCCCGAGCGAGGTGTACGGGAGACGCCAGGTAGCAAAGGCATCAGTTTCCAGATGGTTGGACCCAACAAATCCAAGGCATGGCCGACTTACTTCGGTGTGCAGGCCGGCTATCTCGGTGACGTCTGTAGTGTCAGTATCCTGCCGGCGGCAATTGATTTGGGCGGCGATGCCTTGGAGCGACTCAGAGCATCGGTAGGCTTGCACGAATGGCCGCACGGAGGATATGTCTGCGATTTCCAGTCGGAGGAAGAGTGGACCAAGCATAGGGATGCTGTGCTCAAGTTCGTCCGTTCCGTCATGACGAATCGCTCCCATGGAGCCGAGGCGCCCGGCTGACACGGGCGACTGGAAGCAATTCCAATAAGCCACCCATGTGCGATGTTCACTGCCTGAACCTCTTGCAAGACCATGGTTCGCATGGGTGGTCAACACGATGGTGAGCGCCAAGTTGCACCGTCAAGGCCTCCTCAAGCTATGAACATGCCGATTCGGCGCACAGTCACGACACTTCCTGCCACGCTCCGGAAGTCAGGGCGCGCCTGACCGCACCGGCTCCAATACAGAACCGGCGAACGGCGGGCGTTCGCTCTCGGTTTCAGCGTTGCAGGCGCATGCGGACCAGCTGGGGTCGCAGCTCAGGTGCGCAAAGAGCCTGGCTGCACCACGGACAAAGACGCTGCCTCCAAACTCATTCTCCGGACGGCCGTAGGCCAGCTCGACGCCGCTGCGCAAGCGATATCGGAGCTCCGAAGGACTGGTGAAGCAAGCATGCCTGCGCGCCTTGGCCTCAAGCGCCATGCGCTCCTTCTTCGCCTTGTCGCGGCGAGGGTTGGGCGCGATGATCGCCTGCCTGCCCGCTGCCGCACGGAAGGTCCGGATTGCATTGGCGTTACAGGCGCTGTCCATCAATACATGGAGATGATCAACCCGCTCGCCGGGCCGGAGTCGGAAGGCAGCTGAGTGGAAGCCCGCTGTAGGCAACGTCCATGTGCAGCTTGCAGCCCCGCCAAGCCATGCCGTGCCCTTCGCATTCGCCTTGCGACCCACATTGCACTCCTGCGGCAAATCGGCCAGCATCCTTGAAGGACGCTGCTTCGCCTGCCGACCAGGCAAGCTCGCCTTCCATCGCCGTCGCATCACGGGCAACATGACCCACCATACGGCCGTCATGGACTTTCCTGACCATGTTCTCGTGCACACGCGCGCCAGCGCCTCGGTGGCGGCAAACTCGGCAAAGGCGTGGCTGAACGTCGCCTCGCTCGGAACCTCACGTTGGATCACCCAGCCGCACATCCGACGCAGAGACTTGTCGAACTTGAGACGGTCGAGAAGTTCGCGGGTTGTCTTCATGCCCCATGTCGCCTTGGCCACAAAGGCTCGGGCGATGGCAACGCGGTCCTTCGGGGGGTCGTCCGGTGTCAGAGCGGCGATTGATGTCCAGGCTCTCCAAGTCGAGCATTTCGAGAGTTGCCAGGAACAGCTCGTAGCGGCCTGAATCAATGGAGCTGTCTTCAAGTTCGGGGATGAGACTTGGTTGAAACATTGCGGGAAAGCGGCTGATGCAGACATCGCGCGTCATGGGGCGAACTCCAATGTTGTTTTCCGCTTGCATCCACTGACTATTGCTCCCACGCCAACCGCTTTCCGAAAGACATTCCGGTTTTCCCGGACTGGCCAAGCCTAAACACGCACGTTTTGCAAGAGGCTCAGGCTCCAAACCACATGCGAACCTTGAACATCTTCGACATTCAGTCCGTCTTGGTCAGCAAGGCGTGAATGTTGTCGTCGACCGGCAGCCGGAGGCGGTTCAAGATGCGCATCGAGAAACCGGCCTTGCGAGCCATCAGGCGCAGTGATCGGGGCGTGAAATAGTTGACATGATCGGGATATCGAAACCCACACCACTTTCTGCCGAACGCAAGTCTGTTCAAACTCGCAAAATTCGGAACTCTAACAAAGACTCTCCCGCCAGCCTTGAGGCACCGGTGCGCTCCGGACAGCACCGGAAGCGCCTCGACCTCGTGCTCAAGGTAGGAATGCATGAGAACACCGTCAAAGTAGTTGGCGTCAAACTCCTTGATTCCTTCAACTCCCGTCGTGTGCAAGCAGTAGCCGCCCCGCTCACGCATGTGCTTGTCGGCGGCGGCAAACAGCACTTCCGAGATCTCGATTCCATACGGTATGACGGGCGGCGCCAGTCGTTGCCCTCCTCCACAGCCAACATCCAGCACCTTGCCGGCGTCAAAAACCGAATCAACCGAGCTAGTTGCTTTCCATTTCATCCTGGAGAGGCGATTCCTGGCAGAGGCTGCGGCTCTGCGCAGCGAGGACTTGCGTCGGATTGCCTGCATTCGGAAGGTCTTCTCAAACGCGAATTCGCTTGCAAGCGAGAGCGCTGGCGGAGGGTTCAACAGAAACACAAACCCGCAGGTCCGGCAGGCGCCAATCTTCCAGTTCTCCGAATCATACTTGGAGAGATGCCGTGATGTATCTCCGGGTTCGCCGCAGTCTGGGCATCGCCTGTGAGGTTGAATTGAAGGGTTGGTCAAATTGCACCTCGCATGCAGTTGCGAAGCCGCTCTGCAAGGCAGGTGGCAACATGAGAACTGTTGGAATTGCTGCATCAATGGAAAGCCAATGCCTCATTCTTCATCTCGAAACAAACAGTCAATGTACAGCCGCTTCTCAACTCGCGGGAACGGAACGCTCCTGCAAAAGCTCACGGCAGCGCTGTTCGCGCCTCGTGTCGGCTGCTGTCAAAGCCGCGCAAGGGAACAACTGGGAACCCAGCAACAAGACGCCGTTCCGTTCCACGAGGTTCTCCCTTCGACCTGCGTGATCCGCGTGGGCAGTTGCCCGCCCTTGGTTCTCGGTTCTCAATGAAGTCAATTGACAGTTCGGCTCGAAAGCGGGTAACGCAGTTCATTCAAACGGAAACATTCGGAAAGGAAGGATTCAATGAACATGAAGGCAATTCTCGCAATGGTCGCGGCCGTCGGAATAATGGCATCGCATTCCGCACTGGCCCAAGACCAGCAGTTCGTATCAATTGGTACTGGAGGTGTGACGGGAGTCTATTACCCGACAGGTGGAGCGATTTGTCGGCTGGTTAACAAGGACCGCAAGGAACACGGCATTCGGTGCTCGGTAGAGTCGACCGGAGGCTCCATTTACAACATTAACACGATCAAGGGCGGAGAGCTCGAATTTGGGGTCGCCCAGTCGGACTGGCAGTATCATGCCTTCAACGGTTCGTCGAGATTCGAAGACAATCAGTTCGAGGGGCTGAGAGCTGTGTTCTCGGTTCATCCGGAACCAGTGACCATTCTCGCCCGTCGCGACAGCGGCATCGACAACATCACCGATGTGGTGGGCAAGCGGTTCAACGTCGGCAATGACGGATCAGGAACTCTCGCCACTTGGGAGGTCATCGAGGCGGCCATGGGCTGGAGCCGCGACGATCTGGCATTGGCGGCAAAGATGAAGTCGGCGGAAACCGCCGGCGCTTTGTGCGACAACAAGATCGACGGATATTTCTGGCTTGTGGGCCACCCATCGGCATTGACCCATGAGACAATTGCATCTTGCGATGCCAAGATTGTCTCCGCCGTCGCCCCCGAAATCGACCAGTTGGTCGCCGACCGTCCCTATTACCGAAAGGCCAACATCCCTGGTGGCATGTATCCCGGCAATCCGGACGATATCGCGACTTTCGGCGTTGGCGCCACTTTCGTGACTTCGGCCGACGTTTCTGATGAGGTTGTATACACCATAGCCAAGGCAGTGCTCGGAAACCTGGAAGACTTCCGACGGCTGCATCCGGCCTTTGCGCATCTGAAGGCGGAGGAAATGATCAGCGACTCGCTTTCAGCGCCGCTGCATCCAGGCGCCATAAGGGCATACCAAGAACTGGGATTGATGGAATAGCAAACCCTAACGGAGAGCGCTTCGGCGCTCTCCATTGCGCAGGCGCACGGCAACCGTTTTCGGATTGCGTGCGCGGAGCAAGACTTGCCAGCTGACGGAACGAGAATGAGCATGGAAAGAACCAAGAATCCATCAACGGCTGCGGATGCCGAAGCCTTTGCGGCAGACTTGGATGTCGGAGGCCGCAATCCGGAAAACTGGCAAGGACAAGTAATCGCAGGGGTTGCCCTGCTTTGGGCCTTTCTCCAGATATTGAACGCCTCGCCACTGCCGGCGCTGCTGGCGCAATGGCTGGGCATGAACTGGATCTATGTCAATTCCGACACCGAGCGTGTGCTTCATCTCGCATTTGGATTGACCCTGGCAAGTCTAGCCTTTCCTCTGTTCAAGAAATCGGCTCGCAGCTACATTCCCTGGTATGACTGGATACTCGTCGCCGCCGGGTTGGGCGCCACGCTCTACCTGATCGCCAATTCGGCTGCGATTGCAGATCGTTCCGGATTGCCCACGACCTCGGACCTTGTGGCATCCGCAACCGGACTGACAATAGTCCTGATCGCGACCTACAGAGCGCTTGGCCTTCCCATGGTCATCGTGGCGGGCGTGTTTCTGCTCTATGTGTTCTTCGGCGACGCCGAGTTCTTTCCCGATGCGATGCAATGGAAGGGCGCCAGCTTCGGCAAGGCGATGTGGCATTTCTGGATGCAGACAGAGGGTGTTTTTGGCTTGGCGCTTGGCGTTTCGGCGTCAATGGTCTTTCTGTTTGTGCTGTTTGGGTCGTTGCTTGAGAAGGCCGGCGCAGGCAACTACTTCATAAAGCTGGCGTTCGCCCTGATGGGCCACCTCACCGGCGGTCCGGCCAAGGCGGCCGTGGTTGCTTCCGCCGCCACCGGGTTGATTTCAGGTTCGTCGATAGCCAACACGGTCACGACCGGAACATTCACAATTCCACTGATGAAGCGCGTTGGCTTCTCGGCGGAGAAGGCGGGAGCCGTCGAGGTTGCCTCCTCCACAAATGGACAGCTGACGCCGCCGGTCATGGGCGCCGCGGCCTTCCTGATGGTCGAGTATGTCGGAATTTCCTATTTGGAAGTCATCAGGCACGCTTTCCTGCCAGCAATCATTTCATACATTGCGCTGGTCTACATCGTGCATCTTGAGGCCCAGAAGCTGGGACTGCAGGGGCTGCCTCGCGCCGGCGCCGAAAGGACCGTGACACAAAGACTGGCAGCGCTCGCGCTTGGAGTTGTCATTTTCTGCGCGCTTTGCCTGGTCACCTACTACGGCCTTGGCTGGCTGAAGCCGGCATTGGGCAGCTATTCGATGGTCGGAATGGCAGCGCTTTTCGTGATCGCCTACGTGGCGCTGATAAGGTGGTCGGCGGGCTATCCCGATCTCACGGTTGACGACCCGAACGCACCATTTTCGGAACTGCCCGCCCCGGGCCCAGTCGCCAAGACTGGCGTCTACTATGCGCTGCCCGTCGTCGTGCTCATCTGGAACCTGATGATCGAGCGCAAGTCGCCGGGACTGTCGGCGTTCTGGGCGACCATCGCGATGATCTTCGTGATGCTGACGCAACATTCCCTCAAGGCATTCTTCCGAGGCGAAATCCATACAGGAGACATTGTCAGAAGAGGGTGGAACCAGCTGCTGGACGGCATGATTGCGGGTTCGCGCAACATGATCGGAATTGCCGTGGCAACGGGGACAGCAGGCATCATTGTGGGAACAGTGTCCTTGACCGGCGCCCACCAGGTAATCGGCGAATTCATCGAAGTGCTTTCCGGCGGCAACCTGCTGCTCATGCTGGTTTTTGTGGCCTTGTTTTCGCTGGTGCTGGGAATGGGCTTGCCAACAACGGCGACCTACATCGTCATTACGTCTCTCATGGCCCCTGTGATTGTGGCTGTTGGCGCGAAATCCGGATTGATCGTGCCCCTCATTGCGGTGCACATGTTCGTCTTCTACTTCGGCATACTGGCTGACGACACACCGCCTGTCGGCTTGGCGGCATTTGCCGCTGCGGCCATTTCCAGAGGCGACCCGATCAAGACAGGGGTCATTGGCTTCTCGTACGATGTGCGGACCGCCATTCTTCCATTCCTGTTCATATTCAACACCGAACTGCTGTTGATCGATGTCACGTTGGGCAAGGCGATCTTCGTCTTCCTCATTTCGGTGGTGGCGATGCTGTTGTTCGCTGCGGCAACACAGAACTGGTTTCTTACGCGTTCACGCATCTGGGAAAGCGTTGCGTTGCTGCTGATAGCGTTCACGCTGTTCAGGCCGGGATTTTGGCTGGACGTTGTATCGGATCCGTACGAACAGATTCCGCCCACCCAGTTGGTTGAGATGGCTGATGCGGCCGCAGATCAGGCAGCGCTCAGAGTTCGCATGGCAGGCGAGGACTTTGCGACCGGTCGATTGGTCGAGACAACCATTGAGCTGCCACTGGGCAACCGTGCCGACGGCGACGGAGCCACGAGGCTTGATCGTCACTCCGGGATCTCGTTCCGCACCGAGGACAATGACCTTGTGTTTGTCGACATGGTGAACTTTGGTCAGTATGCGCAGGAGAAGGGCGTCGATTTCGATTGGGAGGTACAGTTCATCGAGGTGCCTGCATCCAGAATGCCCAAGGAAGTGTTCTACATTCCCGCCTTGCTGCTGCTGGCGCTGGTCTGCTTCTTGCAGGGAAGAAGGTCGGTGGCCGCCGTCTGACGTCAAAAATTCTCGTGCAGCGGGGCTTGCCCTTCCTGCTTGAAGGACCCACATTCGCCGCTCGCGCGCTGATTGCTCCGAAAGCGGAGACAATGTGCGAATTCACGACATGTGCAGGTCCAAGCCCATCGCGGTTGCGATCTGGCAGTCAGCGGAGAGTCTGTGGCGCAGGAGGGGGTCCCAATGTCCAGCATTTTTGGTCGCGATTGCAGGGTTTCCCCGGCAACGGTTGTGCGTGGCGAGGGCGCCTATCTGATTGGGAGCGACGGCAAGCGTTACCTTGACGGCTCCGGCGGGGCTGCAGTGTCGTGTCTTGGCCACTCCGATCCCGAAGTTCGTCAGGCGGTTCACGCACAGTTGGACAGGCTGGCCTTTGCCCACACTTCCTTCTTCACCTCCGAGCCTGCCGAGGAACTGGCTGAATTGCTGGTCGAGCATGCACCGTCCGGAATTGAGAAGGTCTATCTGGTTTCCGGAGGATCCGAGGCGGTCGAGTCCGCGCTGAAGTTGGCGCGGCAGTATTTTCTGGAAACCGGAGAGCCCAAGCGAAGTCACGTCATTGCAAGACGGCAAAGCTATCACGGCAGCACGCTTGGCGCGCTGGCCGCAGGTGGCAATGCATGGCGGCGAAGGCCGTTTTCGCCTCTGCTGGTTGAATTCTCCCACATTTCGCCATGTTTCCCCTATCGAGGTTGCGGCGCCAGTGAGAATTTTGCCGAGTATGGATTGAGGGTGGCAAACGAGCTGGAGGCGGAGATCGAGCGCATCGGTCCCGATCGGGTAATGGCATTTGTCGCCGAGCCTGTGGTCGGTGCAACGGCCGGTGCAGTCGCGCCGACGCCTGGATACTTTTCGCGCATTCGCGAGATCTGCGACAGATTTGGAGTCCTGCTGATTGCCGACGAGGTCATGTGCGGCATGGGCCGCACCGGCTCGCTCTTCGCCTTGGACCAGGAAGGCGTCGTTCCTGACATCGTGACGATCGCCAAGGGTCTTGGAGCCGGGTATCAACCCATCGGCGCCATGATGTGTCAGTCGCGCATATTCGACGCAATTGCGGAGAATTCAGGGTCCTTCAAGCACGGTCACACCTACATGGGCCACCCGGTGGCGGCGGCGGCAGGCGTTGCCGTGCTGAAGGCCATTCTGAATCGCGGCCTCTTGTCAGGAGTGCTCGAACAGGGAGACAAGCTCCATTCGGAACTGTGCGCCAGGTTCGGCGATCATTCCCACGTCGGCGACATTCGAGGACGTGGTCTCTTTCGTGCCATCGAATTGGTGGAGGACAGGGACACGAAGCTGGCTTTCGATCCAAGGCTGGGACTGGCTTCCGAAATCAGGAAAGCCGGTTTGCAGGCTGGCTTGATCTGTTACCCCGGTTCGGGAACGGTCGATGGCGTTCGTGGAGATCATGTTCTGTTGGCGCCGCCGTTCACGATTACCGACGATCAGATCACGGAGTTGGTGTCGAAGCTTGCGATTGCCGTTGATGATGCATTGACCGCTGTCCGGTGACTTCGATGTTGCCGCTCGTGATGGTGGCGCCCAACGGCGCTCGCCGCACCAAGCGTGATCATCCGCAACTGCCCATTGCCGTGTCGGAGACTGTGGCCGCGGCGAGGGAATGCCATGAGGCGGGCGCCCAAGCCCTTCATGCTCATGTTCGTGATGCAAGAGGCCGCCACAGCCTTGATGCCGGCAGATACAGGGAGCTGTTGGCTTTGATGGCACAAAGCGTTCCGAACATGATGGTGCAGATCACTACGGAAAGCGCTGGGATCTATTCCTCGGAAGACCAGAGGGCATTGCTGGCCGAATTGAAGCCGCCGGCCGCGTCGGTTGCCATTCGTGAGATGCTTTCGGATGGCGACAGGGTTGCGGCCACGAAAACCTATCGCGATGCCATGGAGGCCGCAATCGGCATACAGCATATACTCTATGATGCTGCCGACATTGCCTTGCTGCAGCACGCCTATGCCGAGGACATTGTACCTTCGGCCCTGGGCCAGGTCTTGCTGGTCATGGGGCAGTATGACGAGCGAGCTCCAGCGAGGCTGAGCGATCTCAAGCCATTGCAGAGGTTGGTGGCTGAACGACTTCCACATGTCGATGCGGCAGTTTGTGCCTTCGGGCGCGAAGAGACTGCCATATTGCGTCAGGCGTTGCGGGGTGGATGGAAGGTGCGTGTCGGATTTGAGAACAATCTGCATTCCAGCGACGGGTCGCTCGCGCCATCCAACGCTGCGCGGGTCAGAGAAATCCTTGGTGGCGATGCACGTGGCCCCAAGTGATGAGCAAACGCTCTATCTGCGATCATGCCGAATGGTGGCTGCATTGACGTGAAAGCGCACTAAAGTCTGTATATGGGAAGTTTGGAGTTGCACGCGGAACGATCACGTTCAAAGCTTGGAACGACGAAAGTTGGCACATTTTGGAAGTTTCCGACAACGGGATTGGAGTTCATGTCGTGTTAGGCGAGCGCGTGCTTGCCCCGTTGTTGACCACAGCAGGGACGAACCATGACCCCATAGGCTCCAAGATGGGTCTCGGACTTGCCATGGTACGGCGTGGATGCGGATCGCCGTGAACCAGAATTCAAGGTTCGGAGCGCACCGAATTCATGGCATCGTGCCGTCTCAAAGCAGTGCAGAGTGCCGCTTCGGTCAAAGACAGCCAATCGGCAAGAGCAATCGAGGAAACTGCATGACCGGGGAGCCTGTCCACATCGTGTTCGCAGGGACCGCTGGTCCTGCGGAGCGGCAACGGGCGATCCCCCCGGGTTCGATGACCAGCAAGCAGCAGCCCGGCCCATACCGGTCAAACTGTCATGCCAACTCTTCCAGTTGGGAATTCAGGCTAGCAACCCAGCAAACACCCGCACATTTGCTGCGCATGGTTGTGCCGAATGGCCGCTTGTGGCAAGCCATGCGCCGAGTCCTCTGGATTGGCAAAAAACCGGCATTTCTGTGCATCAGAGAACGTTGGCAGTGGCACAGCTTGATTGTGCCAATTCCTTCCAATCGACGGCGCAGAATGAGGACGTGAAGGAGGTTTCCAAATATGCAAGTGTTGACCAAGTTGTGCAACGCGACGTTGCGACACGCTACCAAGGCATACATTCGCAGGCTGGCCAGATCAGACTCACGGCCCACACTTCGTGCGGTGTTTGTTCAGGATTTCGTTTCGACGGCTGCCCTGCTGGATGGAAGTTACGAGTGGCGCCATTTGGATGCCTTGGCTCGCGACGTATTTCCCCAGTTGCCGCGCGATTCGACGGCGCTCGATGTCGGGGCGAACATTGGCAACCATACAGTCTTTTTCGCACGACACTTCCATAGGGTCATCGCCTTCGAACCGAACCCGGCGGCGAACGCGCTTCTGAAAGTCAACGCAGCAGAGTACGGGCCTGCGGTGGAAGTCAAGCCCTTCGGTTTGTCGGACAGTCCGGCCAGATTGAATTTTGAGATCGTTGAACGCAATGTCGGAGGCTCACGCATCACGGGTGAGGCGACAGACATGACAATTGAGGTCAAGGTGCTAGGAGTCTGCGCCACGGGTTCTGTGGATGCTGTCTTTAGGAACTTCATGGCGCGGTCAAGCTCCGCAGTTTGTGTTGATGGTCAGTTGGTCCAATGCATGCCATTCGGCCCTGGCATGCCG
>JAPOOS010000350.1 GCA_026713305.1 Paracoccaceae bacterium
AAGCGCGTCGTTGAATCAAGCAAGTCCGATGGCGGACTTGTGAGCATATTCAGAAGGAAACCCTCAAGAGCGCCGCGTGGTCTCTATCTCTGGGGTAGCGTGGGCTGTGGAAAGTCCATGCTGATGGACATGTTCTATGCTTCCGTTCCGGTTGCCAAGAAAAAGATACATTTTCTTGAGTTCATGCAGCAGATTCACGGCGAATTGCACGAACTGCGCAAAGCCAAGACTCGGGATGCCTTGGTGCCCCTGGCAGGCAGAATTGCCAAGGACTGCAACCTGTTGTGCCTTGACGAGATGCAGGTGGATGAAATCGCCGATGGCGTCATTGTCGGGCGATTGCTCGACAGGCTGTTCGCGCAGGGCGTGGCAGTTTGCACGACATCCAACCGCCACCCCGACGATCTTTGCAAGGACGGGCTCAACCGACATCTGTTTCTGCCCTACATCAAGATTTTCAAGGACAATCTGGTTGTCCATGAATTCGGAAGCGACCGCGACCACAGGCGCGAGCGGCTTGTCGGTGAGCAAACCTACTTCTATCCGGCAGGCAGCGACACTGCCAGAGCGGTGGGAAGGATCTGGCGGGATTTCTCCGGTGGCAGCAGCAAGGAGCTTGTCATCAAGCTAAAGGGGCGGCAGATAATCCTGCCCGAGTTTTCCAATGGCGTGCTCAAGTCGCACTTCTGGAATCTCTGCGGACAGCCGCTCGGTCCGCCTGACTTTCTTGCGATTGCCAACACGGTGCGAGCGCTCATCTTGGAGGACGTGCCGCTTCTTTCGAGGACGAACTACAACGAGGCGAAGCGCTTTGTGATGCTTGTCGATGCGCTCTACGAGGCGCGGGTGCGTCTGATCATTTCGGCAGCAGCAAAGCCTGAGGATCTCTACATAGAGGGTGGCGGCTCGTTCGAGTTTGCTCGCGCGGCATCCAGGTTGCGCGAAATGCAGGCCGCCGACTGGGCGTCCAGCAGTTGAGCGGCCGGCAGACCGTTCCTGCCTCGGCGGGTTGGATTCCAACTTGCCCTCCCCGCATGAAGCGGGGCCACATGAGCATCTTGATGCATGTGCTTTTGGGAATGCAGCATTCCAACAGTCTCTTGTCGTGCTGCAATCAGTCGGTTCAAGTTCGCCAAGGACCGATTGAACTTGGATGGAGTTCGTCGTTATGCGCGCTCCTGGCGCTCGCCAATGGTCAGCTCTTGTTCAATCCTTGGGGTGGGTAGACCGCGTCAAACTTGTGGGAGTAGTTCCTAATGTCAAACTCTGCTGCGCCAAGCCCGGCGATCTCTGTCGTGATGGTCGTTCGAAATGGCGAAAAGTACATCGAAGAAGCAATTCAGTCGATACTCGAACAAACGTTTGCCGATTTCGAATTCATCATTGTCGACGACAACTCAACTGACAACACTGTTTCAATTGTGCAGTCGTTTGCCGACAACAGGATTGTGCTGACGTCAAACCCCGGAAAGCCAGGGAGGATAGACGGCCTTAACCATGGATATGGAATTGCCCGTGGCAAGTACCTGGCCAACATGGATGCCGATGACATTTGCACGCACTCACGCCTGGAAGTTCAATACAATTGCATGGAGTCACATCCCGAAATCGGCATTCTTGGCGGCAATGCGATTGCGTTCCAATCGGGGGTTCAGAAACCAAGCCAAGGGACACTGTTGAAGTTTCCAAATTCACATTCAGAGTGTGTACACTTGCTTGTCGTCACTGGTACCTCGTCATTCTTAAATCCAACGACTTTCATTCGAAGGTCGGCTATACCTGAGGGATTGGAGTACTTGCACGGATCGGAACACGTTGAAGACTACAAGTATTTCTGCGACATGTGCACAGTGACGAAACTGGCGAACACTGACAACGTTCTTGTGAATTACAGGATACATCCAGAACAGGTAAGCGAGCGTTTTCCGGCTGTGCAAGTACGAAACGCGAGGAAAATTCAAATGGACTTGTTGCATCGGCTACTAGGAGAAAACATGCGAACTCATTCGTGGCTAACAAATGAGGCGCATACAATAGCGCTCCGAGATATTCGAACATTTGTCGACGAACTCGAAAGGGCTCTTGGCTGCAAGATTCCATATGGAACAAAGAGCCTTGTCAAGAATTACGTTGATCGAATATCGACGGAGGAACTGTTCTCCAACCGATTTACGGACATCGTGTATTTTCTTAGGTACAAGGCAAAACGCCTGCTAACAGCTAACCGCTAAGGAGTTGCTACTCTACAAGGGTAGTTTGCTGCGAGTAACTCGGTGAGTAGGACTGATTGGGAGCGGGACCTGCTATTGGCTTGTTTTCCTGAATCTCCTTTGATTCACGGTCTCGGAGCATCATTTGCGGGTCGGGTAACAGTCTAATGAGTGCTAGGAGTCTGCGCCACGGGTTCTGTGGATGCTGTCTTTAGGAACTTCATGGCGCGGTCAAGCTCCGCAGTTTGTGTTGATGGTCAGTTGGTCCAATGCATGCCATTCGGCCCTGGCATGCCGATGTCGAGCCGAATTGCC
>JAPOOS010000237.1 GCA_026713305.1 Paracoccaceae bacterium
CCGGCAATCCGATGCGAAAGTTGGGCCATGCGACAGGCAACCGCATCGGAGAGTCCGCGGTTGCCCCGGAGCGAAAGTGGGAGCCCAATCCATCCGTCTCGGGCGCCGAACAGGATTGCTGCCGCCAGCCAGTCAAGCTCGTTCAGGCGGTCGCTTTCAAAGCCGAAGAGATCGGAGCAGTCCTCACGCAGAAAGAAGAGGGTAAGTGCGCGAGCCAAGGGTGTTTCGTGGCGATCAAGCAACTCGTTGGTTGATGCTCCGAACAGGCCCATGAGGGACTCAAGAGTGCTCCGGACATTTTTGACCCCAGTCTTCAACCGACCGTCGAGGTCAGGAATGGAATCACTGAGATGCTCAATCATCAGATTCCTTGCCCGACCGGTGTTGCCGAGTTTCCGTGATGCGACCAGCCTTTCGATGGCCTGCCACAGCAGTTCGGCTTGGGAGACATCGCGCAGTTCGATTGGATCGTTCGGCCGCGACGAGGACTCGGGTGGAACCCGTCCGTCACGAACCCAGGATTGAAGTCCGGACAAAATCGGGTGAATGCCTTGGATTGGAAGTGCGTTGTCGTCAGGATCAAAGGCTATCCGCGATGCGAGAATGGACAGTCCGCCCAAATTGCCGAAGAGCAGCAGCATCGCCATAATCCCTCCTGCTGCGAATGGAATGTGCAATGGTGCGTGTCGCTCTTCGGGCCCATTTGCCAGCGGCCAGGGAATGTCAGAAGCCTTGGTGAACAAAGCCTTCTTCCTCGTTCCACGCTTGAACTCGTCAAGCGGGACGTTGCCAAAGTCCTTGGCAGCCGCTTCCACTTCCACTTTGTCGTCAGGAGAGCGAAAGACAATCGACTTGATGCTTGATGTGGGCAGGGGTGCGGGAAACAGGAGAACTCGGTCGGACTCGCCAGCCGCTTCCAGCAAGGAGCCTTCCTGAAGTCCATTGCTGCCGAGCGCGATCATGCTGCCTGACATTCGGGACAGATTGATCTCGACGATGCACGGCTTGAGGTGTCCAGCCTCGCTGATGGAATGTTCGATCGCTGCCTTGGAAACCCTGCCGACAAACAAGGGAATCCAGCCGGCGAAGTGTTCCAGTGTGTCCTGGTAGTACTTGCCTGCAAAGCCGGCAGGCGGCATTATCAGACCAGTTGCGAGCATGTACATCAGATTTAGGTGATTGGTCACCAACAATCCCGTTTTGGGTGCGTTCCCCTGAATGGGTGTGCACTTGAGCGGTGAACCGTTGTCGTCGATTGCGTTCATCGCACTTGCTCCCGTCGCAAGATACTGGAGTCTGTGGGCAGGATCTTCTCAATCTCGCTGCGCCCGCTTTGCTTCTTGAACATGAACACTCGTTCCCTCGCTCTGGCGACCATGACGTAGAAGAGTCGTTTCGTCTTGTCCGGATCAGAGGGATTGAAGAAATGCTTGTCGATGTCAGCCAGGATGACTGTGTCGAATTCGAGGCCCTTGCATGACTGGGCATTGATTACGAGGATGCCACCCTCGTCGAAGGCCACTTTGGGACGTTGTGTCGAACTAAAGGTGTTGATTGACGCACGCGGAATGTCCAGTTTGGCAGTCGTCGAGGAAAGAGCATTCAAGTAAGCCTTCCTGACCCGGTTGTTTGGCGTCAAGACGCCTATCAGCTGTCGCGGGTCGCGGTCAGCAAGCAACAGGATGCCTTGAGCGACGTTCATCAGTTTGTCTTGGTCGTATGCATAGAGGACCGGAACGGTTCCACTTGAGGTTGAAGGGAGTTCGGGAGGCGGGCTCGCTGGGTCGCCGGTGTAGAACGCGTGTGCCAGTTTCGCCACGCTGAGGTTGTTTCGGTAGTTGCGTTTGAGTTCGATCACCTCGTTGCTCTCAATGGCCAAGTGAGTCCGTATGTCCTCCCTGCTGCTGTTCCGCTCCGTGATCTGCTGATTCTGGTCGGCGACGACAAAGAAGCGATCAAAGCCAAGATTCACAAGCGCCTCGTAAAATTCCCGTGGCATGTCCTGGCCCTCGTCAATCACAAGGAAAGGCAGCCCTTCCTGCGTTGCTCCTCCGGGCAACGCGTAAATTGTCTCCAAGGCGCCGGCCCAGTCGATTTCCATATAGCCGTTTGAGTTTGGAGGAAGCCGAGGAACGGCCCGGCCCGTGTGTTCACGAAATGCCTTCCAGAACCAGCTCGTCCAGGTCTTGGAAACAAAACCCCCACCGAACAGTTGCTTGCTCGCATTGTTGAGAAGATGGTTGTAGACAAGAAAGAGGTAGTCATCGCCCTCCCGTTGAAGTCGCTTCGAACGAATGAGCGCAAGCACCGACTTTCCGGTTCCCGGTCCGCCGATGATTAGGTGCTGGCCTTCCTTGGGAAGAGCCCGCGCCGCTTCCTGCTCCTTGCTCAGGTCCTGGATGCCTGGCAGCTCGAACTTTCGCTTCGCCATACTTCCGATCCTCCTACGACAAACTTCCAAAACTTCCGGGAGACGGTCCGTGCTCCTTCCCGCTCCCGTGTCAGACTCTGCATGCCAAACAGCTTCAAGCCTTGCTGGGCGCGGTCAATTGTTCCGCAAAGTCCAGAAACGCCGGGAGGTCCGGCTTGGCGCCGTTGACGAAAACCCGATCAAGCAGAACGTTGCCATATTGGCAGCTGGTCTCGGGCACAAGGGTGCAAGCGTGACAGGCCGCGCGGTTCAGCAAGTCCGGTCCGTGTCCTTCCTGTTCGCAACAAACCGGGTCGAACGAGCACCAGGCAGCGGATTCAAACACCTTGGTCCAAAGCCGCAGAAAGCGCCGCGGTCTGGCCAGATCCATCAGTCCACCGAGCGATCCCTCCTCGTCCGGAACTGCCACGTAGATCAGGATCCCGGCCATGGGCTCATCTCCTGTTGAACAGTAAATGCGTTCCTTCAACGAAGCGGCCGGGTAGCCGGCCGAGGCTTCAAGTTCGCGAATCAGAAGATGGGCCAGTGTGTGGCAGAGCAGGAAACGCGGCGACACTTCGAGCTCAATTCCGCCATAGGCAGGACGCATTGAATGACGAGTGCAGAACTCCTGGGCCCTGTCTTGAATCGCAGGAACGCTTTCCCAACGCTCCAGCATCTCCTCGTCAAGGGTGAAGAACATGCCTTCGCCGTACAGCTTCAGGGCTGGAAGCCAATTGCTCCGACCGAAGATGTCGGGAGGCGCAACGTCGCCTCCAGCGCGGCTGAATCCCGTGAACACCATGATTTCCTTTAGTCGATTGACGGCTACAAGGTTGGTCACGGCGCTGGCCGCACGTCGGGAGGCGCCGCTTTCCAGGGTCTGTCCAAGCTCCCGCCATGCGTTGGTGTGGTGTTCCGTAACGAAGTCTTCGTCCTCTCTGAGGTCAGGGATCTCCTCGCACAGCACCTGGAACTCGTCGACCAGTAGATCGGTGACGACAATCTCCTGTCCGTACATTGGATAGCCACGGTCGATTTCCTCCAGGGCATCCATGACTTCCTCGGGAGTGCATCGGAAGTTGCCGGCAATTTGCCGGCAGGCAGACCTGCGCGCCAAGTCGGTTTTTGCACGCTGCACCTTCTGTCTGCTGGTGGCGCTGCTGTAGAGTCGGTCCGTCACCGTTCCCTGGCGGATGCGTGACTCCGGCGGAATTACCAGTGCCGATCGTGTTGAAGGGGAGTGCACACGCACATCGTTGATCTCCACCAACCAAGCCTGGCTGGACACATCTGCCGGAGCCTCGCGTATCCAAGGCTGTTGCCAGGTGTTGCATGGAAACGAAACCTTGGTGCCGACGATTCTGGAAAAGTTTGCCTTCGCCTTGCACCTTGAACAGCATAGCTGACGGCCTTCTGGGCGTTCGTTCAGCCAAAGGTAGGGAACAGACCAGTCGCGTTTGCATTGCCGCACTTGCGGATCACGACTGCCCCGATGAGCCAAGTCGTGCCATGGCGCGTCGCCAAGATAGCCTTTCTCGTGTATGAGAACCCAAGGTGTCTGCTCAAGTTTGCCGCCGCAGACATGGCCTTCCCCGGATTTGCGGGAGCACCGTACAAGGTCCCCGATCGATCCTTCCTCCTCCTTCAACCGTTGCCTTCGCCAGGGAGCCGAATGCAGATAGCCGCATTTCACGCAGCTCATCCAGGTTGGAAACCTCAACGCCGGAATCCATCCGGAAGATCTGCCGTTTCGCTTGGATTCAATTGGTGGCGTGCAAAGAGCGTGACTGATGCCCAGCGCCTTTTGCACGCGGGCCACATGCTGGATTTCACGATCAAGCGGATCGCCGCCTGACAGGTCCCAGGTGCTGATGTCCTGCACGACCATCAGGCTTTCGCTGCCGCGCACAATTGCTCCCACCGAGCAGACGCTGAGCAGGTGCGAGAGACGAACCGAGACTTCTTCAGCCATTGGGTGTCAGCGACTCTGGGCCATCAAGTCAATTCCAGCCTCCATGACGCGGCGGTCGGTCGGGCGGCCAGTCCTCGACTCTCAACAGTCCGCTGCCTTCAACGTTGCGCATTGAATTCAGGGTTGGCCAAAGCCCGGGGTGAGGCTCGCCATGCGAGTGGAGCAGCCGGTCGGCGTTCCTGTCGGCGCCATATGTCATGTAGAGGAGCTCCTTGTGTATGTGTTCGCAGCGAACCGCTTCGTCATGCCACTCGCAAACAAGGCTGTCTATGTGCGAAGCCGTTTCCTGAGCCTGTGTCCTTCCCGAAGCCGCGCCTTCGCAGCGGCGCTTGAATTCCGCAATCACGGCTTTGATCTTCTGGCAATCCGGATCGAAGCGTCCAGCCGACTTGTTGAACCTCAAATGCGTGCAAGCGTGTCGAATTGCTATCACCAATGCCGCGTGAAGCGCTCGGGTACGCACCTGGAAGGTATGGGGAGTGACGCTGCTCGGTTCGACGAAACGGTAGAAGGCTTCATGGTAGGGGCGAAAGTTTTCGTAGTGTGAAAGGCTGCGAGCCTGGTGCCGGTAGAAGTTGATCACGATCAGACCGGGAACCTCGGCCCGGCCAACACGGCTGGTCGCCTGTATGTACTCGGCCGTGGTCAATGGCTGGCCGTTGACGATCATCAGGGCGAGGCGCGGGACGTCGAGGCCCACCGACACCATGTTGGTCGCCAGAACGGCGTCAAGGCAGGCATCCTCCGCTTGCGGCATTGACAGCCGCTGAAATGTCTCGGCGTTGCCGCTGGCTGTTCCACGGCTGGTAAGCTGTGCGAGCCGTGCGTTTTGTAATCGATCCGAAAGCCCGGCGCCGTTCTCGGCCCTTGCGCCATTTCCATTTGCAGCGTCCTGCTGGCGAGCCCTCTCCTGCTCGACAGAGAGCCGGTGGCCAAATTCGCGTACGCCTGTTACGAACGTGTTGTGGCTGTGCCCGACGCTCTTGAGACTGCAGTGGTAAACCACCTGCGTCCACCAGGCATCAAGGAGATCCTCTCGATCCTTGTCCTTCTCAAACAGCGCCTTGGGCGCCGAGAGCAGAACGGCGGCCAGTGGACCGAGACTATGCTGCTGATCAAGCGCTGGAGCTAGGTATCCGAGATATAGACGACCTGGACGCTTTGGATCGGTACGAGCGAAGTATGAATCGTTGCAATTGATTCCTGGGGGCGGGAACACGGCCAGTTCGCGGGCATACAGTCGTTTCACCTGTTCATGCGCCCTGCGGATGGTTGCTGTGGATGCAACGTATTTTGGTCGGACACCCAAACAGGTGAGCAGAGTGTCAATTCCGGCCTCATAGAGCCCGGCAACCGAACCGAGAGGGCCGGTTATGAGATGCAGTTCGTCTTGAATGATGAGTTCAGGCGGGCGGAAGCCGAAATCCACGCCAAAGAAGGCTCCCGTCTTCTCCTCCCATGCAAGCCGCGCGAACTTGTCGATGGTGCCAATCAGAAGTGTAGGAGGTTGGCTGTACAATGCGTCGTCCACGACGTTGCACGGCAATGGCTCGGCGGCTTGGCCAAACGCGCAATCATGGTTCGTGCACAGAAAGTGGAATGTGCCGGGCGAGACATCGTAGCCATTTTTGGCGTCGAATTCCGTCCTGCACCAAGGGCACTGTTTGAAAACCAGCTCGAAGCGGGCATCCAGTCTCCCGTCCCTTATCTGTTCTACGATTTCCCAGGCCTGCTCGCAGCGATTGGGACAGACTGCCTTGCCAACCCAAATGCCGACCGTGATCGGAGTCTCGCCCAACTGTTTGGGTCGCCTTTGGCGTATCAACTCGAGGGCACAAATCAGGCGTGCGGCGCGTTCGGATTGCTGCAGCGCCAGCAGGCGCAGGGTGTAACGCATCAATACGGTCGTTCCTCCGCCCCTTTCGGCATGCCTTGCCCGCCGCCAGGAGATCAGAAATGCGATCAGGCCCAGATAGGCCTCTGTCTTGCCTCCTCCGGTCGGAAACCAGATCAAATCAAGAACGTCTCGAAACTTGTCGTCCTCCTGTATGGTTGACTTGATTGCCGTCAGCAGAAAGGCCAGCTGAAAGGGCCGCCAGCGATACGATTCCGGATCAATTCGCTTGTCTTCGACGCGGTCTGCCTGGATCAACTGATCCAGCATGGCCTGGTTGGCGATCTGAAATGCCTCGGACGCAAGCCGGTCCGTGCGAAGCAATTCGATGCCCTCGCGCATTCGGTCGAGGACGATCTGCATTCTGTTGTGGATGCGCCGTGCGGTTTTCACTTGGTGGGGAATGGGAAACCTGTCGGCAGTGCGCCCCTGTTCTTCAACCCAATCTGCGTAGCGGTCGGTGAAATGCTCCAATTCGTCCAGCCTTGGAGAGGCAGCAAGGCTTTGCAGACTGAGAGCTGCATCGTCTCCGCCGGTGCTGACGGTCACAATGGGCACTTCAACCGCCGGCATGAACTCCGACCAAACCCGCGCCCTGTGCCCTGTGCTCACATCCCAGTTTGCGGCTGCCCCGTGTCCAACGGCATAAATGCGTTGTTCCATGTACTGAAGCTCAAGTTCCTGCTCTTCGTCGGTCAGCAAACTCGCGTCGACACGCGGATACTCCCACAGTTCACCGGCCTCCAGTTCGCATTCGAGTCGTGCCTCAAACAGCGAATTGACCACAAGGTCACGGTTCCTCGTCCTTGGGGATTTGCCTCTCAGGTCGGGTTTGCGTCGGTTGCACAGGGCGACCGTCAGTATCAGACCGTCCTTGTGTGGGCGCGCTCGCACTTCGACGCGGGCACGGCCATTCCAGATGGTGGAGGGAAATTCGCGGTTGGAAGAGCTGCTCGACCAGATGCAAGCCGCCTCGGGCAGCTTTCTTCGCGTGTATGCAGTTGGTTTGAACCGCCCGCGTTCGCCCCTTTCGTCACCAACCTCGTAGATTGAGGCGGTTGCCGTGATCGACAGGCAAATGTCTCCATGCACGAAAATGGAAAATCCCACCGAGGACGGTGGAACGAATCTCCGTCGTCGAACAGGTTCGGCTTGCGCCTCGTCATCGGCTTCGTCAACCTCCACATCAGGGGTCGACAAGACTGGATCGACACCGGTCCCGTCGGCCTCGACTGGGTATAGGACGCCTGTCGGATACCTTTCCAACGGGGAGAACAGCAGGTCCTCTTCGGTGGAAGGCCCAACGAGCTGTTCGCGCAGCCACTTGACAAGGAAATCTCTGGATTCGACGTACACTTTGCCTTGTCAGGAGCGGAGTGTTGCTTGCCGTCGCGGGCATGCGGTCTCAGAAGCGGCGCGCATGATGCGGGTCTCTTGGATTCGGACATTTGTGTGGTTGCCTGTCGAATGCGAGCATCCGATCAGG
>JAPOOS010000267.1 GCA_026713305.1 Paracoccaceae bacterium
CCGATCGAGTGGTTCATTGATCGCTACCATGTCAAGACGGACAAGAAGAGCGGAATCCTCAACGACCCGAACGCCTGGTTCAAGGATCCCTTTGATCTCGTAAGGGCGTTTCGGCGCATAACCCATGTCAGTGTCGAGACCGTCCGCATCGTCAAAAGTCTGCCACCTGCACTACCATTGAACAGTTGATTTAGGAGCAGAGGAATCAATTGACCTTGGGTCAACCCGGCACTCGCTGGCGTGAATTCACTGCTCAAGCTGCTGTCCTTGGCTGCAGGCGTTGACCTGTGTTGACCACAATGAGTCATTGCTGCGCCACGACTACAGGCAGTAGGGTTGCCACAGCTCCATGGATTCCGGTAGGCTGGTGGTCAACACGGGTGGGAACCGCATCCCAAGCAACCGTTGAAGTCATCCGGAAGGCCAAGTGCTGCACACAACATCTGAAACTCGGAACATTCCGTGTCGCACAATTGACAAGCCCGTGAGCGCTGGTTCGTTGGCGCCGCATGCCTCCAATGCTTTGCAATCGAGGTGATCAAGGGTCAGACTATGAACTCGCAGCACAATCGCGCTGTGTCTTGAATTACTGAAGCGGAGCGGTAAGCGAGCCAACCACATGCCACATTTGTCGTTTCAGTATTCAGCCAATGTCGAACAATGGGTCGACTTGCATCAATTCTGCCGCGTCCTGCGGGACGCTGCCGTTGCGACCAATGTGTTTCCGCTCGCCGGAATCCGAGTGCGCGGGGTCCGCTGCAACCATTGCGAAATCGCCGACGGATCGATGGAAATGGGCTTCATCGACATCTCCGTCCGCCTGCGCGGCGGACGCGAGCTGGAGGTCAGGAAGCAAGCCACTCAGTCGATATTTGAGGCAGCGGAATCGTTCCTTGCGCCGGTCTTGGACAGGCGCCCGCTGGCGCTCTCGCTGGAAATGAGGGACATTGACCCAAACTTGAGCCCAAAGGTTAGTTCAATCAGGAGATTTCTTGGAGAAGCCGGCAATCATGACCCTTGACGCCAACCTGCAGGAACTTGCGCCAACCCTGGAAGCGATTCGCAGCCAGGGAGTGCAACACCACATCAGAGGCAGCAAGACTGCATCGCAGAGTGGCAAGCGCTTCGACGTGCATTCACCTGTTGACGGCAGCCCGACCTGTCAGGTGGCTGCCGGCAGTCGAACGGAGATTGACTCTGCCGCCAGTGCCGCCAAGGAGGCTTTCGGTCACTGGTCACGCATTGACGGCAGCCAACGCAGCAAAATCCTCCACCGAATTGCCGACTTGCTCGAACAAAACGCTCGCCGAATCGGCTTGCTGGAAAGCTGGGACACCGGTCAGCCAATCAGGTTCATGTCGAAAACGGCAGCCCGGGGCGCTCACAACTTCCGGTATTTTGCCGACAAGGTGCTGTCCGCGCGCGATGGCCAGTCATTGCCGTCGCCGACCTTGCTCAACCTGACCACCAGGATGCCGATCGGACCGGTAGGCGTTATCACGCCGTGGAACGTGCCCTTCATGCTTTCCACCTGGAAGATTGCACCTGCATTGGCAGCGGGCTGCACAGTGGTGCACAAGCCTGCTGAACTGTCGCCTCTTACGGCGGAGATCCTGGTGGAGCTCTGCGAGGAGGCAGGCTTGCCGGCTGGAGCGCTCAATGTTGTGCATGGAACCGGCAGCGAAGCCGGAGTGGCCTTGACCGAGCATCCCGACATACGGGCGATCGCCTTCGTGGGTGAAAGCGCAACCGGCTCGGACATCATGCGGCAGGGCAGCGCCACACTCAAGAGAGTGCACTTCGAACTGGGTGGCAAGAACCCTGTCATTGTTTTCGAGGACGCTGACCTTGATCGGGCGCTGGATGCCGTGATCTTCATGATCTTCTCTCTCAACGGCGAAAGGTGCACCTCCTCCTCAAGATTGCTTGTGGAGGAAGGCATTGCCGAGGAGTTCGTTGCCAGGTTGAAGCGGCGAATTGGAAACCTTCGAATCGGGAATCCACTCGACCCGGCAACGGAAGTCGGCCCTCTGATCAGTGAGCAGCATGTCGAAAAGGTGCTTTCCTATGTGAAGATTGCCCATGACGAGGGGGCAACGGTGGCCGCTGGCGGTCGCCGCCTGGCAGAGAATGGCTGCTATGTCCTTCCCACGCTTCTTTGCAACGCCACGTCCGACATGCGCATTGCCCAGGAGGAAATCTTTGGACCCGTGTTGACCGTCATTCCCTTTGCCGATGAGGAGCAGGCGCTGACCATCGCAAACGATGTCCGCTATGGGCTGGCAGGCTACGTTTGGACAAGAGACCTTGAACGTGCCCTGCGAGTTTCCGACAACCTTCAGGCCGGCATGATCTGGGTGAATTCCCACAACGTTCGCCATCTGCCAACTCCCTTCGGTGGCATGAAGGACAGCGGCATCGGCCGCGACGGCGGAGACTGGTCGTTCGAATTCTACATGGAGCGGAAGCACATAGCGCTTGCCACTGGAAAGCATCCGATTCCGCGTCTTGGCGGAAACTAGCCGCAATGCCCTCGTTCAGCCCAGTTCTATATCCTCCATTCAACATTCTCCGTACGAGTTACGTTGAACTCGCCGTAAGCAATCTTGAGGCTTCAAGGAAGTTTTATGTCGACGTGCTGGGGCTTGTGGTCAGCCACGAGTGCGAAACCGGCCGCCTGTACCTTCGTGCGATGGAGGAACGCGCCCATCACAGCCTTTGCCTTCGGCAGGGTCGGCAGAATCATTGTTCGGCAATTGGCTTCAGAGTGTATGACGAGACCGACCTGCCGAAAGTCCACGAGTTTTTCGCCAGCCGGGGCTTGCCTGCCAGCATTGTGGAACGAAAGCACATGGGGGAGGTTGTTCGTGCAGCCGACCCCTGGGGCGTGCCGCTGGAGTTCTACGCCAGCATGAAACTGCTTCCTTCGATCCACCAGAAGTACAGGCTTTACAGTGGCGTCAAGCCGCTGCGCATAGATCACGTCAACCTGTTTTCCGCGGATGTCGATGCAATGGCCGAATTCTACAATTCGCTTGGCTTCCGCCTTACCGAGTTCACCGAGGACGCGGCTTCAGGCCGCATGTGGGCGGCCTGGATGCATCGCAAGGGAACGGTCCATGACATCGCGTTCACCAATGGTGTTGGGCCGCGGCTGCACCACTTCGCCTATTGGGTGATGTCCCCAATGAGCATCATCGATCTGCTAGACTTGATGTCGACTTCGGGATATCTTGCCAACATTGAGCGAGGGCCCGGGAGGCATGGCATATCCAACGCCTTTTTTCTGTATGTGCGGGACCCAGACAATCACCGCATCGAGTTCTATTGCTCCGACTACCAGACTATCGATCCAGACCACGAGCCAATAGGCTGGGATCTTCATGATCCAACGCGGCAGACTTTGTGGGGCGCGCCGGCGCCGCGCACATGGTTTGAGGAAGGAACTCACTTCGGGGATGTGGAACCGCAGGAGCCGGTTGTGGCCGGCACACCGATCGTTGCGCCATAGATGAGGACACCATGCGCTTTGTCAGTTATCGCTACGGCAACAAGTCGCGCTACGGCGTTCTGACTGGTGAAGGGATAGTCGAGCTGTCGCGGTATTTTCCACGATACCGCAGTCTTGGTCAATGCCTCGCAGGCAACAAACTCGAGGCGCTGGAACAATTCGGCGACGGCATCCCGCCACATTTTTCCGAAGACGAAGTCGAATACGAGATACCTGTTCCGGACGCCGGGAAAATCATTTGTGCCGGCATAAACTACCCTGCACGCCACGGCGAGTATCGCGACGACGCGCCAACGCCTGACCATCCATCCTTGTTCGTGCGCTTTCCTGACTCGCTCGTGGGTCATCGGCAACCGATCGTTCGGCCGCCGGAATCGAACTTGCTGGACTACGAGGGCGAGATTGTGCTGGCTATCGGAAAGTCAGGCAGGCGCATCAGCGAGCGGGATGCCATCGGGCACATCGGCGGCCTTTCATTGTGCAACGAAGGCACAGTGCGGGACTGGACCCGACATGCGAAGTTCAACGTAACCCAGGGCAAGAATTTCGACCAGTCCGGATCGATGGGACCATGGCTGGTACGCTTCGAAAGTCCACAGCAGCTTGCCGACATCGAGCTCACCACCCGGGTCAACGGCGTGATCAGGCAAAGGGACCGGACCAGTCGAATGCTGTTTTCGCCGGCGCGGCTGATATCCTACATCTCGACGTTCACGACACTCCATCCTGGCGACTTGATAGTCACGGGCACACCCGTGGGGGCCGGCGCTCGAATGAACCCGCCCTGCTATCTGGAGCCTGGAGATCTGGTTGAAGTCAGCGCCACCGGGCTGGGTACGCTTCAAAACAGGATAACTGGGTGAATGGAAAGCTGTCCGACCGGCAGGTGGCCTTGGCCGCTCTGCAACTCCACGAGGCGGAGAGGAATCGCAGACAAACGGACTTGCTGTCCCTGAAACACCCCGAAATGACCATGTTGGATGCATATCGCATTCAGCATGCCCTTATCGAGCGCAAGGTCGCAGCGGGCGAAAAGCCCGTAGGGTACAAGATCGGTCTGACATCACGGGCAATGCAGCGCGCGCTGGGGATTGAAATTCCCGACAGCGGGGCGCTTTTCGACACGATGCTGGTGGACAACGGGGCAATGGTTGCTTCCGGACGCTACATCGAACCTCGCATCGAGGCCGAAATCGCCTTTGTCATGAAGCGCGGACTGTCAGGCGACAAAACCTCTCGCCAGGATGCGATTGACGCCACCGACCATGTGATGCCTGCGCTCGAGATACTCGACACCCGAATATATCGGAAGGATCCAGCATCGGGAACTGCCCGCAATGTGCTTGACACAATAGCCGACAACGCGGCCAACGCCGGAATTGTCCTCGGAGACAGGCGGCATCGGCTTGAAAGCGTGGACTTGAACTGGGTAGGCGCCATTGTGCGGCGAGGAGGGGAGGTTGAAGAGACCGGCTTGGGCGCCGGAGTGCTGGACGATCCGGTGTCGGCGGTGGTTTGGCTGGCGCGCCGGCTGGGGCGATTCGGCCAAAGCATCAGGTCTGGCGACATCATTCTATCTGGGAGTTTCATTCGACCGATCGAAGCGCCGCCCGGCAGTGCATTCGAAGCAGACTTTGGATCGTTTGGAAGGGTGGAAGTGACGTTCGGATAGGACCGAGAGCGGATTCGGCTTCCGATCAAGCGCTGCCGAAAGCTTCTTCGATCAATTCGCGTATTGCCTGCTCCACACCAGGTGCAGTGACGAGCACACTTCCACCATGAGCAAGCATGCTGTCGAGATTGTGGTCGATGACGCGTCCGCCGGCTTCCTTGACGAGCAACATTGAGGCAAGACAGTCCCAAGCGTGCATGTACCTTTCGGAGTATGCAATGTATCGGCCATCGGCCACGTAGGCGATGCCCAGAGCGCCCGAACCCCCTAGCACAAATCGGCCCCCACGCTTCATCACTCCATCAAGAAATGCCGGAAGTCTGTTCTCGTATGGTCCCAGGGCAGAACCCACACCCACCAGCCCAAGATTCAGCGCATCAGCGGGTGAGGCGGCAATAGCCCTATCGTTGATGAAAGCACCACCATCGTTCCGGGCATGGTACATTTGCCCGTGGAGCGGGTCGTGAACGATCCCGATCACCGTCGACCGACGATGCACGCAGGCGATGGCCACACACCAAACTGGAATTCCGCGCACGAAATTCGAAGTCCCGTCGATTGGATCTATGACCCAGAGAAACTCGCAGTCGCCTGGCCGCGATTCGGAGAACTCCTCCCCGATCACGCCGTCCTGGGGAAAATGTTTCGCCAGCTGGCGCCGCACATACAGCTCGACTTCCCTGTCTGCCTCCGAAACCAGATCTCCAGGGCCCTTGGATTCGACATTCAGCCTTTCGAATCTGGCAAAGTAGTCAGCGGCCATTTGGCCTGCCCTGTCGGCAATCTGTCTGGCCACCTTGTATCTTTCAGCAATTGGACAGGCCGCAGTCATGACTGCTGCCCTCGACAATGTGCGCTTTCCAAGAAGCGCGTGATCCAGGCGCCGAACTCAGCTCCCTGTGCCGGCTTCCGCAATTGTTCCAGAAACCGATTCCCTTGGTTCGCCGTCAACTCCTCTGACAGGTGATCAATTAACTGTCGCATGAATTCCTCGGACATTTCAGGATGATATTGTGTTGTCATGATGTGGTTGCCAACGACGAAGGCGGAGCAGGGGCAGCCTGTGCTGGATGCAATCGAAATGGCTTGAATCGGCAGTTCATGAACCTGCTCGCTGTGTGCGGCGTACAAGTCGATGTGCGTCTGACATTCGGGCATCCAGTCCATGGGGATGCTGTAGTTGGCCCTTGAAATGCCGAGCGACCATCCGTCGCCCGGATTGTAGCCAACCCGTCCTCCCAATGCCTTGGCAATGGCCTGATGGCCAAAGCAGCACCCAAACACCGGTCTTTGCTTGCGGTGCAGCGAAACAATCAGGTCGAGCAGTTCCTCGATCCACGGAAGTTCGTCATTCACCGAGGCAGGGCTGCCAGTAATCACAAAGCCGTCGAATTCATCGAGGTTCTCCGGAAACTCCATTTCGGCAACTCGAACCACACGATATCGCCACTCGGGCCGAACTGAGGCGAGCAACTTGCGGAACTTCTCTCCGTCGTCGGGAAAGCGTTGCGCAAATTCCGATTTGTCGTTGCTGGTCAGCAGTATTGCTATGTGCATCGTGCTCCGCCATTGGTTCGAATCCCGAGCCGATTGCCTCCTGTCGTCCCATGAGCCTCGGCTCTCCTGGCCGATGACAGCGTGCCTGCTTGCAGATGCCCCTTCCATCGGGGACGCAAGGAACTGCCGTGGCATCCACGGCAATGCTGTGTCATTTTCATGTCAGCTCAATTCCTTCTTGGAGCCATGGCGCACAGGACGCCGTTCGGTGGCCGGCCATTTGTGTCCCGCAAGGCGAAAGTCGAATTTTGCAGCTTGGCCAAGTTCACGGCCTGACTGCCCAGTCGGGTCAATCCGGCTGACAAATTGTAGCATATCATGCAATGGGTTAATCGGCAGCAGCAAAACAGGACTTGTGCACACATTGGGAAAATGACGATTTGGAATCCAACAGATGACGGTCACGCCGATCTTTCGAGCCACGACAGTTTCGTGGCGGGCGTTCCACACAACACGTTCACGCGCATGCGGAGGGAATCTCCGCTGGAATGGACTGAGTGGAAAGGCGGAGAGGGCTTTTGGAACGTAACTCGCCACAAGGACATTTTGGCGCTAAACCGCAACTACGCGCTGCTTTCCTCGGCGCAAGGCATCCGCATGGAGGATCAGACCTACGAAGAGTATCTGGCCCGCCGCACGTTTCAGGAAACCGATCCCCCTGAGCACACGCGGGTTCGGATGAAGGTTGCCAGAGCATTCTCCGGTCCGGTGATTGCCAGGTTTGAATCCCAGATACGGCAACTCTGCCGAGACATTCTGGAACGTGCGCTGGCGAAAAGCGAATTCGATGCGACCAGGGAAATCGCACGCCAGCTGCCAATGCGGATGCTGGGCAGAATTCTCGGATTGCCGGATGCCGACCTCGAGTGGCTCGTGTCGAAGGGAGACGAGCTGATTGCCAACACCGATCCGGAATTCACCGACCACGTGCTTGATCGGATGTCCAGCGACGAATACAGAATGATGCCTTTCAATTCACCCGCCGGCGCCGAACTCTACGCCTATGCAAGGCAGCTCATGGAGGAGAAGAACCGGGCAGGAGACACCGGAGGCATTCTGCACATGGTTCTGCAGCCCGACGAAAGCGGCAGCGCCATAAGCGATCGCGAGTTCAGAAACTTCTTCTGCCTGCTTGTGGCCGCTGGAAACGACACGACCCGATATTCGATCGCCGCGGCGCTCCACGCAATGTGCCGCAAGCCCGAATTGCTGCAGCAGTTGAAGCGGGCGGACGACGGCATTTGGTCCACGGCGACCGACGAATTTGTCAGATGGGCGTCGCCGACCATGTACTTTCGCCGAACGGCCACCGAGGACTTTGAGATGCATGGCAAGGAGGTGCGGGCGAATCAGAAGGTGCTGCTGTGGTTCGTTTCGGGAAACCGTGACGAGAGGCAGTTCGACGACCCGTTCAACCTTGACCTGCGTCGTTCGCCGAACAGGCACGTCGCATTCGGCCAGGGCGGGCCTCATGTCTGTCTGGGGATTTGGCTTGCCCGGCTTGAATTGAAGGTCTTGCTGCAGGAATTCACGAAGCGGGTGGCCGCCATCGAAGCCAACGGACCGCACCGGTTCCTGAGATCCAACTTCATAGGCGGCATAAAGTCGCTGCCGGTTCGCATATCCCGGGCATAGGGCGTTTCAAGCGTGGGAAGTTCCAGTACTCTTCGACTCAAGCGGGACAGTCACCGGCTTCGCCTGCTGTTCTGCGACAATTTGAGCATCGCACGCGGGAAGTACCTGCCATTGTCCGGAAGCAGTTCCGGATCTTCCAGATTCTGCCGCACGACCTTTGGCGTGCATTACGACAAGGACCTGCTGAACGCTCCCGGAGCGATGATGAAGGAGGGGCTGCCCGACATGGAGGCGCGCTACGAAGGCAGCGAAGTCCGGCCGGGCTGGGAGCGCAACACAAGCGTCGTTGTTGGCGACCTCTTTGACCACCACGACAATCCCCTTGACCTGTGCGGCCGGGGAGCGCTCAAGCGCGCCGTGCGTGCGTGGAATGAATTCGGCCTGGATCCAGTTATTGGCATTGAGCTTGAGTGCTTCGCCTTTACGCACAACGAGAATGGGCGGATCATTCCCTATCCGACTCCAGGCGCGGTTGTGTATGGGACGGGCGCATTTGCCGACCCGCTTCGCTTCACCGAGGCAATTTGGGACAAGGCCTGTGAACTGGGGTTCAAGCTCGAAATGCTCACCGCCGAATACGACGCACCCCAGTTCGAATTCACTCTCGGATGCGACTCGGCAGTGAATGCTGTGGATGACATATTCCTGTTCCGCCTGATGGCACGCGAGATTGCGCTCGAATTCGGCGTGCTGCTGTCGTTTCTGCCCAAGCCGATGGCGGCGGCCGGAGGATCGGGCATGCACGTCAATCTGTCTTTCAGGACCGATGACGGCACGAATGCGCTTGGCGACCGAAATGGCACCGAGCCCGAAGAGATCAACGATCTGGCCAAGGGTTGTCTGGCGGGTTTCATGCGTCACCACAAGGGCCTTGCCGGACTGGTGGCGCCGACGGCGAACTCCTATGCCAGGCTCCAGCCTGCAAGCCTGTCCGGCTACTGGCAAAACTGGGGCGGTGACCACCGAGGCGTGACAGCCAGGGTGTCGTCGGAGACGGGAGCAAAGGCACGTCTGGAACATCGCATGGCGGACTGCTCGGCAAATCCCTATATTGCGGTGGCAGCGGTGTTGCAGGCAGCTCGGCTCGGAGTGAGCGGCAGCTACAAGCTTCAACCGGCGGAGACCGGAGACTGTTTCGACAAGGTGGATGCCAAGTCTGGGGTTGCTCCCAACCTGGCCAAAGCCATGGACGACCTTGAAAGGGACACCGAGCTGGCCAACGCCGTCGGCAGGGGGCTGGTCGACAATCTCCTGTTCATGAAGCGCAAGGAATTTCAAAAGACCAGGGATCTCGAAGGCGAGGAACTGCGTGACTTCTACATCCATTTCATATGAGGCCAATTGAACCATGCCAAAGATCATGTGGAAGGTCTCGGACAACGAGACGATTACAGCCCAGGTTCCGGTCGGAATCACTCTCATGGAGGCGGCGGTGCAAAACGATGTGCCGAGAGTGCTCGGAGAGTGTGGCGGTTGCCTGTCATGCGCAACGTGTCATGTTCGACCGGTTGGTCAGTGGTACGACAGGGTGGGCGAGCCCAAAGATCTGGAAGACGACATGCTGGACTTCACCGAGGTGGAACGGGAGGACGACAGTCGACTCTCGTGCCAGATCACAGTCACCGAGGATCTTGACGGCTTGGTGTTGGTGGTGCCTGGCTAGCGCCTGTTGGCTGACGCAAGCCACACAGGCAATTCAGCATGTTGCCTGTTCCCATGCATGGGACCGCCTGACAATCAAGCATGATCATTGCTTGAAGGTCGCCTGCAGTTTGCGTTGCGTATTCCACGATGTCACGACAGTTGAGGGCACGAGATGCTTCGATTGGAGTCACTGACGTGAATGGAGGGAAGGCAAAGCGCATGCCGACAGTTTCCCATCATGTCCTTGGAATTCCACTGGAACTTCCCTGTGGGGCGATTCTGAAGAATCGCATCGCAAAGTCCGCAATGTCGGATTCCCTGGGAAACGGCGAAGGCGATCCAACCGAGGCACAAGTCCGCCTTTACGAAAGATGGGCAGAGGGCGGCGCTGCTGTTTCCATCATCGGTGAAGTGCAAGGGGATCCCCGCTATCCGGAAAAGCCGGGCAATCTGGTGTTTGGAGCGAGCAGTGATCGGCGCGCAATTCGGAAACTGGTCGAGCAGGCCGTTGTCGATCGCGCTCATTTGTGGCCGCAACTCGGCCATGCCGGCGCTCTTTCACACCAGCCGATCAGCGATCCGAAAGGGCCATCCGCGTTGGACATTCCAGGGCTCAAGTGTGCCGGAATGTCGGTGGAGGAAGTCCAGGAACTGCCTGGCCTGTACGCGGAAACCGCAGCGTTTGCCAAGGAAGCAGGCTTCACCGGCGTTCACATTCATGCTGGCCACGGCTTCCTGCTTAGTCAATTTCTGTCGCCCTTGTTCAATCGCCGCGACGATCGATACGGAGGTTCGGTTGAGGCGCGATGCCAACTGATGCTCGAGATAGTTGACGAAGTGCGCCGCGCGGTTGGGCCATCCTTTCCCATCGGAATCAAGATCAACTCAACCGACAAGCTGGAAGGTGGATTGACGGAAGCCGACGCTTTGGAGGTGGTGGGCCTGCTCGGTGAAACGTCAATTGATCTCATCGACATCAGTGGTGGAACCTACTTTCCGGGAGCCAAGGCAAGTTCCGACGGAGTGGCGGACAGCGGTCCCTATTTCCTGGACTTCGCGCGGCGCGCCAAAGGAACGGCAAGTGTGCCGTTGATGTTGACGGGCGGGTTTTCCAAACGCGAGCAGGCTGTGGATGCGGTTGCGAGTGGCTTCGTGGACATCGTGAGTCTGGCACGCGGCATGGCCCTTCGTCCCAGTCTTGCAAGGAATTGGTTGACCGAGGATGGCGGCGACCCGGAGTTTCCGGTTTTCGATGCCCCGCCGAGGGGCGGCGTAACCGCTTGGTACACCATGCGGCTGACTGCGTTGGCAGAGGACAGAGAGCAAATCTACAAACTGAGTCCTCGGTCTGCCTTGCGCGCCTATGAAG
>JAPOOS010000202.1 GCA_026713305.1 Paracoccaceae bacterium
ATTGAAAATTCAAGCAATTGCCTGGCCGTCCGGCAAGGGCGGAAGCGTCAATCCCGCAGGCGTCAGCTTGTCATGACCGAATTGTACAGGAAGGTGGCGTTGATCGGCATGGGGCTGATCGGGTCTTCGCTGGCCCGCGGCATTCGCGAGCGTGCGCTTGCCCATTCAATCCATGGGGTTGCGAGGAGCCGTCAGACCATTGAAGTTGCCCGTGAGCTTGGCTTGGTAGACCGCATGGGAGCCTCACTCGAAGAGGCGGTTGAGGGGGCCGATCTGGTCATGCTTTGCACGCCAGTCAGGACGTTCGGCAAGATAGCGCGATCGATTGCGCCGCATCTTGCGTCGGGTGCGACATTGACGGATGTTGGGTCCGTCAAGCGGTACGTGATCGGCGCCGTGTCGCCGCATGTGCCCGAACATGTGCAGTTTGTGCCTGCCCACCCGCTCGCCGGCACGGAGCGCTCCGGACCGCGAGCCGGCTTCGCTGATCTCTTTGTCAATCGATGGTGCCTCATAACTCCGCTGGAGGATGCGGACAGCGCCGCTGTCGACAAGCTGGCCGAGTTCTGGCGGAGGTTGGGATCGCAGGTTGACTTCATGGACGCGGGGCACCACGATGTCGTGCTGGCAGTGACATCGCATGTCCCGCACCTGATAGCCTATTCGATGGTTGGGACGGCTGACCATCTCCACCGCGTGAGCAATTCGGAAGTGATACAGTACTCGGCGGCGGGTTTCAGGGACTTCACTCGCATCGCCGCGTCCGATCCAACCATGTGGCACGACGTCTTTCTTTCCAACAGGGAAGCCACGCTCGACATCCTCGGTCGCTTCACCGAGGAACTGTTTGCGCTTCAGCGTGCAATCAGGATTGGGGAGGGCGATACATTGCTGGAGTATTTCCAGCGCACCAGGGCGATACGCAGGGGCATCGTGGAAGCGGGGCAGGACACGGACAGGCCGGACTTCGGGAGAGCGGTCAGGCGTTAGCCCCGGACCAGGCGCCCTGTGGATTCAGTGTCATTCTCGCTCGGTGCACGGTCTCACGCTGGTCACGACTTTCCAGGATGCTCGGCGTTTGCTGGCGCATGCTTCGTGTCAGCAAATCTTGGCGGGTATCGGAGTGGATTTCAGGGTGAACCAGCCGATGGTCACTCCGGAATTGGCCAACAACACATCCAGCGCCATGTCGGAGTCGAACTTTGCGATGGCCCTGAGAGCAAGTTCCAGCAGTTTTGCTTCGTTGTCGCTCAACGGCAGCAATTCGAACGTTTGGTTGAAGAAGGCCAAAATGTCCTGCACAGAGACTCGCAGCACGCCCTCCAGGTTGCCGTTTTCCATTGCCGTGAGCCTGCCGCTGACTTCCAGGCCGCTGGGGTCATTGGGAAGCCCTGCCTTGGCAATGTCCAACTCCAGAATTTCCAGAGAATCGTTCTCGCAGCTGAATCTGTCGAGTGGCTGCCGGAGAGTTGCCTTGGCGCTTACATCCATTTGCTGAAGCAAGGCGCCCAGCAACAGGACATTCCAATTGCCGGATGCGGCTGGCTGGGCAGGTGGCGGATTGCTGGTTTTCAGAGAGATGTCGTAGATGTTGGCCGCTTCCGGACGCGCCTGCACCGCGAACACGGTCTTGGAATGCGAATCTTGGACCTGACCGTCCTGGGGCGGTTCGGCGGAATCGAATTCTACGATCAGGCGTTCAAGCCGGAGAGAGCTTGTCGAGGCGAATTCGACGCTTGACCTGATGTCCAGGGTTTCGAACGTGAATTCCTCCCCCTCAACGCTGAGCGAGTGAGGAGGCGGCAACACGAGAATGGCATGGTTGAAACGGTAGCTGAGCGAAAGGATGTCGACCCAGGGGACGGACCAGCGGACTTGCCAGTCAGTGTTTTGCAGCTGCAAGTTGTCAATCCGTGCATCCAGTCTGTTTGGAAAGCCGCGCACGGACACAGCGTCGTGCTCCGTTTGCCAGCTGCTGGAATTGGCGTCGTCAAGCAGTTCGACAATGGCATTCTTGTAGCTTCTGCTGACAACCAGCCAGTAGCCCGACCAGCCGACGATCAGTACAATGGCGCCTGCAATCAAGGAACGAATCAGCATGATGATCGGAAAAACATTGTCCAGTCACATTCCCGTATTTGCAATGCGTGAACTTTGAAGGATGAACACCGACGAACTGTGGGTGTTCGGCTACGGGTCACTTCTATGGGCGCCAGGTTTCGATTGGTGCGAAAAAGTGCTGGCGACATTGAACGACCATTCCAGGTTATTTTGCATGCGCTCAATCCATTACCGAGGAACAAAAGACAATCCCGGCTTGGTGCTGGCCCTAGTAGCACAGTCTGGGGGCCGATGTCAGGGCTTGGCCTATCGCGTGGAGCCAATCAAGCGGAAGGAAGCGCTTTCCTACTTGCGGAAACGTGAACTGATTTCATCTGCATACCTCGAAAGGCAGGTAAGCATCAAACTTGTGGACGGCCGTCGGAGAATGGCAACCACATTCGTCATGGACAGGTCGCACGACCAATACTGCGGAAACCTGCCAATGGCCACCCAAGCTCAAATCATTTCCACCGCTGTTGGGGAAAAGGGACCCAATGCAGAGTATCTGCAAAGGACGGTGGAACGTCTTGCAACGCTTGGAATAGAAGACGGGCGGCTGGAGAGGTTGAACCGGTTGGTTGCGGATCGTTGCAAGCGGTGAGATGTGAGGCCACTTGCCATCCAGCGAGGATGTGGAATGCAGGCGAGAATGTTCGAGCACACGCAGAGCAAGCGTCGGTGTGCGGCTTGCCAGGAACACCTGATCAAGGTTGACTGAAGTCCGTCCTCGCCGACGGCAGCCGAACAAGCCCCGAATCCTTCTACAGTGCAACCGCAGGACGCGGCTTTGCCGAAGACCCGACTTCGGCGATGTGACCGACAGTCGCTCGCCCGCTGTCAAACCCGGGCGCCTATCGGCATACGGGGACCGTGCGCGCAGTACCGAAATTCGCCGCAACTTGCTGGCCAAAGTGTTGCAGCGCTCACTCAATGAGCGCCAACCACCGTTTCACCTCCAAGCTCGGCCATGGCCACAGCACGCGGCAAATGGTGCGGGCCATTCGCAATCCATTGGCCTTCGGCATGACTTGGGTTTGCGACACGGTGGCAGCGCTCGTGACTGATGGCAATGGCCTGCAAGGCGATGGTGCAGGCAATTCAGTGATCCGCTTGCTGCGGAACATGCGGACTGGCATGCCCCGACGAGCCAACCGCAGGCAAAAATCTTCAATGGCCAAGACTTTCGTCAGCTGGCGTGATGACATTCCGGACGAAAGGACAGTTGCCGAACTTCCGATCAACAACACCCTCGTCATCATCAACCGACACACCGACTGCCAGCGCAATGCGATTGGAACGCTTGCAGTCTCAACCTGCAGCCACGTCCTCCCGACTGGTGAACCGTCCTGTCGGGCGCCAGGGGAACCAGCATGACTTGCTCGAAGGGAAGCAAGGTTGGCGCCCTTCACCTCTTGCTCAGCTTGGTGTCAAGGCTTGACCGTCCAAGCGGTTAAATCTAGTATTTGGTGGCAGGAA
>JAPOOS010000208.1 GCA_026713305.1 Paracoccaceae bacterium
GCGGTCGCTTTCGTACCGGTCATCGTCGTCATAGCGATCATCGTCATCGTAGCGGTCGCTTTCGTAGCGATCATCGTCATAACGGTCATCGTCATCGTAGCGGTCGCTTTCGTACCGGTCATCGTCGTCATAGCGATCATAGTCTACCCTTCCAGAGGTAGGCCTTGCTCCGCCACTATTGGCAACGGTACGCCTTGTATCCTGATTGCTGGAAGCGTCGGAACTGGAACTGTGATCAGGTACGATTGGTGGTGGGACACCAGTTGACGTACACGCGCCGACTGTGGCCCCCAAACAGACAACTGCAACCAACGCCGCAAATCTTGACTTGCTCGCTTGTTGTGACCATGCCATCTTTTCTCTGCCTCCTCAGCCCAATGATTGTCGCCAAGAACAATGGTTTGTGCAAATGGTGCAATGAAATGCATTGACCTGTCAACTCCACAGGCGCCATGCTGTTTCACGCCATTGCGATCTCACCGAAATGGCCGGCTGGGAACGCGGGCGGCTCGCTTCGACGGTGGATCACTCTGACATCCGTGGGTTGGTTGCCTCCTGTCATGTCTCCGTCGCAGAGCAGCCTCGATCTTCTGACGCGAGTCAACTGGCCGAAACGGCCGTTCCTCATAGTTCCTCCGAGGGTTCTCCTCACCTGCCACCCGCGTTCCCTGCCGGCCAACTGTGCGGTTCCTCCTTGTGCACGTCAAGCCCGACATAGGCTGCTGTCTTGAGTTCCATTCCTCGTCTCCCTGACTCCCGCCGCCCAACCGCGGGCGGCGTCCTCGTGACCGTGACTGCAAAACCAGCTGCCGCGCAGTTGCATGTCAATTCATAATGTCCAAAACGAAATTCTCGCTCCGTAAAATCCCAACTCGGCCCTTTCCCTCACGAACTTCGCAGCAGACAGCGGGCGTCGCAAGTCTGCACGGCGGACAGGATTCTTGTGGCCTGCTGTCGCAATGCGTCGCCTCCAACCGAAACTCCTTGATCGCAGAAATGAAACGTTCCACCAAGCAGCGCCAAGTGCATTTGTCCCAACCCAGTTCCGGCCAAACCGTCCGCATTGCCCTATCGGCCATCGCCGAGGATTCGACATTTGTGTCAGGCTGAGCCCCGCATTGCGATGCAACCGAACTCCCAAACGCATCCTTCGGCACGCGTGCTCGCCAATGTGTTCAAGCGCCGGCAAGCCCTTCGATGTCCTCTGTCCTAAGCATCGCCAATGACGCCACGCCTCAGTTGGCCCTGCGCCACTTGCATCGAGTATGTGCTGCAGGTGTTGCGTACATTTGCAGCACATGTCCGACCTTCTTCCTGCAAGAAATGAAGCAAATGGATATTTTGTCTGCACATTGTTGCCAGGAATGTGCGTGGCGATCAACAATGGGTTTCAGAGGGAGCCTGTTGTTGGCGTTTGCGATTCGGCAGCAACATGCACCGACTTGGCTGGTGTTCACCGGGTGAAGTCAATCCTGGTCTTCCGGAAATGCCGGCAAGCATGCGGAAAGAGCAGAACAGCCTGACAAGGAGAATGACCTTTTCATGACGCTCTGTGCTTCGCCATTGACGAGGCCGGTTTCCCGTGTCTCGCTTGCAGCATACAGTCAGAGTGTGGATCGCGAGGACAGGCAATTGGGCTCACAAGGGCTGAAAGGATTGCCCTTCGTTGGATCTCCGCAATTGTGATCCCTCCGAATGATTGCGCATTGGATGCAATTTCGGTGATTGGCTGGAGCAGCTCTCCTGCAAATGCCCGACCGTCCGCAGTCAGGGCATCCGAACGCCTGTCCCTTGCCCTGCCTCTACCGCTCCGCGAAGTCGACAATGAATTTCCGGAAACCCGGTATTGGACAACACACCCCGCTGGGAATGAGGCTCTGAACTGCCCCTTGGTTCACTAGATGACGGTAGAACTCGTAATCGTTCATGCCCTTCGGCAACTCCCAGCCAGGAGCGTTGCCTGTGCCGGCAAGCTTTTCAAGTCTGTACGCGACCTCTCCTGAACGAGTGCGAGGCCCAATTTCGCTCAATGCCGCTGCCAACAATCGACGAGATTCCTTCATCTCGTCGCTCATGCGGTTGAGATGGCCCTGAAGCTGCAGTTCGTGGCTTCGCGCACGCACAGCAGTGAAATCCACCAAGTTTACATCCCGGCACTTCGTCACCTGATCGGCAAACGCAGCCAGCGCATCATGCGCGTGTGCCGGCCAATGCCCGCATTCAGCGATGAGCTCTTGCATGTCGCCTTGCCAGCTGCCTTCCGGCAGCTCAAATAGCTGACCCCAACCTGAGACGAGGTCGGCAGTGTCGGCGGGCGTGAAACGGCCGAGCGAGAAGCTGCTGCGGGATGCCAGCCGGGATATGCCAAGAGTCGCCAACCGATTCCCGATGTCGCCAATGCCTGCCACTACCGCCAACAATGGCGCATAGTATCCATGTGCGTGAAGCGACTGAATGATGGCGCCATTATTTGAAGTGTAGTCGCCTGTGCAAGATTGAAACTCGTCGATCGCCAGAACCAATGGCCGCTTCCACTTGTCCGGAGGACACAGTCTGAGCACGTTGTAGATTGGGTCCGGTTTGGCCAGGTCACTGGGCTGGCCTCCGACTTTGAAGGAAAGAAGACCGGGATCCCGCCGACGCCAGCTTTTTGCCATACGGTCCAACTTCTTGCCCATGCGCGGATCAAGGGCCTCGACAAGGGGTCGCTCCCATTGTTCGAGATTCTCGAAGTCCTCGGCTGTGGGAAGGTACAACATGCGAGGCGCAAACTCTCCGCGTTGGATGGCCGCGTTCCACTTGCGCTCAAGATGCTTCAGCATCGAACTTTTGCCGGAGCCGGGAGGGCCGGTATACACGCGTGTCATGCCACGGGGCATGCGGTCTTCGCCGCGCTGGAACTGGCTCCAAATGAATTCACAGATTTCCTCGAGGCCGTCGATCAAGTCATGGCGGCCTGCAAGGTAGGGCGGTCCGCTGCAGTCCTTGTCGCGAACGAAAGCTTGGAGCGCTTCAATCTGCTGTGTCGAAACCGTCATGTCAAATCTCCCTCACCTGAGTTTTCTCTCCCCACAAGCCGCTGTTTGCCCGTTGCCATTGCCGATGGAGCGGAGCTTTCGCCCGGTGCAAGCCATGAACCAAAGTGTCCGTCATTGCAAACTGCTCAAAGTGCAAGCTTCGGCCGTCTGATGTTCAGTTTCTGATCGGGCTTTTCAGAGGCTTGGAGTTGCCGCCTTCATGCCTGGCGTGGCGCCTCCTGACAAGCTGCACTTCGGCACATGCGGGCAACGGGCCGCACCATGTGTTCCAATCGACACACTCCGACTTCGTTCTGTCCCTCCAAGATTGCGCGGCGCTGCATTGCCGATCCGACGATTGCAGATTCAGGACGGCTTCGGGCAGGCCAAATCGCGATTGTCAGGTCGCGGCGACGACCTCGTCGTACTCTCTCACGTTTGCCAGTACCCTTTCGATTCCAGCCTCGAACGAGACCACACCTGCTTCCTGCGCCTGATCGATGTCTTCTGCAATGTCCTTCAGACAAACCTGACGCAGCAGATACTTGACCTTGCCGAGCGAAGCGGAACGAATCGAAAAGGCGTGAACACCCATGGCGGCGAGACATACCGCTACCTGAGGTTGCCCCGCATCTTCACCGCAATAGCTGACCGGCGTGCCTGCGGCGCGGCAACGTGCCGTTATGTGCTTGATCAGCGTCAGATAGCTCAAGTACAGCGAGTTGTATCGATTGCGAACACGTTCATTCTGACGGTCGGCGGCAAAAAAGAACTGCTTGAGGTCGTTTCCGCCAATCGAAATGAAATCGGCAAGCTCGTAGAACTTGTGTGACGTAAAGGCGAGAGACGGAGTTTCCAGCATGGCGCCAATCTCGACCCTTTCCGGCACCATGCCGCTCAGGACCCTTTCACGCTCCACTTGATCGAGCGCAATTTGGCGAGCTTGCTGGAACTCTCCAAATCCTGCAATCATGGGGAACATGACAGTGAGCGGTCTTCCTTTGGCCCCGCGAATGAGAGCCTGCATTTGCATCTTGAGCAAGGCAGGTTTGTCAAGACAAATCCTGACTGCCCGCCAGCCCAGAGCCGGATTGGGCTCGTCCTCCCGCTTCAAGTACGGGACGACCTTGTCGGAACCGATGTCGATGGTCCGAAACACAACCCGTTTGCCGTCGGCGGAATCCAGGACCCGCGAGTATTGCCGGGCAAGTTCCGTCCTGGTCGGAAACTTGTTTGCCGCAAGAAACCGCAGCTCGGTTCGAAAGAGCCCCACGCCCTTTGCCCCGGAAGGCCGCAGGTTGGGCAGATCATCCAGAAGGCCTGCATTTATGTACAGGCTGATCTCAACGCCATCCCGGGTGATCGCCGGCAAGTCTCGGCTCTGCGAGAACTTGGCAGTGACGTTGGCCGTAACCTCGACCCTGTTGTGAAAGGCAGTGGCTACGCTCTCGCTTGGCCGGAGGTGGATCAATCCCTTGTTGCAGTCAAGGCAAACGGCATCGCCGTCAAGGGCTTCGGCAATGATTCCCTTGGCCTGTATCATCAGGGGAATGGCCAGCGCGCGGGCAACGATCGTTGCGTGCGACCCGATCGACCCTTCCTCAAGTATGATGCCCCTCAATCCGCGACCGTACTCAAGAAGCTCCGCAGGGCCAATGTTGCGGGCAAGCAGTATCGGATTGTCAGGCAACTGGTCGTCCACCTTTCGCCCTTGTCCGGTGAGGATTCTCAACAGGCGATGAAACAGATCGTCGAGATCATGCAGCCGGTCCCGCAGGTAGGCATCCGGCGAAGCCTCCATTTTTGCGCGGGCTTCCGACTGTTCCTTTTCGACGGCGGCTTCGGCGGAAAGCCCGGCGAGAATGTCCGACTTCACGCGGTTGACCCAACCCGACGAATTTGCGATCATTCTGTAGATCTCGAGCACTTCGCGCTGCTCGGAGTTCATGGCAACTGTAACGTGCTCCGCGTCGAGAATCTGATCGACGTTGCCGCGAAGCTTCTTCAGCGCCTTCTCGAGACGTTCAAGTTCCCGGTCGCAATCCTCGGACACCACTCGTGAGATGATCACCTGCGGTTCGTGAAGCAGTATCTGGCCTTCGGCCAGCCCTCGATGCGCAATCTGGCCCTGATAGGTAACGGGCTGCGAATGCGGCGCCGAAAGCGCTCTGCCTTCCCCGGTAATGGTGCCGGTTTCACGCATCTCGGCAAGGACGGTGGCGACCACCTCGAGCGTGGTTACCTCAAGGCGATCGAAAGTTCTCGGTTCCTTCGTCTGAACAACAAGCACACCCAATGTCTGCCCCGGACGCAGGATTGGAACACCCAGAAACGACGAATACCGTTCCTCTCCCGTTTCCGGGCGGTAGCTGAAGTTTGCCTCCTGAGGCGCACGCGCCGTGTTGACCAGGGACGCTGTCACCGAGACCTGACCGACAAGCCCCTCGCTCCTCTTGAGACGAGTCTTGTGTATGGCGCTTGACTTGAGGCCCTTGCTCGCACAGAGTTCGAGCGTCTCAAAATCGACATGCAGATAGATCGAACAGACATCCACATTCATTGCATCCGAGACGATCTCCACGACCCGATCGAGGCGATACTGGCCGTCGCCCTTGCTGCGCAGCGCGGCGATCAGCTTTGTAAGCAGCTTCTGGGTGGAGAGAAGGGGAGCGGAGGCTGTCGTTTGCTTCCCGGATCGGCCTTCCATCAGATTTCCTCCTGTGCCTGCACGCATTGGGCACGGTCAACTTCGCCCAAAGCCCTGTTGTCTCGGTCCAGCTGGAACTTGTCGTGCAGCGCCTGAACCGCCAGTTCTAGATACCGGCGCCCGACCAACACCGAAATCTTGATCTCCGAAGTGGAAATGACCTGGATGTTGATTCCTTCCTGGGCCAGGGCCGAAAACATTTGGGCCGCAACCCCGGATTGCGAGCGCATGCCGATTCCAACGACCGATATCTTGCAGACATCGCGGTCATGAAGCAGCCCCTGATAGTTGATCAGGCCGCGTCCGTGAATGTTTGCCAATGCCTGCCTGGCTGTCTCCACATCTTCGACCGGGCACGAAAACGTAATGTCGGTGCGTCCCTTCTCCGAGATGTTCTGGACAATCATGTCCACATTCACGCTGGAATCCGCAAGCGCGCCAAACACGGTTGCGGCGATCCCGGGCCTGTCGGCGACCGAAACGATGGTCACCTTGGCTTCGTCGCGCGAATGTGCAATTCCGGAAATTGGTCTCAGCTCCATGTTGGGATCCTCGTCGCATACCAGCGTGCCTGATGAATCCGAAAAACTTGACAGGACGCGTACCGGGACCTTGTACTGCATCGCCAGCTCAACCGACCTCGACTGCAGAACCTTGGCTCCCAGCGAAGCCATTTCAAGCATTTCCTCATACGAAATCCGATCCAGCTTGCGCGCCTTGGGGACAATGCGCGGGTCGGCGGTGTAGACGCCATCGACATCCGTATGGATTGAACAAAGGCGGGAACCGAATCTTGCCGCAAAGGCGACAGCCGTCAGGTCGGATCCGCCACGCCCCAATGTGGCGATGCGGTTGTCGTTTGTGACACCCTGGAAGCCTGCCACCACAGCCACCTTCATGCCTTCGGCAAATCTGGCAAGCACGTTGTCCACACCAATGTCGACAATGCGCGCCGCGCCATGTGCAGCGCTCGTTCTTACAGGAACCTGCCAACCTTGCCAACTGCGCGCCGGCACGTTCATTTGCTGCAAGGTGATTGCGAGCAGGCCGGCAGTCACGTTTTCGCCGTTGGCCACCACCGCGTCGTATTCCCTTGCATCGAACATTGTCCCGCAGGATTGCACGCATTCAATCAGCCGGTTTGTTTCGCCCGCCATCGCCGAAACGATTGCGATGACCTTGCGTCCTTCGTCCACCTGCAGGCGAACCCGCCGTGCGGCGCGCGTCAGCCGGTCCATGTCGCCGACCGACGTGCCTCCGAACTTCATTACTGCTACGTCCGATGTGATTTGCTGCATGGGCCTGCCGTCGCGGATTGATGGCGTCAATGGCCTTCCTTGCGGACCGCACGGGGTGCAAACTCCCTGTGTGCAGATTGCGAGCGCCGGACTGCGTCCGGCAGCCTTGGTCTCAAATGGCAGGAGGCATGACGAATTGGGATTGGTGTTGAAGGCTGCGGCGTGCCGAGCCGGTGAAGAAGCGCTGTTCCCCGGTGTCCGCCAATCAGTTTGTGTTTGTCGCAGACAGCCAGGGAAGGGGCATTACGCCGATGCCTTCCTCGGCCAGCTCACGGGCTTCGTGCATGCGTGCCTCCCCGTAGATCGAGCGGCTGGGCAACTCGCCACTGTGCATGGCGCGGGCTTCCTCCACGAATCTGCGTCCAACATAGTCCGAAGTGCGCTCGACCTCGAGTTTGAGCTTCACAATGGCTTTCTCCAGGTTGGCGTTCCGCTCGGTTGGGTCCGCCGTTGGAGAGGTCTGCGCGGGTTCATCCGCGGCGCCTTGATGCTTGCCGATGCGAGGGGCCATGATGCTCTTGCCAACAACGCTTGAGCCACAAATCGGGCAGGACAGCATTTGTGTGCTGCTCAGCGATTCAAAGGCATCGCTCGACTTAAACCAGCTGTCAAAGCTGTGAGAGTTCTCGCAGTTCAGTGAAAACTTGATCATGTGAACCTCGACAAGTGCCGACCGCCCCGACTTCCTTCAGTGAACGGGGCAGCCCGATTCGTTCCGACGGTATGTCGGCCCAACATTGCATCTCATATAGCAATTGTGGCGGTGGTGACAACCAGCGGCGCCCAGCAATTGTCTCTGAGCCCGGCATTGTGACTTTGGCGCCAGTCAATGCGACTGTCTGCCGCGAGCATGATCCCGAATGAGAGCAATTCAGGGCGCTTGCGTCGGAGCCCGCAAGAAAATCAGCCATGTCTGCGCCCGCACGTCGGTGCGCCGGACAAAATTGCGGCGAAGCGAAATTTCCGCTTGACTTGCATGGCGTATGGACTATTGGTATGCCAGATGCAGCAATGCCAGAAGGCGGCGCACATCGTCGCAACGCAATGGTGGAGGAGGCGCATTGACGACACCGTTGGCCTTGAGGCCGCTTGAGTCCAGTCCGACGCTGCAGGACCGCATTTACCGTGTTCTGCGCGACGCAATCCACGAGATTGACGTCTACAGCAGCGACGCCAATCTGCGCCTCGACGAGCGGACAATCGCCAAACAGCTGGGCATCTCGCGCACGCCGCTGCGAGAAGCGCTGATTCGTCTCGAAAACGAGGCCGTGGTCGAGATCAAGGCACGCAAGGGCATATTCGTCAAACGTCGCGGAATCGCTGAAGTGGTCGAGTTGATCACGGTGTGGGCGGCGCTGGAAAGCATGGCGGCGAGACTGGCATGCAGCGCTGCCAGCGACGATCAGATCTCGGAGCTGCGGCAAATCGGAACGCGTTATTCGCCACAGGATGCGCGCCTGCGAATAAACGAATACTCGAAAGCCAACATCGAGTTTCACCGCCAGGTCCTCAAGCTTTCAAACTGCGACATGCTGGAAAATATTGGCAACGAACTTTTCATGCACCTCAAGCCAGTGCGCCGCCACGCGATGCGGGATGCAAGGCGTGCCGACCGGTCGGTGGCGGACCACGGCAACATTGTGGACGCCATCGCCGCCCGAAAGCCCAATCGCGCCGCCAAGCTTGTCCGGGAGCACACGCTCCGGCTTGGCGACTACATTCGCCAGAACTGGCAGCATTCAATGAACGCCGGCTGCTGAAGAGAGATCCCGAAATGCAAACTGCCTCAAAAACCGCCCACGACACGCTGGCTCGCAAGAGCCAGGACAAGAGCGTCATCTCCGGTGGCCGGCTGGTCGCAAAGGCGCTGCGCAACGAAGGGGTGGACACAATCTTCACGCTGTGCGGCGGCCACATCATCGACATTTACGACGGCTGCATCGACGAAGGCATCCGAGTCTTGGATGTCAGGCACGAGCAGACCGCTGCCCACGCCGCGGACGGCTATGCCCGGCAGACCGGGAAGCTGGGATGTGTCGTCACGACCGCCGGTCCCGGTTGCACAAACGCCGTGACAGGGGTGGCGACGGCATTCCGGTCCGAAAGCCCGATCTTGCACATTGGCGGTCAGTCGTCCCTGACCCAGCACAAGATGGGTTCGCTGCAGGACTTGCCGCACGTGGACATGATGAGTCCGATCACGAAGTTCGCCTCCGGCGTATTTTCGACCGAGCGCGTGGCCGACATGGTGGCAATGGCCGCCCGGGAGTGCTTTGCCGGCGCCTACGGACCGAGCTACCTTGAAATCCCGCGCGACATTCTCGACGCGGAAATCCCGCTGGCAAGCGCCCGCATTCCGAAGAAGGGAAGCTACCGAGCTCCGTCGCGTTCGATCGGCGACCCGGCGGCGGTCGAAAGACTGGCTGACATTCTCGTGGATGCGGAACGGCCGGCGGTTCTCTTCGGACAGCAGGTCTGGGCATCCAGATCTCACCTTGAATGCATAGACTTCGTCCATGCCCTCGGCATTCCCGCATATGCGAACGGCGCGGCGCGCGGAATGATGCGGCAGGACGATCCGTGCTGTTTCGACCGCACGCGCTCGGATGCCTTCAAGGGCGCCGACGTCATCCTCATAGTGGGCACGCCGTTCGACTTCCGAATGGGATACGGCAAGCGCATAACGGCGCCCTGCCTGGTTCAGATTGACCTGGACTACCGATCCGTTGGCAAGAATCGAGACATCGAACTCGGACTCTTCGGGCATCCGGGAGCGATTCTGTCGGCGGTTGCCGCAGCTGCGTCCGGCAGGATTGACCGTGGAAAAATGCAGCTGCGACAGCAGTGGATGCAAGGTCTGCGACAAATTGAAAAGACAAAGAAGGAGAGGTTGATGCCTCTCTTTCTATCCGAACAGTTCCCGATCCATCCATATCGTCTGGCATGGGAAATTAACGAGTTTCTTGACGAGGACACCATCTACATCGGAGACGGTGGAGATGTTGTAACGATTTCCGCTCAAGCGGTGCGCCCTAGAAACCCAGGCCAATGGATGGATCCGGGAGCTCTAGGCTCCCTCGGCGTTGGAACAGGGTTCTCGATGGCCGCGAAACTGGCGCATCCCGACAAGGAAGTCATGTGCCTGTATGGCGATGGCTCCTTTGGCATGACCGCGTTCGACATGGAAACGGCACAGCGCTTCGGAGCTCCATACCTGGCGGTCGTTGGCAACAACTCGGCAATGAACCAGATCCGGTACGGCCAGATCGCAAAGTACGGAAAGAACCGCGGCGACATCGGCAACAAGCTCGGCGACGTTGAGTTTTCGATCTTCGGCGAGATGATCGGCGGCCATGGCGAAGAGGTTCGGCAGGCAAGCGAATTGCAGCCTGCCCTGCAACGGGCCCGCGAGGCGATCGCAAGGACAGGCAAGTGCGCGGTTGTCAATGTGTGGATAGATCCGAACGAGTACGCACCGGGAACCAAAAGACAGACCATGTACAAGTGATTGGATGGCCGAGAGTGAAGACGACATTGAGATTGCGAGGCACATGAAACCCCTGCAGGATGTACGGGTGCTTGATTTCACGCACGTTCAGTCGGGTCCGACCTGCACGCAGTTGCTGGCATGGTTCGGAGCCGACGTGATCAAGGTGGAGCGCCCCGGCGTCGGCGACGCCACGCGCCAACAGTTGGTGGACGTTCCGGGCGCCGACAGTCTCTATTTCACGATGCTCAATCACAACAAGCGCTCGATCTGCCTGAACACCAAGCATGAAACGGGCAAGGAGGTGCTGGCAAGGCTGGTTGAGCGGTGCGATGTGCTGGTCGAGAACTTTGCGCCTGGAGCGCTCGACCGGATGGGATTCGGATGGGACAGGATCCAGCAGTTGAATCCACGCATGGTCATGGCTTCGGTCAAGGGCTTTGGTCCGGGAAAGTTTGAGGACTGCAAGGTTTACGAAAACGTTGCGCAATGTGCCGGAGGGTCAGCATCGACCACGGGTTTCGTCGACAATCTGCCGATGGTCACAGGCGCGCAAATTGGCGATTCGGGAACAGGGTTGCACTTGGCGCTCGGAATCGTCGTGGCATTGCTGCACAGGGAGCGTACCGGACGCGGCCAAAAGGTGCTCGCGCCCATGCAGGACGGCGTGCTGAACCTGTGCCGCGTGAAGCTGCGTGATCAGCAGCGGCTGAATGCCGGTCCATTGCGAGAGTATTCCCAGTTCGGAAAGGGCATCGAGTTCGGAGAGGCCACGCCGCGGGCGGGCAACGATTCCGGCGGCGGCCAGCCAGGCCGCATACTCAAGTGCAAGGGATGGGAAGCTGATCCCAACGCCTACACCTATTTCATCACGCAGGCAGCGGTCTGGCCGCGCATATGCGAGTTGATTGGCAAGCCCGAATGGGCCAAGGACCCGGAATATTCCACGCCTGACGCTCGTTTGGGAAAGCTCGACGGCATATTCGCGACGATCGAGGAGTGGACATGCACCAAGACGAAGTTCGAGGTCATGGACATCTGCAATCCTCTGAACATTCCCGTTGGTCCAATTCTCTCGATGAAGGAAATTGCCGAAGACGAGAGCCTGAGGAAAAACGGCACAGTGGTCGAGGTGGACCATCCTGAGCGCGGCCCCTACCTGACGGTTGGCTGCCCGATAAAGTTCTCCGACCACGAAGTGGCGGTTGAGCGCTCGCCCCTGCTTGGGGAGCACACGCTGGAGATCCTCGGCGATGTCCTTGGGTATGAAGGCGAAGAACTGAAACGGGTTGTTGACTCGGGCGCTGTGGGCAGCGCTTGACCGGATGCCTCGCAACTCTAAACGGTGTATTGGGCAAGCGTGAGGGATTCGGGAAAGCACTGATGCGCATAATTGTCATGGGACAACAGGCCTTCGGCAAGGCTGCACTTGAGAAACTGCTTGCAGATGGTCGGGACGAAGTGGTGGCAGTGTACTGCGCGCCGGATCGCGGGGGACGGCCCCCGGACCCCTTGAAGACGGCGGCCGTCGAAGCGAAACTGCCGGTCATGCAGCCCAAAAGCCTGTCCAATTCGACGGTGATCGAAGAATTGCGGGCCTTTGGCGCCGACCTGATGATAATGGCATACGTCATTCAATACGTTCCGCAAGCGGCCTGCCAGGCGCCCGCCATCGGAACAACTTGCTTCCACCCGTCGCTCCTGCCGCTTCACCGCGGTCCCAGTTCCATCAACTGGCCGATAATCGAAGGCGCGACAAGGACAGGCTTCTCCTGGTTCCATCCATCCGAAGGGCTGGACGAAGGCGACATCCTTCTTCAATGGGAATGTCGGATTGGACCCGACGACACCTTGGGCGACGTGTATTTCAAAAAGATATTTCCACAGGCGATTGCGTCTCTCACCGAAGTGTGCGACCTGTTTCGCAGCGGATCGCCCCCGCGGACCCCTCAGGACGAGTCGAAGGCCACCTACGAGTCCTGGTGCCGCAGTTCCGACGCCGAAATCAATTGGTCAAGCGATGTGGACAAAGTGTATAACCTGATCCGCGGAACCAATCCTCAGCCTGGAGCCTGGACAACCGTGGACGGCGCCAAACTGCAGATCTACGACGCCCGGAAATGCGCCGGGGACGGCACGCCCGGCGCCGTTGTCGAAATTGACGACGCTGGAGTCGTCGTGCAGGCAAGAGGCGGACGCATACTCGTCAAGCGAGTTCGGCCACAGGGAGGCGGCAAGATTCCCGCAGTCAAGTATGCCGAGGACGTCAGGCTGAAACCCGGAACAACGCTTGGCACAGCCTGAATGACCATGTTGGAGAGAAGTTGATGCCAACGGACATCGAAATCGCCCGCAGCGCAACGAAGCGTCCGATCCAGGAAGTGGCGGCTCGTCTGGACATCCCCGCGGAGCATCTGGTGCCGTTTGGTCACGACAAGGCAAAGCTGTCGGCTGAATTCATCGAGCGGCTGCAGGATCGATCCGACGGAAATCTAATCCTGGTTACCGCGATCAACCCGACGCCGGCAGGCGAGGGCAAGACGACTACGACGGTAGGTCTTGGAGACGGGCTGAACCGCATCGGCAAGCGGACGGCGATCTGCATTCGCGAGGCATCGCTGGGACCCTGTTTTGGAATGAAGGGCGGCGCCGCCGGCGGTGGCCACGCCCAGGTCATTCCAATGGAAGACATGAATCTGCACTTCACAGGCGACTTCCATGCCATAACCTCGGCCCACAACCTGCTGTCGGCGATGATCGACAATCATGTCTACTGGGGCAACAAGCTTGGCATTGATGTTCGCCGTGTCGCGTGGCGCCGCGTTGTCGACATGAACGACCGGGCGCTTCGCCAAATAACCTGCAGCTTGGGTGGTGTGGCCAACGGCTTTCCCAGGGAGGCGGGATTCGACATCACGGTGGCGTCGGAAGTCATGGCCGTGCTCTGCCTGGCCAGGGATCTGGACGACCTCCAGCGCCGTCTGGGCAACATGATTGTTGCCTACCGCAGAGATCGTTCCCCGGTGTATTGCCGCGACATAAAGGCGGACGGCGCCATGACCGTTCTGCTGAAGCAGGCCGTTCAGCCGAACATCGTGCAGACTCTGGAGAACAACCCGGCCTTTGTGCATGGAGGGCCGTTTGCCAACATAGCGCATGGATGCAACTCCGTGATTGCAACCACAACGGCGCTGAAACTGGCTGACTATGTGGTCACCGAGGCAGGGTTTGGCGCCGATCTAGGCGCCGAAAAGTTCATGAACATCAAGTGTCGTCAGGCAGGCCTGTCGCCCAAGGCCGTCGTGATTGTAGCCACAATCCGGGCGTTGAAGATGAATGGCGGGGTTGAACGCGCGTCGCTGGGAGCCGAGAATGTCGATGCCGTTCGCAAGGGATGCGTCAATCTCGGACGGCACATAGAAAACATGAGCAAGTACGGCGTTCCAGCGGTCGTTGCGATCAACCACTTCGTTGCGGACACGGATGCAGAGGTCGAAGCCGTCAGGCAATATGCCGAATCAAGGGGAACCAAGGCGGTGGTCTGCCGTCATTGGGAGCTGGGTTCAAAGGGAACCGTCGAGTTGGCGGAACAGGTTGTTTCGGTGATCGAAGGAGGCGAAGCGTCCTATTCGCCGCTTTATCCCGACGACATCAGCCTGTTCGAAAAGATCGAGGCGATTGCCCGCGAGATATATCGTGCCGGCAGCGTGTCCGCGGACAAGAAGGTGCGCAACCAGTTGCTTGAGTGGGAGCGCGCCGGGTATGGATCGTTGCCTGTGTGCATGGCCAAGACGCAGTACAGTCTGACCACGGATCCGACCGTTCGCGGAGCCCCAAGCGGACATGACATACCCGTTCGAGAGGTTCGCCTGTCGGCAGGCGCTGGATTCGTCGTGGCGATCTGCGGCGCCATAATGACAATGCCTGGGCTTCCCAGCGTGCCTGCTGCAGAATCGATTCACATCAATGACCAGGGTCAAATCGACGGGCTCTTTTGATCGTTGAATGTTGCGGTGGCAGTGAATGAGCTTCTTGACGACGCACTGCCGCTTCACACCACCTGCCGGGCGGTGTGGTACATGTGCCGATGCAAGTGAGGATGCATGAAGTGAACGCCAATCCACCTGCAGCGACATTGGCATCGGCGAGACTTGCACAGGGCTGCAGATGACTGCGGCCATAACCGGTGGCGGCTATTCTTGGTGGAAAACCGCCTAGTGATATGGAGAAAAAATATGAGAAATTTCATGAAGCTGGTACTGGGAATGGTGGCGACGTGTTTGGCCCTTGCGCTTGCGCCGGCCCATGCCGAGTTTTCGCCGACAAAGCCCATTGATTTCGTGATCATGGCTGGCAAGGGAGGAGGAGCCGACAAGATGGCCCGCCTCATGCAGGCGATTGTGGAACAGCATGAACTGGCGAACAGACCGCTTGTGCCGGTCAACAAGAGCGGCGGATCGGGCGCCGAGGCGCTTGTGGCGCTCAACAGCGCGACGGACCCCGACCACACGATCATGGTCACGCTGAACTCGTTCTTCACGACCCCCTTGAGGCAGCCTGGCCTCGAAGTTGACATCATGCAGTTTGCGCCCGTGGGACGCATGGCCGAGGACACGTTTGTGCTTTGGGTCAACGTTGAAGAGGGAATCAACTCGTTCGAGGAATTCCTGGCCGAGGCCAAGGCAAGAGGTTCCGGCTGGGTCATGGGCGGAACCGGCAGCGCCCAGGAAGATCAGATCATCACTGACTTCCTGAACGACACCTATGAACTGGAAATCAAGTACATTCCGTACAAGGGCGGGGGCGCCGTGGCCAAGGACCTGGCTGGCAACCAGATCGATTCGTCGGTCAACAACCCGTCCGAAGCGCTGGGCTTCTACGAAGCGGGAACGGTAATTCCGCTTGTCGCATTCACCGACGAACGTCTTCCGATGTTCCCCGATGTGCCAACGCTGGCGGAAACCGGGGTTGACTTCGCCTATTACATGCAGCGCGCAGTCGTCGGCGCACCTGGAATGTCTGACGATGCTCAGGCCTACTACACGGGACTCTTCGAAAGCGTGTACAATTCCGCCGAGTGGCAGGAGTACAAGAGCGACAAGTCGCTGCTCGGCGATTTCCTGCCAGGCGATGCGCTGCGGGACTATTGGGGCGTTCAGCGTGATCGCCACGAGACGATCCTGAGAGCCTCCGGCGCCATCAACTAGTTCGGGTTGCCGGGCAACCAGCATTTGCAAGAGGGCAGTCCATGCGCGTCGCCGAGTTTGTAGCGGCACTGGCGATTGCCCTCTTCTCTGTCTACCTCATGTGGAAGAGTGGCGAGGGACCGTCATGGGACCCCAACGCCACTCGCTTCGCAAACATCGGCATCAACGTCAACAACGAAGGGCCGGGCAGCGGCTTCTGGCCTTTCTGGCTGTCGCTCGCGATGCTGGTGTCCTCGGTGGTGATCATGGTCAATGCCGCGCTGAGGCGAACGCCACAATCGAGATCCGAGGAACGCTATCTCGACGCAAGAGGCAAGAGGATGTTCGTCCTGGTCGGCGGCGGGCTGCTCCTGTTCCTCGCGCTGATCGAGACAGTCGGCTTTTACGGAGCCATGCCTGTGTTTCTGTTTGCCTACATACGCTACCTGGGAAGGCATCCATGGTGGCTGGCGCTCCTGATTGCACTTGTGGTTCCGATTTTTTGCTTCTTCTTCTTCGACATCGCCATGCGCATCGTGCTGCCCAAGCGGCTCCTGGAGCCGCTCTTCATACCGCTTTACGAGATATTCCTGTGACCTTGCCTCCCGTGACCGACATCACGCACGGCTTGTCGACCCTGCGGCCGTGGGCAGGGATGCCCGCCGGCCCAATGTGACACGCGATGGAAGTCCTTCAACTGTTGCTTGACGGTGTCTGGGCGGCGCTGCAGCCGGTCAATCTCGGACTGGCGTTTCTGGGCGTCGTCATAGGCTTGCTTGTCGGGGCCATGCCGGGGCTTGGCTCCGTGAATGGTGTGGCAATTCTGCTGCCGTTCACGTTTGTCATTCAACAGCTCACCGGAACCGTTTCGTCGCCAATGATTTTCCTGGCGGCAATCTATTACGGCGCCATGTACGGTGGGGCCATATCGTCCATCACGCTTGGCATACCCGGCGCCTCAACCGCCGTGGCAACGACCTTCGACGGCCGACCCCTGGCGCTGCAGGGCAATGCCGATCGAGCTCTGGTGATTGCGGCTGTGGCCTCGTTCATCGGCGGCACCATCGCCAACCTGCTGTTCACCGGAGCTGCGCCGCTTCTGGCCACGGTCGCCCTTCGATTTGGAAATCCGGAAGTGTTCGCGCTGATGCTGCTGGCCTTCGCGACATTCGTTGGACTGGGTGGGGACGACATTCCCAAGACGATCGTGTCGATCTGTTTCGGGCTGGTCATGTCTTCAGTTGGATTTGACATCATCTCCGGTGCGCCGCGACTTCTGCTTTTCGACTCCACCGAGTGGTTCAGTCGGGGCATCCAGTTTCTGGTGCTGGCAATCGGTGTCTATGGCATCGGTGAAATGTTGTGGACGATCAACTCGACATCCAACGACATCAAGATGGCCAGCGCAAAGATCAACTTGCGGCGCGTCTTCCGTGCGTTGCTGTGGATGAGGAAGTGCTGGAAGGGCACTCTGATCGGCTCGTTCCTTGGATTCTTCGTGGGCATCTTGCCGGCGGCGGGAGCGACGCCGGGCGCCTTGATGGCGTATGGCGTCACCAAGATGGTTTCGAGCCGCCGTCGACACTTTGGCAGTGGCGAAGTGGATGGCATAGCGGCGCCCGAGAGCGCCAACAACTCGGCTTCGACCGGCGCCATGCTGCCAATGATGACGCTTGGCATTCCGGGCTCTCCCACCACGGCGGTGCTCCTCGCCGGCATGGTCATTTGGGGACTTACGCCGGGTCCATTGCTGTTCACGGACAGCCCCGACTTCGTCTGGCCTCTGATCGGGTCGTTCTATGTTTCAAACGTCATAGCGGTGCTTGTCAATCTGGCCTGCATTCCCCTGTTCATCAGGGTGCTGCGGATGCCGTTCACGATACTTGCAGCTCTCATATTCGTGCTGTCGGTTGTCGGGACGTACGCCGCCTACCAGAACATGTACGATGTATGGTTGATGATGTTCTTCGGCATCGGCGCGTTCCTGCTGCGCATCCTTGACTATCCATTGGCGCCGGCGGTGCTTGCCATTGTTCTCGGTCCCATTGCCGAGCCTACCCTGCGGCAGTCGCTGTTGCTGTCCGACGGCAGTTGGATGATTTTCATCGAGCGCCCAATTGCCGGTCCAATAACGATTTGCGCGATAGTCCTGATGCTGTTGCCGTTGCTTGGCCTCATTCGAAGAAAGTTCCGGGCCATGCGAGATTGAGGCTGGGTCAGCCTGATTGGCGGTCAATGGCCTTGTGGGCGGGGTCCAGCTTGTCCAGTCAGGTCCAGTTGTCCACTGCCCCGTCGGCAATGGCGACCAGTTTCAGGTCGGGGCGCTGCCTGCGCACCCGCTCGACCTCCCGCGTCGGAGACTGTGTACTTTTCCTTTCAGCTGCAACTCATTCCAGCCGAAGCGCCGGCAATTTTGATGTCTGGGCGACCCGGTCGCGCGAACCTGCGCCTCGCGGCTCCCGTTGCGGATGGCGCACGCGCTTGGCCGTCCAGCGAAGTCAGGTCTGATCTGCGCCGCCGCCAAACCTAGAACTCCCGTCGGTCGAATTGCATTTGCGTAGCTTCCTGCGTCCGAACGGCGTTCATCGTGTCGGGGGCAGGCCGCTGTCCGCATCCAGTGTCGGCAGCCGGGCGATCTCCGCGCCGCTCTTCCGCGCCGCGAGCCTCAGTTCGTAGAGTTTCTGAAGGTTGAGCCAAAACTCCCCCGAGGTGCCGAAGAAGTGCCCCAAGCGCAATGCCGTGTCGCCGGTGATCGAGCGTCGGCCGTTGAGTATCTCGTCAATGTGGTTCGCCGGCACCTCGATCCGCCGCGCCAACTCCGCGGCGCTCATGCCGAGCGCAGCGAGATCCTCTCGCAGGGTCTCGCCCGGATGAATGGGCTCGCGCATGACTTGCCTCCTCGGATCAATGGTAGACCACGAATTCCACTTTGGTCAGGTCGGGACATCCCTCGGGCCACTTGAAGCAGATCCGACATTGGTCGTTGACGCGAATGCTCCACTGCCCCTTGCGCCGGTCCTTGAGCATCTCCAACGGTTGCCGTGCCTTGCCAGCTCCGTCCAGGATCGTGGCATGGAATGCCATATGCCTGGCAAGGTCGCCTGCCCCTTGAAATGATCAAAGCTTGGCATTCCAGTCGAATTCCTGGATTGCTGTGTTCGGTTGCAACGGCATTGATGACGCGCTCACCAGTTCAATGTCAAGTCCTGCTGATCCAGTTGGAAAGCAATAGCGCGCAACTGTGATTGCATTTCATCTCGCTGGACGCTGCCGTGTTCAGTTTCGCAACATGCAAGCCAGCAACGCAAGGCAAATCCGGGATTGGGAGAACGTCTACTCCAGCAAGCCGTGTTTCTCCGCCTTCTCCGAATCATACCACCAAGTAGCCATCTCGCCGAGTTGGTACGGCGCCTGGTTCTCGGGTCGTGAGTATTTCTTGCGGAAGGCAACGCGATGCACGGCCCCGTAATACTGCGGCACCCAAATGTGCAAGGCCCGCAAAACCCTGTCCAGCGACTTGACCGCAGCGGTCAGCTCGGCACGAGACGTGGCCCCTTCAATGGCGTCCAACAGCGCGTCCACCCCGGCATTGTCGACGCCCGAAATGTTGTAGCTGCCGAACGAACTTGCGGAAGCGGACCCAAATGCCGAGCGAATGCCAACACCCGGAGTCAACCCGAAAGAATACCGCCGCGTCGTGATGTCGAAGTCAAATTCGTCCTCAAGCCGAGTTTTCTGCGCATTGTCAACGCGTCTCATTTGCGCCTGAATTCCCAGTCTTTCGAGATTCTCGATGAACGGCGTAATGATACGGTCAAACCCGGGCGAATCGGAGATTATCTCGAATGCCAGCGCTTCGCCGTCCGAGTTTCTGCGCACACCGTCGACCAATGTCCAGCCTGCATCGTCAAGAAGGCGAGCCGCCGCAGCGAGATTGTCCCTGTCGGCCAGCCGGTCAGGGTTGGAAAGAGGAGGAACAAATGCCGGTTCGGTGAACACCACGGCGGGCAGGATGTCTTCCAACGGCTTCAGGAGCGCCAGTTCCGCGGGAGTGGGGAGGCCTTCTGCCTGGAGAGTCGAGTTTTCCCAAAAGCTGTCCGTTCTGCGATACGAACCATGGAAAAGCGTTTGGTTCGACCACTCGAAGTTGAAGGCCTTGCCAATCGCTTCCCTAACTCTCGGATCCTGAAAGTGCGGTCTTCTGAGGTTGATGAAGAATCCCTGAGCCCCTGCCGGCGTGAGGTCGGGTATTTCATCGATCGCAATCAGACCGTCCTGCACCTCCGGGAAGACGTATGCGGTTTTCCAAAGGACCGAGTAGTACTCCTTGCGAAAATCGTAGTCGCCTCCCTTGAACCCCTCGAAAGCGGAGGTGTAGTCAACGTAGTACTCAATGACGATCCTTTCGAAGTTGTTCTGCCCGGTGTTGTAAGGCAGGGATTCTCCCCAGTAGTCCTGGTTTTTCCTGTAGATGATTGAATGTCCCGGCTTCATCGATTCCACGACATACGGACCGGAAGCAAGCATTGGGTCCAGTGAACTCTGTGCAAAGTCCCGATCGCTGAAGTGCGACTTTGCAAACACCGGCATGGTGGCAACCTCGACGGACAGTGAGCGCACGGATGCGTCGGGCTTGAAGTTGAACCTCACACGGTTCATTTCCAGCGCTTCCACGGATTCCACGTCTCGGTAGGGTATGGAGAATCGCGGCGAACCCTTTGTCGACAGCATTTCGAAGGAAAACACGACATCTTCAGCCGTGACAATGGATCCGTCGGAAAACCTGGCTTCCGGCCGAATCTTGAATTCGATCCATTCCCTGTTCGGCTCAGGGTAGGACACGCTTTCCGCCAGAAGCCCATAGTAGGAATCCGCTTCGTCGTAGGCCCTTGCCATGAGCGATTCAAACATTACGCCGACGAAGTTTTCGTACTCGCCCATGACAACGAAGGGATTGAGGCTGTCAAAGGTGCCATAGCCCCATGTCGACAAGGCGCCGCCCTTCGGCGCGTCGGGGTTCACGTAGTCAAGATGCGTGAAGTCGGCAGAATACTTGAGATCCCCGAAGTGCGAAATCCCGTGGGAAGTTGCAATTCGACTTTCAGCCTCGTCGGCCAGCGCAGGCGCTGTGGTCAGCAATGTCAGGGTGGTGGCAATCGCTGCTGCGATGCCGCCAGGAAAGTTCGGTGGCTGGTACCTCATTGCCAAGTTGGTCAGGGAGTTCAGCATTTGAGGGGGCTCCTCGCGACGTTGTCAATTGTATCACGGCTTCTGCATTGGCTCCCGCAGGCGCCTTCGATCTCCGACATGCTGCCTGCTTGAGGTTCGGCGAGCTTGTTGCGGCACTACGGAGCGTACTTCAACTGGGATTGAAGGCCAATATCACTGTAGTCCGGCGCTGTCGAATTCGTGCTCCGTTTGAGGATCTGCGGATGGCCGTCGTGAGGGCTGCAAGCGCTGGAGTTCGGCCTTGCGGCCATGGGCTGACCGGGCGCGGCATGAAAGAAGCTCGAACGCGTTCGCCTCGGCGTTTGGAACGGTGCAGGAACCTTTGTGGCGCCCTCGGTTGTCAGGCTTGCCCACAAGCAAGTCCTTCGACAATCCCGGTCAGGTTTGCGTGTCGCGGTCGATCTGCCAATTCCATGAAAGGCGCTGTCCGACGCATTGAGATTCATGCACCGTGTCGTTCAAGGGAGGAGCGGCCTGTCCGACTCAACCCAATTCCGACACTGAGTGGCGGGGTGACCGGAATGTGCGCTGCATCGGCAAGCAGGGTATGTCCTGCCACGCGACACAGGGAATGTGACGAGCGCACTGAACTGGTTCCAGCATTCATTCCTTCGGAATGAGCACAGGGCCCGAAGAAGCAAATGCCACTTTCAGCCGTTGTCCAACCGAAAGCGGCGCCTGTACGTCGTCATGCACTGCAAAAATGGCACCAAAGCTGGCGTTGATGGTGTATTCCATTCGAACTCCAACATAGGTTGCCTTGGAGACCTCTGCTTCAAATCCGACATCCGCATCCAGAACAATTCTTGACGGTCGGACCGCCAGTGTGGCAGATCCAGGAGACAAGCCGCGTGCAGGCAAGTCGTACCCATAGCCGTCAACCGTCACTGCCGCCAGGCCATCGTAGACGTGCTCAATCACGCATGGAAGCAAATTGGCCTCGCCAATGAAATCCGCCACGAAACTGTCCACGGGTGCATCGTAGAGCTCGCGGGGCGTTCCTGTCTGGGCGACTGCAGCATTTCGCATGACAACTATTTCGTCGGACACAGCCAGGGCCTCTTCCTGATCGTGTGTCACATAGATCACCGTCAGTTTCAGGTCACGTTGGATGGCACGAATGTCGTCGCGCACCTGCCGACGAAGCTTGGCGTCGAGATTTGACAGCGGCTCGTCAAAGAGCAGGACTTGAGGTTCGAGCACCAAGGCTCTTGCCACGGCAACACGCTGCTGCTGGCCACCGGAGAGTTCGCTGGGCAATCGTGTTTCGAACCCTCGCAGTCCAACCAAGTCAAGGCCTGCCCGCGCGCGCTCGCGAATCTCGCTCTTGCCGTAACCGGAGAAGGTCAATCCATAGGAGACGTTTTCCGCAACCGTCATGTGCGGAAAAAGCGCGTAGGATTGAAACACCATGGCTACGTCGCGGTCGGTTGCCGGCAGGTTCGTGACGTCGGAGTCTCCGATCAGGACACGACCCGAGGTTGGCCTCTCCAACCCTGCGATCAATCGCAGTGTCGTCGTCTTGCCACAGCCGGAGGGACCAAGCAGCGTGACAAGCTTGGCTGTGTCAATGTCGAGGTTCACGTTGTCAACTGCGACGACGCCTCCGGCAAATGTCTTGGTAACATCCTTGAGGCTGACCGGCGCTGCCTTGCCCGCTATTCCTGCTTGGACCATCTTTCCGCTCTCCCGACAGGTTGGTCATCGCCCGGGGACAAAGTCGGTTCGTCGCCCAATGCGAACCCTGCCCACGAGCGCCTGAAATACGCCGACAGCTGTCAACATCACTGCAATCAGGGCCGTGGCATATGCGATTGCCAACCCGTAGTCATTGTTTTCGACGCGTCCGATAATGTAGCTGGTTGCCATGTCGTATTCGGCGGACACCAGAAAGATCACGGCAGATATTGCCGTCATCGCTCGCACGAAACTGAAGACAAGCGCTGCCAGGATCGCGGGGCGAAGCAGCGGCAGGACTATCTTCCTGAAAGTGTTCCAACTGTTGGCGCCGAGGGTCAGCGAGCTTTCGTCAAGCGAACGATCGATCTGGGTCATCGATGCGATTCCCGCCCGAACTCCGACCGGCATGTTCCGAAACACGAAGCTCACCACCAGAATTACGCCGGTTCCCGTGATTTCGATTGGCGGCACGTTGAATGCCAATATGTAGCTGATGCCAATTACCGTTCCTGGTATCGCAAAGCTCAGCATCGTTCCGAACTCGAAGGAATTCTTGCCTGGAAATGTTTGCCGCGTAAGCAGATAGGCCGTGATCAGCCCCACAACGGCGGTCAGCGGAGCCGCAATTGTGGCAATCTTGATCGTCGTCCAGAAGCTGTCCCACGCAGCTCCTGTCCACCGAATTCCACTTTCGTTGAACTTGACGGAGAACGCGGTCACGTAGTGCTTGAAGGTCATCGTGTTGTTGACGCCCCACAGCTCCACGAAGCTGCCATAGACAATCATGCCGTACACGATGGCGGTAAAGACAGCCCAAAATCCCGCGATCGACAGTATTGCAATCGACAGCCCACGCGGCAGCAGGGGATGAATGCCTGCGTCTCCCTTGCCGGCAATCGTCGTGTAGCTCTTGCGGCCAAGGAACCGTCTTTGGGCATAGAATGCCGACAGCGTGAAGAAAAGGAGAACCATGGCCAGCACGGCAGCACGCCCCTGGTCGTACTGTGCGCCCACGATCGCAAAGAATATTTCGGTGGAAAGCACGTCGTAGTTGCCTCCCAACACCAGCGGATTGCCGAAGTCTGCCATGCTTTCGATGAATCCGAGCAAGAACGCATTGGCAATTCCGGGCCGCATGAGCGGCAGCGAGACTGTCCTGAATGTATGCCACTTGCTTGCCCGGAGCGTTTGTGCAGCCTCTTCCATCGAAGGGGACACACCCTCCACAACTCCGATCAGCACAAGAAAGGCGATTGGGGTGTATGCCAGGGTCTGGGCAATGGCAATTCCGGGCAATCCGTAAAGCCAGCGAGTCGGTTGGGTGCCAAGAAGATCGGACACAAACACCGTAACGGACCCAGAAAGGCCGAACAAGAGTATTAGCGCCAGACCAATTACAAACGGTGGAGTGATTATGGGCAGCACGGTAAGGGCTCGCAGCAGCTTCTTGTGCCGAAATCCCGTTCGCGTTACCGCCAAGGCGAACACCAAACCGATCACCGTGGTCAATGACCCAATCAACACCGCCAGGAACAGGGAATTCCAGGCCGCTCCACAACGGCCGCCGGTCAAGCAGCCAAATCCCCACAGGCGATCATCGAAAAACTTCGAGGCAAAGACAACTGCAGAATAGCCACCCCCTTCGGCCACAAACGCAGAGGACAACATCTTGCCAATGGGGAAGAACACAAAGGCCGCGACAATTGCCACAACGCCACCAATCGCTCCCACCACAAACACGTCGCCATTGACGGCGCCTCTTGCGGCTATGCCGTGTGTTAGCGTGAACAGCAGGGATGCGGCGACAAGCAGGCCACCCATTCCCATTCCGAACTGGCGGTCGCCGAGTTCGCCAAACAGAAGATTGAGCCAGTCGAAGCTGTAGCCGCGGATGCCGATTCCAAAGCCTTGAGCGGCAAGCCAAATCAGGCCAAGCGCGCCGGTGGCCATCAGCGTCAGCGAATAGGCCGCGTCTGTCTTGTGTCGACGCAAGACGGCCAGTGGCGCTGCCAGCGCCAGGAGAAGCGGTGCAAGCCAAGGCTTTTCGCCGCTCGCAATCAGAATGGCTGCGGGCGCGTAATCCTCGTCAAGCGGGTAACCGTCAAACAGCCAACCGAACGAAAAAAATCCGTCCTCAATCCCGTACCACGGGAGAATGCAGTAGCCGACCCACCCGACGGTCAGCCAAAGGATCAGGTTCGGGTGGGTCGCACGGCGGGTGCGGAGTTCCGCCAAGCTCTTTACTGAGGCAGGGTCGACACTTCGTCGTCCCACTTCTTCAGGAGGCGCTTGCGTTCATCGGACGAACCGTACTTGCGGAAGTCGTAGTCGATGAGCGTGATGGTGGACATGTCAGGAGCGGACTCGGAAGTTTCAGCGCCCATGTTGGACGGCACCTGGAACGCGTTCACCTGCAGAGCCAGATTCTGTGCCTCGGCCGAAAGCGCCCAGTCGTAGAATTTCTTCGCTTCCTCCATGTTGCGTGCATCCTTGATGATGGACATGGAGCCGATTTCGTATCCCGTTCCCTCGCAGGGCGCGACAACGGCAATTGGAAATCCGTTCACGGCCTGAGCCACCGCGTCATGCATGAAGACGATGCCGATCGTGTTTTCACCGCGTCCTGCCGCCTTGATCGGGGCCGAACCCGACTTGGTGTATTGGTTGATGTTCTTGTGCAATCCCTTCATGAACTCAAACCCTTCGTCCTCTCCGAACAGCTGAACCATCGAGGCCAGGGTCGTGTAGGCCGTGCCGGAAGAATTGGGATTGGCCATCTGTACGTGCCCCTTGTATTCGGGCTTCAGAAGGTCCCTCCAGCATTCCGGATTTGGAAGGTTGTTGGCAGCGATCAATTCGGTGTTGTAGCCATAGCCAAGCGCACCGGAATAGATGCCGATCGTCCGATTCCCGGCGCTTTCGGCCTGTGCAATCGCCCAGGGATGCAGTTGATCGCGCATTGGCGAGAGATATTCCTCGGTGAGTCCTTCCTCAGCCGCCTGAAGATGCGGGTCTCCGGTTCCTCCCCACCAGACATCTCCC
>JAPOOS010000201.1 GCA_026713305.1 Paracoccaceae bacterium
CAGCAACGTCGCCAGAGCATCCGGGACTGGAACCGGTCCAGCCCGGTGTTCAAGCGGGGACTGTCGCTCACGCCGGTCAAGTTTGGAATATCGTTCACGCTTACCCACCTGAATCAGGCAGGCGCCTTGGTGCATGTCTACCAGGATGGTTCGATTCACCTGAATCACGGCGGCACGGAAATGGGGCAGGGGTTGCTGACAAAGGTAGCGCAGGTAGCGGCAGACGCATTCGGCCAGCCACTCGAGCAGGTGCAGATTTCCGCTGCCGACACGGAAAAGATTCCAAACACTTCGGCGACCGCCGCATCTTCGGGCACTGATCTCAATGGCATGGCGGCCAAGCTCGCATGCGACGAAATCGTCGGCCGCCTGAAGGCGTTCCTGGCCGGCCAGCACCAGTGCAAGCCGCAGGATGTTGACTTTGCGGATGGCAGATTCAAGGTCGGCTGCGAGGAGTACCCGTTCCAGGAGACTGTGAAGCAGGCCTACCTCAATCGGGTGTCGCTCTCTTCGGCCGCGCACTTTGCGACTCCCAAGCTGGTGTGGGACCGTCTCAAGGGACGGGGAAGACCTTTCCTCTACTTCGCCTACGGCGCTGCCGTCACGGAGGTCGTCATCGACACGCTTACGGGCGAGAACCGGGTGCTTCGCACCGACATCGTCCACGATGCGGGCCGCTCGCTGAATCCTGCCATCGACATTGGCCAGGTCGAGGGCGGCTACGTCCAGGGCATGGGTTGGCTGACAACCGAGGAATTGGTGTGGGACAGCCGCGGCAAGCTGGCCACTCACGCTCCATCGACATACAAGATACCGGCCTGCACTGATCGACCGCCGGAATTCAACGTTCGTCTGTGGCAACGGGGCCGCAACCGTGAGGAGAGCGTCCATCGATCGAAGGCGGTGGGCGAACCTCCGCTCATGCTGGCAATCTCGGTGTTGCTGGCACTGTCCGACGCAATTTCGGCCTGTGCGGATGCAGCGGTCTACCCGGCCCTCGATGCGCCCGCAACTCCGGAACGAATCCTGTCGGCTGTCAGGCGTGTGGCGGGGACGGCGATTGACGATCGGGCTTGAGAGTCTGTCGCGGTGGGTTGATCGAGTCGGCGTCTTCGTGCGCGTCGTCGTGATCGACACGGCTGGCTCAACCCCGCGTGAAGCCGGTGCGGAGATGTTGGTCTGGCAGGATGGCGCCGCCGGCACCATCGGCGGAGGCACGCTGGAACACGCCGCAACACAAACGGCACGGAAACTTCTCGTGCAACGTCGCGGCAAGCCACTGCTTAGCAGACAGGCTCTGGGTCCTGGTCTGGGACAATGCTGCGGCGGCGCCATGACGCTGCTGTTCGAAACCATGGACCAGGCCGCCGTGGCAAGGCTTGGCGCCGGCATCGCCCGCGATGGATGCCATGCCCGGCCGGTTGCCGATGGACAACCGCCTCGCACACAACGTGTGGACAGAATTGTCAGGCAATTCCAGTCCTTGAGCGGCGCGGAAATCCAGGTGATCGATGGTTGGGCGATTGAGCCTGCGGAGCGTCGTCATGTTGAACTTTGGATGTTCGGAGCCGGCCATGTCGGGCGCGCCGTTGTCGGCATCCTGGCCAATCTTCGGCAGGTTCGGATTTCGTGGGTGGACTTCGAGGCCGGGCGGTTTCCAGCAAGAATTCCCGAAACTGTCGATCGGGTTGTTGCAAGGCACCCGCAGCGCATCGCTCGATATGCTCCGGGAGGCGCATGGCATCTTGTGTTCACGCATTCCCATGATCTTGATCTGGAGATATGCAATGCGCTGCTCGGAACTGAGTTTGCGGAAATCGGCCTTATTGGTTCAAGCACCAAGTGGAAGCGATTTCGCAAGCGTCTGGTTGCGCTGGGACATGCCCCCGGCAAAGTCGACCGCATACGTTGTCCCATTGGACGCAAGTCCTTTGGCAAGGAGCCGTGGGCAATAGCAACGGGCGTCGCGGCCGAATTGCTGGAGTCGCTCAATTCGTAGCGCGGGCAGGCTGGCTGGCGTTGCCAGGAGGCTGCCAAGGATGCGGGCCCGCCCGTGCGGTCACCTGTCGCTGTGTTCCCAGTTGGGATGAATCCACGGCTGCAGGTCCGGCCGGGATGGAAGCGTCTTGCCAAGCACGTGATCAGCCGCCTTCTCTCCGACCATTATCGACGGACCGTTCGTGTTGCCGTAGGTTAGCTGGGGGAAGATTGAGCTGTCGGCGACTCGAAGTCGGTCGACGCCAATCACTCGGCATTCGGGATCAACCACCGCCAGCTTGTCGTTGCGGCTGCCCATTCGGCAGGTGCCGCTGGGATGGTAGGCGCTTTCGATGTTTTCGCGGACAAAGGCGTCGATCTGGTCATCGGTTTGCACGTCCTTGCCTGGCTGAATCTCCTCTCCGCGGTAGGAATCGAACGCCGGCTGAGCGAGAATTTCCCGCGCCAGATGAATGCATTTTCGGAATGTCGCCCAATCCTGCGGTTCCGACATGTAGTTGAATCGTATCACGGGAGCGTCGTTGGGGTCTGCGCTGCGCAAGCTGACTTCACCCCTCGAGGCGCAGCGCATCGGCCCGATGTGCAGCTGGTATCCATGCCCCTGTTCGGCAGCCTTTCCATCATAGCGAATGGCAATTGGCAGGAAATGTATCTGGATGTCAGGATACTCGACGCCAGCCGACGAGCGGATGAAAGCGCAGCTCTCGAACTGGTTGGAGGCGCCCACGCCGCTTCGAAAGAGCGCCCATCTTGCGCCGGCAAGCAGTTTGCCCCGCCAGCTCCAGTGCCGAAACAGCGACACCGGCTGTGTGCAGGCCTGCTGCACGTACACTTCCGGGTGGTCCATGAGATTCCTGCCAACGCCAGGCCGGTCGGCGACAACCTTGATGCCAAGCGCTTCCAGGGAGTCGGCATCACCTATGCCGGAGAGCATGAGCAGTTTTGGGGAATTGAACGCGGAGGCGGCCACAATGACCTCGCGTCGTGCCTCGACGGTGGTGCGAACGCCTCGGCGATTGACTTCGACACCTGTCGCCTTGCCGTCCTCAATCCGGATGCGTTCGGCATGGCAGCGAATCAGCCTTGCATTGGGTCGCCTGAGCGCTGGCTTGAGATAGGCCGATGCTGCCGGCCAGCGCTTTCCGCGCCAGATGGTCTGCTCCATCGCCCCGAATCCCTCCTGCTTGAACCCATTGTAGTCAGCCGTCGTCTCGAAGCCTGCCTGTCTGCCAGCCTCCTCGAATGCGGCAAACAGCGGATTGGACCGAGCGCCGCGTCCGACATGCAGCGGGCCGTCATGTCCGCGCCAGGCGGAATCAGCGCCGGCCTCGTCACCGTGCCAGTTTTCCATGCGCATGAAGTACGGCAGGACATCGCTGTAGGACCAGCCAACTGCACCCAACTGCACCCAATTGTCAAAATCCCTCGCATGGCCTCGGACGTAGACCATGCCATTGATCGACGAGGAGCCGCCGACCACCTTGCCTCGCGGCGCTGCCAAGGTGCGATTGCCAAGGTGTCTTTCCGGCGCTGTCCTGTATCCCCAGTCGTAGCGTGACATGTTCATCGGATAGGACAGCGCCGCCGGCATGCTTATCAGCGGTCCAAAGTCGGAACCGCCGAACTCAAGCACGACCACGCTGTTCCGTTCGTCTTCCGACAAGCGGTATGCAAGCGCCGAGCCGGCGCTCCCCGACCCGACAATGACAAAGTCCGCTTCAGGCATTCAGGCTTCCGTGTCGACTGGGCTGCCTCGCACCGATGGGCAATTGAGCGTATCCTCGGCTGCGGCTGAAACACATCACTGCTTCGGCGATCCGCTCGGGAGTTTCGTTGCGTCGGAAAAACTCAACCACGCCTTCCCCAGGCAGGACCAGATAGGTGTAGGTGGAATGATCGATGGCATAGTCGTCGGAGTTGGGCATCGGGCGCTTGCTGTAAGCCACGCGATAGGCCGCGGCTGCAAAACGGACCTGCTCCGTGCTGCCGGTGAGGGTGATCATGCGGTCATGAAACATCAGACCATATTCCGCCAGCGCCTCGGGCGTGTCGCGTTCCGGGTCGACGGACACAAACACAGGCTGTGCCGAAAGGCCCTGAAGCTCGAGAAGGCTGATCGCCGCAGCGTTTCTGGCGTTGTCGACGGGGCATATTCCGGGACAGTTGGCAAACCCAAAGTAAAGCAGCGAAGGTTCAACGAAGACCTCTCGTTCGGTAACCGTTCTGCCGCTGCCATCGACGAGTTCAAATGGGCCGCCTATCTTCGCTTCGCCTGCAAACAGCGCATCGTTGCTGCATGCTTCAGCCGGCAGCCGCCCGCCGGTCACGACAATCATCGTGACGGCTGCCATGACTGCGACCAGCCCAAGGGCACCAAGAGACAACCATCGCATCGAGACCCTATCGGAGTTCATGGTTCAGTCGGACACAAGAGTTTAAGGAGTTGCCGGATCTGCGGTTCTGGCTGCCTTCGCCCTTGCGAGTTGCACACATCGTCATGGTGAAGTTCAGCATTCGGACATGCTCCCAAAGTCTTGAAGATTGCCGGACGGACCAAGGCGCGCAGATCAAGCCTTGGCATGCCGCAACTGAGGGCAACGTCCAATGGCGATCAAACAAGAGCGAACAGCCGTGTAAATGGCCACTAGCCACGCAACCGTTCAATCATTTCCCGGAACCATTACAACAACGATTCAACGGTTGCCAAGCGCCAAATGGCTCTGCGGGCGGTCTTGATGCGGCGCAGGTCTCACGAAGCATCGTTGTCGTGGCGTGACGTTCGGACCAATTCGCAGAACGGTGGAATGCGGCTCCAGCCACGCGCCGCCACCTTCCGGAAGCGGAAACCCAGTCTCGGCAAATGGCGAAATTCCTGATCGCCTTGGAGCATTGTGCATCCGCCCTCCTTGAAACGGGACCTTGCGGAACGCCGCAAGTCCTCCGAATTCCAGGCAAAGCTTGTGTGCAAGGTTCTGCGAGACCCAACTTGTTGGCTGCAACCCTGCAGAGGCTGCCGGGCGGCAATCGAGTTTGTGGACGGATTGCGAGGCGGAGAGAGCACCGCAGAGCGTCGATTCCCCAACCCGGATCATGGCAAAGGCATTCGGCGGATTGCTACAGGGATGCCTGTGGCTGCGCGGCTTTGGTTAGTCGCTTGTATTCCCCCCATACCAGGTCACGGTCGTATTTTCTCTCCAGCTGGCGCATGATGAAATGACCATGCGCCATGTCCTGGAAGTGCTGCATGAACAGCAAGTTTACCGTGGCGCCGCCTATGGCCCCGACGACGGGAACAAGCTGAGCGGCAGCCTTCTGAGTCATTTGGACACCAAGGCGTTGGGCAACGGCGCGAATGAAATGTACCAGCGCCGGAGAACTCTGGTTCGCCGCACTCGCGGCAAGGTATTGACTCGCTTCGGCAACCTGCTTGGCAAGAGCCCAGCGCACTGTAATGTACCCTGATTCGGAAGCATCGTCGGATGTGCTTGGGCCACCCAAGGTGAATACCTGCAGACAGGCGGTCTTGGTACTCGGATCGGAAACCGATTCCCCGTGGCTGCGCGCTATGTCGGCAATGGAACGGAACATCAATGTGATGGTAATCGGCAGTTCCACAAGGATTGTCGAGAGTCCAAAGGCGCCGCCGACGCCGCCGGATACAACAACGCTGCCCTGGTGCAACAGAGTTCTTTGAGCCTTCCCTGGAGCGTCCTCGAGTGTTGTCAGTGCAGTGTTCAATGCCGCGCTCAGGGCACCCTCCGTCACTTTGAGAATCCGTGCCTGAGCGCCATCGGGCAACCGGTCGAACCCCTTTTCAATTGGGGTTCCTAGAAAGTTGGTCAACTTTGCCGCAAGGCCAGGATTTTCCAACAAGTAGTGTGCCCTTTCGAGCTCCAGCAAATCGTCCTTGGTGAGTGTCATTCTCGCCTTCCAAGTCCAAACAGGATCGTGTCAACAATGCTTGCAATCATGGCAGTCCTTCGGGTCCGTTGGTTTTTGTTGTCGGTGGGAGTGGTTGTCATACGTTGCAGGGAGCATGCTTTCGTGCTGTTGGCGATTGGAGTTCCAGTCAGTCTGACGTGCAATGCTTGTGCAATCCATGATGCCATCGAGAGAAACAGACAGGTGACGAAGAGACTTTGAGTCCTTTGGGCCGAGTCATTCGGGTAGAGCCACCATGCTGCGATTTCCCGTCATTGTCGCGGCTGACTTGACGGCGCTCAGATCCAAACAGCCTGCCTTGTGCCATGCCGAGAATTGTGCGTGACTGCAAGGCGAACGTGACATGTTGCGACAATGTCCATGAATGTGTCGCGTTGACGCGTTGTCTCGTGGCAGTTCCCGCAACCTGATTGTCGACAGACAGGAGTCTTCCGCGTCCGTCCAATCCATTTGCTGGAAGCGCTACGCCTTGGGCGGCCTGCACGACTGGTGCCGCCGACCCTTCCCTTGCGCTCAGCAAACTTCGCTTCGCTGCCGCTTGCACGTCGGCATCAAGCGGTCAATCTTCAGTCTGCATTTGTCCATCAACCAAAGCCCAGTCCCGCGTCATGCGCGTCTTCGAGGGTCCGCAATCCTGGACGCGGAGACGAAACCATGACGGCCATGTTTCCGGGCTTGTGTTCATTGCGGTACATCTTCATGTGCGCATCCGGAATCTGATCCCACGGAAAAACCTCCGACATGCTTGGATCAAGGCGTTTCTCCAGCATCAGATTGTTGGCTTGGCTGGCCTGCTTGAGATTGGCAAAGTGCGAACCCTGAACACGCTTCTGGTGCATCCACACATACCTGGCGTCCATTGTCAGGTTGTATCCGGTTGTTCCGGCGCAGATGACCACCATGCCACCTCGCTTCACGACGAAGGTTGAAATCGGAAAGGTGGCCTGGCCGGGATGCTCGAACACCATGTCGACATTCACGCCCTTGCCGGTGATGTCCCAGATTGCCTTGCCGAACTTGCGGGCTTCGGCAAACCATTTCCTGTGCTCCGGCGAGTTGACTGCGGGAAGCTGACCCCAACATTCAAACTGGGTGCGATTGATTACGCCGCGCGCTCCGAGGTTCATTACGAACTGCCGCTTGTTTTCGTCCGAAATCACCCCAATTGCGTTGGCCCCGCCTGTATTGATGAGCTGAATCGCGAACGACCCGAGCCCGCCTGACGCGCCCCAGACCAGCACGTTCTGTCCGGGGCGCAGAATATGCGGGCGATGGCCGAACAGCATTCTGTAGGCAGTGGCCAGCGTCAACGTGTAGCAGGCGCTTTCCTCCCAGGTCAGGTGCCTGGGTCGCTTCATGAGCTGTTGCGCCTGCACTCTCGTGAACTGGGCAAAGGAACCGTCAGGCGTTTCGTATCCCCAGATGCGCTGGCTTGGCGAAAACATTGGATCGCCGCCGTTGCATTCCTCGTCGTCGCCGTCGTCCTGGTTGCAGTGGATCACCACCTCGTCGCCAACCTTCCAGCGGCGAACCTTTTCACCGACGGCCCAAACGATGCCCGACGCATCGGAGCCTGCAATATGGTAGTCGGCCTTGTGGACATCGAACATCGAAATGGGCTTTCCGAGCCCTGCCCAGACACCGTTGTAGTTGACGCCGGCAGCCATGACCAGAACCAGCACCTCGTTGCTGTCGATTTGGGGAACGTCAACCACCTCCACTTTCATGGCGTCGACCGGTTCGCCTTGGCGTTCACGCCTGATTACCCAAGCGTACATCCTGTCGGGAATGTGTCCCATCGGCGGGATCTCGCCAATCTCATACAGATCCTTCTCGGATTCGCATGAAATTCGTGCAAGTTGCATCATTTGATCACCATTTGCTGTGTGACTTGCCGCCAGCAAAGCTCCGTTCATTCTTGGCTCGGCAATGCTTGGAGTCTGCCAATAGATTGACTAATGCTGCAGCGCAACAAAAATCGCGATCAAGATTGATCACAGTCAGGGAAAGGACGCTGAACGCAGGCGAAAGTGCAGCTCTTGGGACAGCTCGGAATTGGAGCGTGAACCCGGCCATCGGCAATTCGTTGATGATTGCCGACACTGCAATATTGAGGCGCTGACCGCGGTTGCAACAAAGGATTGGCATGAAAGTTCATCGCCTTGGGAGAGTGGACTGGGCATTTGAAGACACTTGGAATGCCTTGCCGCAAGCGGTATGCTTGGGTTCGGCATCAAGCCCAATGCATATCTCATGCCTGTTCCCAAGCTTGAACAATGGAGACCGAATTGGTGGGTGGAATTGGCCAGCACGCGACGCCGACTGGCACTGAAGCGGATGTGCGCAACGACATCTGCAGTTTGCTTGCAAGGCTTGGTTTCGATGAGTTTCACCTCGAGTACCGCACGCAGGCGGGTCCGGTGGACATCTACCTGCCGCGCCAGCGCACGATCATCGAAACGAAGGCACAATTGAAAGGGGGGGGGGTGGGTCACCTAAGAAACCACCCATCAAGCATGGCTCGGCGGAGGCTCCATTTGAGCAACTGGACCGTTACATGCAGGCAGAAATTGCGGAAGTTCGCGCATCTCTCCTTGCCGAAGAGTCCAACCGCCGGTGGGTAGGCATCCTTACCGATGGCCATGTCTGGCACAGCTGGAGCTACGAGCACCGCGACCAACCATCGGCACAGACCGAATCTTCGCAATTCATTCCCTCCAACAAAGCGGAACTGGGAAAGTGGCTTGTTGCCATTTTGTACGGCGACCCGGTCGGCAAGCCATGGATACCACAGAATCCAGTCGAACTGTTTCGCGACAATGCCGATGAGCTGCGGGAAATCCATGACGATCTGACAGGCGAGAATCGGCTCCACACCAACACGAAGAAAGCGCTTTGGCGTGACATGCTGCGCAGTTCCGGCATGGAGCCGCAGACACCGGAAGCACGTAGCCGGCTTTTCGTTGCCCACAGTTTTTTGATCGCCTTGGCGCGCGGAGTCGTGCAAACGATGAAGGGTCGCCAGGAAGCCTTGGATCCAATTGCGTTGCTTGGTCACGGCATTGTTGCCTGGATTCCGGCAACATTGGCAGGCCGGCAATGGGCGGAAAGTCTGTTCAACCACATTTGCAGATATGAATGGCGCCAGCGACACGGCGACGTTCTACGACCATTGTATGAGGCGTTTGTAGAGCGTCGAGATCGCCGCGACTTCGGCGAAGTCTACACACCGGACTGGCTGGCAGAGTTGTTGGTCCGCGAACTGCTGGACGACGAGTGGTGCCGTAGGGCGTCTCAATCGGCATTGAACGAGTTGTTCGCCCAAGAGCCATTGGGCAGCATCGGTGTTCTGGATCCATGCTGCGGTTCGGGAACCTTTCTGTACCATTCTGCGCGACGACTGCTGGGGCACCCCTCGATTGCCGGTCGTCCGGTTGGGGAGCAGTCCAACATCGTGAGCCGTTTGGTATGCGGCATCGACATCCATCCTGTGGCCTGCGAATTTGCCCGGGCAACGCTTTTGCGAGCATTGCCTTGCGAGCCGCAGAGCGGAGAGGCTGCCCTGCGAGTCTGGAACGGCGATGCATTGATGATGCAAGGGGCCGAGGAATCGCTGTTCCAGGCAAGGGTTGGCGAAGTTGTAGTCCTGTCACCGGCTGGCAACGAAATCCGCCTGCCGTTCGAATTCGCGACGCATCCGCGGTTCCAAAGTCTCATTGACGACATGACCTCGGCCGCCACCGCGCAAAAGGGTTTGCCGACGCATGTCGAGAACAGTGTGAAGACAGCCGAGGATCGCAGAATGCTGCGGGAGAGTCACGCCTCGCTGCGTGAAATCGTCAAGCGCGAGGGCAATTCGGTTTGGGCATGGTTCATACAGCAAATGGTCGGCCCGTGGTTGCTAAACAACAATAGGGCTGACCGCATCATTTCGAATCCGCCATGGGTCAGAATGTCGAGAATCCAGCACAAGCCGCGAAAACGAAGTCTGGAACAATTTTCGATGAACCACGGGCTCTGGCAAGGCGGCAGGCAGGCGCCGAACCAGGACATCGCACAGCTGTTCATCAAACGATGCCGTGACCTTTACCTGTGTCCAGCCGCACCGGCTGCCTGGGTCGTGAAGCATTCAGCCATCAGGGCCAGTAATTGGGAAAAATTCCGAGACTGGCGCGCACGGAATGTAGTCAATGACAAGATCCTCGATCTCAAGGACGCACAGGTATTCGGTGGCGGTGACGCCCGCAAGTGTTGTGTGTTGTTCGATCATTGCGAGCCATCCATGTTCAGAAACGTGCAACTGATGGAGGCGCGGTGCCCCAATGCTCGTCCCGACATGTCGACAACGCTGTTTGCTGCGGAGCAGATGATTGAATGGCAGGCGGCGCCTCCACGTTTGCCGCAAGGGGAGTCAGCATATGTAGGTAGGTTTCATGCAGGCGCATCGGTTATTCCACATGTCTTGACAGTCATCGACAGGCAAACTCGCGGTGCCGATGGAATGGTCAGAATCACAACGCGATTGTCACGAAAGGGGATATGGAAGGAAGTCAATCCACAGATCGTTGAAGTGCCGACCGACTGGCTGGCGCCATTGCTACGCTCGGAGAACTTGCTGGTGTTCACGCTGTCAGCCGAGTCGCCTGGCTGGATGATCCTGCCCAGAAATGCGGAAGGGCGACTGCTGGAAGAGGAGAGCGCGCGAGAGATTGCGGCGTGGCGCAAGCTTGATGACATTTATGTCGATTGCCGCGGTGCAGGAAAGCACACACCATCGACCCTGCTGAAACGGATAAACTACCAACGAGGAGCTGACCGACAACTGCCACTATTGGCAGGCAAAGCAGGGCCTCCTGCGCTCGTGCTCTACCCGTCCTCTGGCGACATAATGCGCGGCTGCCGGGTGCAAGCTGCAACGCACTTGATTGATGCGAAACTGATCAGCTGCACATTCAAGAATCCGCAGGAAGCTGCCTATCTCGTGGCATTGCTGAACGCACCTGTGCTTAACACCGCCTTTGTTCAGTCTCGACGCAGTGGGCGGGACTTTGCTCTGCACCCATGGCGGCGGGTGCCCATCCCTCGCTACGACACGGCAAACGGGCTGCACAACGAATTGGCTGGGCTTTGCACCGAAGCCGAAGCGGTTGTGAAAGACTGGCTAGTGAAGGAGGCTAGCAAACTGCCACGCGGCCAAGTTGGACGATCGAAACGGATCCGAAAAATGCTGGCACAATGTGGGTTGGCAGCACGCATTGACGATGCTGCCCGGCGACTGCTGCCGAACCAATGCCGGTAAATTGGGAACCAGCAAGGTGGCGCTGACCTTCATCGGCTGTAGTTCGTGTTCCAATTGGGAGAGCCTCTCGGAGGCCACTGAATATCCATGCCCAGCCGCGATCCACAGCCGGGACGGCCGTTCCGCACGCCTGCAAGCCGCACTGCGCACTCAATGGGTCGCTTTTGTCGTTCCGACTGTCTCAATCCAGCAGCAGAGCAATTTCGGGAGGGCATAGAATTCGTCTCGCTGTTGGCTTGTAGGGTAGTTCTGTCTGCTGACCTCGATGGATTCAGCATCTTGCAGTCGAGTATCCAGTTCAAGAATGCACAAAGCTCAACTTGAGCAAAGCAGCATGCGAACGGGAGCCGAAGTTTGACCGACAGGCCTCTCGTTGCATTGGACTGGCGCTTGGCGCTTGTGAGTCGAGAGTTGCGATGATCGCCAGCATTGGTTACCAAGGACCAAAACTTGGCAAACCGGCCAATTCGCCAGCTTGCCGCTCATGCATTCCGGCCAACGCTTGAAGTGAAACTGACCCGCCGCATGAACCAAACTTGCCGTCGCGTCCTGCGTTGCCTGTCGGTTTCCCTTGCCGCGTTTCTGGCAACGACAGGCAACGTGCTGGCACACGCCAGCGAACAGACATTTGTGCTCCTGCTGCCAACCAACGTCTACAACAGCGTTGGGCTGGGCATCGTGGTGCTTACCATCGCAATGCTTGTGGTGTTGCCCCGCCGACTTTCGGGCTCTTTCTTGACAACCATCAACCTGTCACGCTGGCGCCAGCGTGAGCATCTGCAAACCCTGACAAGCTGCGGCGCCTTCGTGCTGCTGATCTATCTCCTCTATGTTGGCGTCACTGGCGAAAGAGACCCGCTGACAAACATGTTGCCGGTATTCATCTGGACAGTGTGGTGGATCGCGATTTTCGCCCTGCACGGCGTGGTTGGCAATCTTTGGAGTTGGTGCAATCCGTGGATCGGTCCCTATCGGATCTTGCGTCGATTCACAGGGCTGAGACCGGCGCTGCTGTATCCGGACCGGCTGGCGAGTTGGCCGGCGGTCCCGGTCTACATGGCATTTGTGGTCTTCGTGCTGGCGGACGCCGCGCCTGACGACCCGGATCGGCTGGCCACATTTGTCGCTGCCTACTGGATCTGCAATTTCGTTGGCATGGTTCTGTTCGGAGGGACAAGGTGGCTCTCCAACTGCGAGTGCTTCACGCTGCTGTTCGGGTACGTATCGTTGCTTGCACCCATGCAGGTCGAGCGATCAGGCCGAAGGTTGGGAGCGCCGGGATGGGCTCTGTGCAGTCGTCCAGCCCTGACTGTCAGCCAGTCGGTTTTTGTGCTGTGCGCACTTGCCGCAAGCAGCTTTGACGGTCTCAACGAAACGTTCTGGTGGCTTGCGGCGATTGGCGTCAATCCCCTTGAGTTTCCCGGTCGGTCGGCAGTGTTTTTCCAGACAGTGGCCGGGATTCTGGCTTCGGCGCTGTTGTTGATGGTTTTGTTTGCGCTAAGCGTTTTGTTGACGCTGAAGTTTGCAGGGCAGGAAAGTGACGGCCCGTCGATGCAAATGGCGTTCAATCGACTTGCGCTTTCATTGTTGCCCATCGCCTTCGGGTATCATCTGGCCCATTTCTTCCCGACGTTTCTGGTCAACATCCAGTACTTCCTCGTGGCACTCTCCGACCCGCTGGCAACCGGTGCGGACTACCTTGGACTGGGCTCTCACTTTGTGACCACGGGCTTCTTCAACACGCTGGCAACCGTGCGAATCATCTGGCTTGTGCAATGTGCCTTCATTGTCGCCGGCCATGCACTTGCAGTTCTCGTTTGTCACGACATCCTGCGGCAACTCTTCGCCAGCGCAGAGCGAGCGCTGCTGGCCCATGTGCCGCTGGCGATTCTAATGGTGCTGTACACATCGTTCAGCCTCTGGTTGCTGGCGGCGCCACGGGGAGCTTGAGCCGCCAAAAGGGCGGCAACCGGGAATTGGGCCGACATTTCGCACAGATTGTTGCCACACACCCGTCAGCCGGCGGCAGGCGAGTTCTGAATTCACACGGGAATTCCAGCCGACACGGTTCGTCGGGAAGCTGGCGGCCGCGCCAGTTCGCAGCATGCATTGAAGTCGAGCAACTGCATCGACGGACACAGGAAAGCCGCAAGCCGCAGGCTGCGCTTGCACAAGGCTTCGATTCGGCTAATAGTGCCGATGCCGCCTTCGAACAGGAGTGGCAGGGGGCGTATGGAAAACGGGAGATCCACTGATGAAGAAAGAAAACACCCAGCATTTGGCCGGCGTCAGCCGACGGTCTGCATTGAAGTCCATTGGTGCTTTGGGAGGCGCAGCTGCTTTCAGTTCGATTCCCGGATTCACCGGAATGGTGCACGGCCAGACGGACGAGCCTGTGCGTCTGGGATTCCAGGTGCATCGCACTGGAATTGGTGCGGCCTACGGCCGTTGGTATGAGCGAACCACCAACGCAGCGGTGGAGCGCATAAACAACATGGGAGGCATCAACGGGCGTCCCATCGAGATAGTCGGCGAGGATGACGGCACCGACCCAAAGCGTGGAGCCGAAGTGGTCGAGAAGTTTGCAACACAGCACAACTGCGACGCTGCATTCGGAACGCTGTTCAGCCATGTGGTCATAGGTTCGGCGCCCCGCGCCGGCGAGCTCAAGCTGCCATACCTGGTTGTTTCCGAAGGGCATCATGTCGCCAGCGGCATTTTGAACCGGTACACGCTTCAGCCTTGCATCACCGACGTCAAGAGTCAGGTTCAGGCCATGGCGCCGTTCGTTCACGACAATCTTGGCAAGAAGGTTACGATGATCTACCCGGACTTTGCGTTCGGCCATGATCACAGGGACTACTTCTCGGAGGCGTTTGCCCGGCGAGGCGGAACAATTCTGGAGCAGATCGCAATCCCGCCGGCGGAAACGGCCTTTACGCGCTATTTCCCAAGGATCCCCCGCGACACCGAAATCCTGTACCATGTAATGGTCGGACCGGCAGTGCTGACATTCGTCAAGGAGTTGGGGGAATTCTTTGGCGGCAGCGGACCGGCGCTGTTCGGTTTCATCGACAGCCTTGAAGCCGTGGACATGAACAGCCCGGGACTGGAGTTTCTGGACGGAAGCTATTTCTGGGAAGGCATGCCGCGGTACCAACAGGAGGGAATGCTCGAGTTCGATGCCGAATACAGGGCTGCGGTCGGAGTCGATGCCAATGGCGCCTCGATTTCGGATTCCCGCGACGTTTCAACCTACGCTCACATGTTCGGATGTTGGGAAACGCTCCATTTCATCCGCGACGTGATGACGGCGGCGGCAGGTTCGGGCAACATGAAGCAGGCCATGATCGAGGCAGCGGAAGGTGTGACCGACATAGCCGAATCAATCGAACATCCTCAAGGCGCCAAGCTGTTCAACGGCAAGACGCACCAGGTGTTTGGGCATCAATACATATCGAAGGTCGAAGGCAACAGGTTGAACGTTGTGCACTCGACATCCATCGAGGACACGTTCTATCCTGACGAAGTGGACTACACGCAGCAAGAGCTTTAGCCAAGCCACGGCGTAATGCCGTTTCCTTGCGTTTTCCATGGAGTTCGGTCCGCATTTCCTGCTTGCGACCCTTGAAGGAGCGCTGACCGCGGCAGTTCTGGCGCTGACCGCGGTTGGCCTCAGCGTCGTTTTCGGCATCATGCGTGTTGTCAACGTCGCCCATGGCGAGTTCTTCATGCTCGGGGCCGTGATTGCCTGGTTTGTTTCAACGCTGGTCGGGGTTCACCCGGCGATCGGCTTCGCGCTGGCGCTGGTGGCAGCCCCGGTTGCCGTGGGAGCGCTTGCCATCGTCGCCGACCGCCTCGTCCTGCGACGGCTGAACTACGACCCGGAGCGGACCATCGTGGCCACGATCGGGCTGCTGTACTGCATTCAGCAATTGACGCTGATGACGTTCGGTCCTGACGCCAGGCCGGTGGTTCCGCCCTTCAACCAACGGATAGCGCTGCCGTGGTTCGAGTTTGGCGAACAGGGACTGCAGGTCATCTGGCCCTGGGGATTCGGAATCACCACCTACAAGCTTGCCGTCATCGCCTTCGCCGTCATCATCCTGGTGGGCCTTTGGCAGTTCCTGGCGCGATCCAGATTTGGTCTCGTGATGCGGGCGACTCAGCTCGACCGGGAAATGGCTCAGGCCTTCGGAATACCCATTGACCGGGTGTATGGCCTGGTGTTCGGCCTGGGAGCCGGTCTCGCCGCACTGGGGGCAGTCCTGATCGTGCCCATCAGGCAGGCCCACTATCTGATGGGCCACGAACCGCTCTTGCTGTCCTTCATCGTTGTCATCATCGGAGGTCTCGGGAGCATTCCGGGGACCATCATTGCTGCCGTGCTGATAGGACTGAGCGACGGCATAATATCGGTTTTCTTTTCACCGACCTTGGCGAAGATCATTGCAACGTTGCTGGTGGCGTTTGTGCTTGTGTTCCGTCCCCAAGGTCTGTTTGGACTGCGATCGGCATGATCCGTCCATCGAGGGACGTGTCTCTTCACGCCGGCGTTCTGGCGGCGCTGCTGCTGCTGTTCTTCGTCACCTCCGCCTACCACAACGGCAATTTGGCACGCATCATGGTGCTTGCCGTGTTCGCCATGGGGTACAACTTCCTGTTCGGCTACACCGGCCTGCTGAGCCTGGGCCATGCGCTGTTCTTTTCCGCCGGCATGTATGGCCTGGGCATCTCGATGAATCACCTGGACATGACGGTGTTGCCGGCCTTTGGCATGGGCATTCTGGCTTCGCTTGCAGTCACGGGGGCAATAGGCTTTCTTGCCCTTCGCACGTCCGGCGTGGCGTTCATGATTGTCACGCTGATGTTCGCACAGGCCGGATACCTGACCATCCTGCTCTTCGGGAAATACACGCGAGGAGACGAGGGCTTTGTCATCCAGCAGGCCGAGCGAACGCTGTTCGGCATTGATCTCACCGATCCCACCAACCGATACTTCGCTGCATTCGCCCTGTTTGCGGTGAGCTACCTGTTCATCGCCTGGGCGGTGCGCACATCCTTTGGACGCTGCCTCGTGGCAATACGCGAAAACGAGGCTCGGGCCCGCATGCTTGGCTACGACACGGCCAGGCACAAATACCTGGCGCTTCTGGCATCGGGCGTGCTCTCCGGCGCGTCCGGCGCAGGCTATGCGCTGCTGTTTGGCTATGCCGGCGCCACATTCGCATCGGTCCAGTACTCGATTCTGCCGCTTCTTTGGGTGCTGCTGGGAGGAGCGGGAACGACGATCGGGCCGCTGGTCGGAACTGCGTTTGCGTTCTATCTCGTCGATGTTTCGAGCGAATTCACGAGCGCCTACCTGTTGGTCGTCGGAGCGACGATTGTGTTTCTGACACTCTTCTTTCCCCAGGGACTGAGCGGCGAACTCCGCCGCCGGCTGGCGCCATGGCTTCCGTGAGTCTTCTCGAGACCAGGCAGGTCTGCAAGAACTTCGGCGGACTGGATGCGCTGGTCAATGTCGACTTCGATCTCCCGGGAGGCCAGGTCCGCGCCCTGATCGGTCCCAACGGCGCTGGAAAGTCAACCTTGGTCGGCACGATTTGCGGTCGCATCAAGCCGACGTCCGGGAGCATCCTCTTTGACGGTCAGGAAATCACGCAGATGGCGACGCACAGGCGCATCTGCCTTGGCATTGCCTACACGTTTCAGATCACTTCGGTCTTCTCCCGGCTGACCGCATTCGAGAACGTGGCGCTCGGTGTTCGCCGCATCCATGGCAATCGAAGGCACAAGGTGCGAGGGCTGGTCATGGAGGCGCTCGAGCGGGTGAACATCGCCGATCTGGCGAGACAAAGGGCCGGCGACTTGAGCTACGGTCACCAGCGCCTGCTCGAAATCGCCATGGGGCTGGGGCAGTCGCCAGTGCTGTTCATAATGGACGAGCCCACGCAAGGGCTGTCCGAAGGCGAGATCGAGGGATTCAAGGAATTGATTCGATCGCTTTCCGGGCAAACGACCATTCTGCTCATCGAGCACAACATGAACGTTGTCATGGAAACCGCGCAGTACATTACGGTCCTGAATTCCGGGAGTGTCCTGGCCGAGGGAACAGGCGACGAAATGCGCCGGAACAAGCAGGTGCAGGCAGCCTATCTGGGTCGGAACTGATGCTGCGGCTTGATCGCATCTGTGCCTCCTATGGCCGCGTTCAGGCGCTGTTCGACTTCTCGCTTGAGGTTCGCGCCGGCGAGATTCTCTGTCTGGTTGGCCGCAACGGCGCCGGCAAGTCAACTGTGATCAAGGCCATCATGGGACTGCTTCCGATATCGTCGGGAACCATAGAGATGGATGGCAAACGAATAAGCGACTGTCCGCCACATCGCATTGCCGGACTTCGCATTGGGCTGGTTCCACAGGGGCGGCGGCTGTTTGCCGAATTGACCGTGGCCGAGAATCTCGAAATTGGACTGATGGTCAGGGGAAGCGGCGCCGAGACAAGGGAGATGGCGTTGGAGCTTTTTCCGCGACTGCGCGAGAGACTGAAGCAGGTTGCAGGCACTTTGTCGGGAGGTGAACAGCAAATGCTTGCCACCGCGAGGGCGCTTTGCATCGAGCCGCGTGTGATTTTGCTGGATGAGCCGACCGAGGGGTTGCAGCCGTCCATGATCACCCAGATCCGGAACGCGGTTCTGCAGCTCAAGGAGCGGAATGTGGGGATTCTTCTCGTCGAACAGCGTGTCGACGCGGTTCTGGAATTGGCCGACCGTGTCTGCCTGATGGAAACCGGCCGCAATGTGGAGGAGTACTCGCGCCGCGAAGTCAATGCATTTCCGGCGCTGCTGATTGATCACCTTGGCATCTAGTGTCGTTGCACGGTAGTTTTCGCGGGCTGTGACATGCTGTGTTCAGAGTCGACAGTTTGTTGGGATTGTTGAATGCCCGAATGCTCCCTTGGTTGTCAAGGGATGCGTTCGATGAAACCGGCTTGATCAGGATTGAAAACCATGTGGTCCACGCTCGGCGGGTGGCGGCGGTTGATTTGCAAATGTGCGTGAATGAAAGTCGGCCGCCGGCCCTGTTTTCCAGCATTGCCGGCCTTCGGGGTATGGACAAGGAGCTTCGTTTCGATTCATGGGGGTGTCCACAACAATGGAGGCGCCTGTGAGCAACATGCGCTGGCGAGTGGAATTGCACCAATCGGAACGAGACGAATTGGAGGCCCTGCCTTCCGGCGGGAGGGAAGGTGTGCGCCGCATCAAGCGAGCGCAGATTCTTCTGGCTGCAGACCAAGGGACGTCCAACGCCGAGATTGCCAAGCAGGTGGGCTGTGCGTTGTCGACTGTCACACGGACAAGGCGTCGTTTTGTCGAAGGCAGCCTGGAGTGGGCCAAGTCCGAGACGCCGCGACCGGGAGCGGCCCGCAAGCGCAGCACCGACAACGAGACCCTGCTGGTCGCAACAGCCTGCTCGAAGCCGCCGCCCCACTGCCTGCCATTGCTTGGCTTGCACAGCCTGCGCCGTTCAACCGGCTGCTGCCTTCAAGGCAGTCCTGTTCGACGCTGGTGTCGCTTTGAGGGTGCATTGCGCAGGGCAAGCCGGAGGCGCGGCATTGCGCATCCATCGGCACAATCCAGGCAAGTGGAGCTCTGTTCCGGCTCTGTTTCACCCTTTCTGCCTTCGCTCCTTGATGCGCCGAACGCCAATGGCGTGGTGCGACATACAATTCCGCAACGCCGACCGCCGCCTGCCGCCCGGCATATTGAATGCAGGCGCGATGAACTGTATTCTTGTCAACCGGCGGAGGCGCTGCCCGCCGTGGCGGCAACCATCGTCCAACATCGCATCCCATGGCAGGTGGAGACCCGGACGGGAGACACGACATGACGCTTTCGGCGAAGCAGATTGCAGATCTACAGACCTTCATGGACAGGGAGGACCGCAGCGTGCCTCCCTATTTCGCAGGACGGCACGACATCGTCGCCGACATCGAGGCCCGTCTGGAGTTGTTGTGGAAGGAGCGCAAGGCCAGCGGGTCTCGGGCCAGCGGCCTGACGCGCATTCTCTACGGCGCTCCCGGGGCCGGCAAAAGTTCCACGCTGATGCATCTCAAGCGCAAGTGGGATGCAGCCGCCAAGGGCTGGAAGTTCGCGCCGCGCATGCTGTATCTTTCCACGCCCGGAGCGTTCGAGGATGGCAAGCGGCTTAAGGTGGCAGTGGCGGAGACGCTGAAGCCGGGCCTCGGCAAGAGGGTGCGCAGGCAAAAGGCGACCGAGCGTTCCTTCAAGTTCGGCCTTTACAAAATTGGCATTGGGAGAGTGACAAGGTCGCGGAGCAGTCCTCCTGCGGATTCAATCGACGCGGTGCTGCAACATTTGCC